>JANPHP010000303.1:0-13506 GCA_031424495.1 Bacteroidota bacterium | reverse complement strand
CGCCACTTCTCTTTGGGTTCAGGTCGATCGGTCTCGCCGACATTCCGATCAAAACGCAGCAAATCAGGCGCTTTTCGAATTTTGTACATTCAGCCTGATGTCTTGGGCAAGTGCTTTGAGGTCTTGCATGCCTTTGCGGATGCGTGTACCGGCAGCTTTGTTGCCTTTGCCGTAAAACTTATCAAAGTCTCCTTCCATGCCGACAATCAAATCGCGCAGTTGTCTAAATTTCTCCATGTGTTCTAAGATATGATGGTATTTGTGCGAATTTAGCGAATTATAGATGCAACAAAACAGAAGCTTTTAACAAATTTTATACACATCACTCAGCATCGCGATACGCACAAAAAAAGCGGCCACTGAGGACCGCTTTTGATATTCGGATATAGAACTGAGCGGATTAGCCGAGCATGCCTGCGCCGAGTGGGGCACCCTGCTTGTACACGCCAGATTCTACTTTGGTCCTGATTTCTTCGAATGCGTTGAGGGTGTACTCCACGTCTTCCATCGAGTGGGTCGCCGTCGGGATGATGCGCAGCATGAGTTCGCCACGCTCCACGACTGGGTAGGTGACCACCGAGACAAAGAGGTTGTAGTTTTCGCGCAAGTCGATGATCATGCGAGCAGCTTCTTCATAGGAGCCTTTGAGATACACCGGCGTCACAGGTGACTCGGTAATGCCGATGTCGAAGTTGCGTGCACGCAAGCCTGACTGAATGGCATTGACAATGCTCCAAAGCTTCTCGCGCATTTCGGGCGAGTTCTTCAACAGCTCCAAGCGCTTGAGCGCACCGATTGCCAAAGGCATCGGCAAAGTCTTTGCGTAGATCTGCGAGCGCATGTTGTAGCGCAAGTAGTTGATCACATTCTTATCGCCGCACACAAAGGCGCCGATGCTAGCCATGGACTTGGCAAATGTGCAGAAGAGCACATCGATCTTGTCTTGGCAGCCGAGGTGCTCGCCTGTACCGATGCCCTTGGCGCCCATGACACCAAAACCGTGGGCGTCGTCGACCAAAAGGCGGAACTGATATTTTTCCTTGAAAGCTGCGATCTTGTCGAGCTTGCCCAAGTCACCTTTCATGCCAAACACGCCTTCGGTGATGACCAAGATGCCGCCGCCTGTTTTCTCTACAATTGCGGTGGCCTTTTTGAGTCTGTCCTCAAATTGCTCCATGTCATTGTGCTTGAAGACAAAGCGCTTGGCGAGTGTCATCATCATGCCGTCCATGATGCAGGCGTGGCTCAGTTGGTCATAGACGATCACGTCATGGCGATCGACCAGGGACTGAATGATCGACACCTGACCTTGATAACCGAAGTTCATCAAGTAGGCATCTTCTTTTTCCATGAACGCTGCGACCTCGCGCTCAAACTGCTCATGGATGTCGGTATTTCCGGTGAGCATGCGGGAACCCATCGGATAGCCCAAGCCATACTGTACAGCTGCCTCACCATCGGTTTTGCGCACCTCAGGGTGGTTGCACAAGCCCAAATAGTTGTTGAGCGACCAGTTCAGGACCTTCTTGCCACGAAAGTTCATCCATGGCCCCACTTCACCTTCCAATTTAGGAAATGTGAAATATCCGTGACCCACCCCGGCAAATTGCCCTAGGTCGGCCTTCATCATCTTCTCAATTTTGCTGAAAACGTCCAAGTTTCTAAGCGTTTAGGTACTACCTCTAGAAAATCTCAAAACGCCGCAAATTTAACATGAATTGCTGAAACTCAAAAAAATTGGGAGTCAGCACGGCGAAGAGACTTGCGAATTTCAGAAAATTGCTTGGCTTGAGTAGAGCGAGTTATGCACCACTATGGATAATGCTGATGGATTAGGGGCAAACGTGGGCGCTTCCTCGAAAATTTGGTGGATCAAATAATCAGCTAGCATCGGCGTAGATAGATTGATCTCCTGCAAAAAGCTGATCGCAGTTTCCTTGATTTATCTATCTTTGCCCCTCGTATGCAAAAAGTGATCGTTCCATTCTTGATTTTGGCTGCCATCGTGGTGGGTATCACGCTATCTAGCTGTGACCCCTATCGCAAATTGGCCAAAAGTAGCGTCATTGCCGACAAGGACACGGCTGCGATCGCCTATTACAACCACAAGAAGTATGACGAGGCCGTTTTTCTTTTTGAGGAACTCGTGGCCGTGTACCGTGGCCACCCACGTGCTGAGATCATGTACTATTATTTGGCCTACTGCAAGTACTTTTTAGGCGAATTGGTCAGCTCTTCATTCCTCTTTAGTGACTACGCGCAAAAATATCCGGCAAGCGAGCATGCCGTGGAATTTGAGTACATGACTGCCAAGTGCTACTACCAAACTTCTGATCCTTACTATTTGGATCAAACCTATACAGACAAGGCCATCAATCAATTTCAATTGTTTTTGAGCCGTCATCCAGAGTCCAAGCACAAGGACGAAAGCATGGCCTACCTCACCGAATTGCGTGAGCGCTTGGCAAAAAAAGCGTTTGAGCAAGCCAATCTCTATCACAAAATCGGCTACCACAAGGCTGCTGTTGAAGCATTTAAGATCATGACCGAGGAGTATCCAGACTCCAAGTTTCGGGAAGAGGCGCAGTACTTGTGGCTCAAATCGGCCGTGGATCTATCGCATTCCAGCATCAGCAGCAAGCGCCTGCAACGCTACAATGAGGCGATCGAAATTCACGAAAAGTTTGTAGAGAAGTTTCCAGAGAGTAAATTTGCCAATGAAGCCAAAAATTTGTTGGCCGACCTCGAGAAAAACAAGAAAAAGCTTGAGGCCGAACAGCAGCGTATCGATGAAAAATCGCTGTATGAAAGCTTCAAATCCTCCATGGACGTGGTCATGACGACCCCAGACATGGAAGAGCGCAAGGCTTCCTACACGGGAGCCCTCGATGAATACCAGGCCTTCCAACTCAAGTACCCCAAAAGTGCGTACCTGAAGGAGGCCGATAAGTTGTTTAAGCAGTACGAAGAGAAGTTCAAAGATTAATTTTGCATACATGGAACAAGATTTTCTGCCCCTGAACACCGATGAGATGAGCTACCCAACGGGTAACATCTATAAATCTGTGTCCATCATCGGTGCCCGCTCCAATCAGCACACCGTGGTGACCAAGGAAGAATTGGGCCGCAAACTCGCCGAGTTTGCACCCGCACACGACAACCTTGACGAGATCACTGAAAACCGTGAGCAAATCGAGATTTCCAAGCACTACGAGCGCCTCCCAAAAGCTTCGCAAGTCGCAGTCGAGGAGTTCATGGCCCACAAAGTTTATTGGCGCCACAGGGACAACCCTGCCGACACCAATCACCCTGAACTGAATCCTTGATCTGCCCATGCTCGCCGACAAGAAGATCATTGTAGGCATCACAGGCAGTATCGCAGCATACAAAGCCGCACTTCTGGTGCGGCTTTTCGTTGCGCAGGGTGCCCAAGTGCGCGTGGTGATGACCGAATCGGCAAAGCGATTTGTCGGTGAACTCACCTTTTCCAACCTGAGTCAGCATCCGGTCTTCGCCGGACTGTGGGACGGCAGCTGGACCGAACACGTGCACCTTGGCGCTTGGGCAGACTTCATGGTCGTCGCGCCTGCAAGTGCAAACACCCTCGCCAAAATGGCGCATGGTTTATGCGACAATGCGCTTACGGCAGTTTTCCTCAGCGCAAAATGCCCTGTGCTCGTCGCTCCGGCGATGGACGCAGACATGTATATACACCCGAGTACGCTGCGCAATCTTGCGCAGCTGCAGGCAGATGGTGTGCATGTGATGCATGCAGGCGAAGGCTTTTTGGCGAGTGGCCTACACGGCGCAGGCCGCATGGCCGAACCTGAGGAGATCCTCGCAGCGACCATCTCGGCACTCAGTCCCAAGCCGCTTGCTGGCAAGCGCGTGCTCCTCTCAGCAGGTCCGACACGTGAATATGTGGATCCCGTGCGCTTCATCAGCAATGGCTCCACAGGCACGATGGGTTACGCCCTTGCCCGCGAGGCTGCGCGTCTAGGTGCGCAGGTCACGCTTGTGAGCGGCCCTGTCGCACTCAAAGATGCAGCCGGGATCACGACCGTTCGCGTGGAGACCGCTCAAGAAATGTTTGAGGCGATGACTAGCCACAGTGCCGAACAAGACATCGTGATCATGACCGCTGCCGTCGGCGACTACCGTCCGCTCGAGTTCTCCCCGATCAAGATCAAAAAAGGTGATGAAAATTTGGTATTGACATTGGGCCGCACGCGCGATATCTTGAAGCAGTTGGGTGAGCAAAAGCCCGCAGGGCAGTTGCTCGTCGGTTTTGCCCTGGAAACCAATGATGAAGAGGCAAATGCACGCGCAAAAATGGAACGCAAAAATCTAGATTTCATTGTGCTCAACAGCCTCCGCGACTCTGGCGCGGGATTTGGTAGTGGTACCAACAAAATCACCGTCTTCTCTCGTAAGGGCGAAATGCATAATTTTGAACTCAAGGGTAAAGACGCAGTCGCCACAGACATCTGGTCGGTTCTCTGTAATGCAATCGAGAAATGAAAAAACGCTTCTATATCGTCCTTGCAGGCATCTTCGCATTCATCGCGCCAAAAGTCGTGTCGGCTCAGGAGCTGCAATGCGTCGTGTCTGTCTCGGCGCCTACCGTCAGCAGCGACCAGACCGTGTATCCTCAGATGCAGGATGCCATCATGAAATATGTGAATTTCAGGAAATGGACCGACTTGAAATATGAGCCGCAGGAACGCATCAAGTGCAGGATGCAAATTCTCATCGGCGCCCGCCCCGATGACGACCGATTCACGGCAACCATGGTCGTGCAGCTCTTCAGGCCGATCTACAATTCGTCTTATGAGTCCATGGTCCTCAACATCCAAGACAAAGACCTCGATTTCAGGTTTGTGCCCTTCAATCCGCTCGAATTTTCCGAAAACAACTACATCGACGAGCTTACCTCGGTGCTCAACTATTACTGCTACACGATCATTGGATTTGACCAAGAGACCTATGAAATGGGCAGCGGCGCGCCTTATTTTCAAAAGGCGCAACAGATCGTGAACCTCGCTGGCAATGCCGGCGGGCCAGGATGGCGCAACTTTGACGGAACCCGCAACCGTTTCTGGCTGGTGAATGAAATGTTGGACAACTCCATGAAACAGATCCATAACATTCTCTATGTCTACCATCGGCAGGGATTGGATCAAATGGAGAAAAACCTGAGCACCGGCCGAGCTGCGACCCTGGGTGCCCTCCGCGAATTGCAAAAGCTCAATCAACGCTATCCTGCGAAATACATTACGAGGGTCTTCATCACTGCAAAATCGACCGAGATCATCAACATGTTTCGCAAGGGCACGATGCCGGAAAAAACTGAGGTCATCAAGATCATGTCTGAAGTCGACCCCTCCAACGCTTCAGACTACGAGAAGATCAGGGAAGAGAAATAATCTGCCCCTCCATCGGCTCAGAAAGCCCATTCTCCAAAATTTATCCACGATATGCCCGGATTGGGCGCTGTTGAATCTTTGAATTCAAGCGGATGCTTATCTTTGCCCTATGGGAAAACGAACGATCCGCATCCCGCGCAGCAAGATACAGTCACGATTGGCTGAGCTGCTCGGTCAGGTTGCGCAGGTGGTCATGTTGGATGGGAAAACGCATAGCGGGATCGTGAAAACCGCCGCCGCAGACGCTCTCGTGCTCTCAGATGCCAATGCCGAATGGACCAATGCATCCCGCCATTCGCAAACGCTCGCCTTTACAGACATACATTTCATTCTTCTGGACGTGATCAGTTCCTGGTAAACTATGCTACGCAGCCTACATATCGCTAACTATGCCCTCATCGACGAGACCGACATCCTCTTGGGACCTGGCCTCAACATCCTCACCGGCGAGACTGGTGCAGGCAAGTCCTTGCTACTCGGTGCCATCGGCCTGATTCTGGGCAAGCGACTGGACTATGGGATGATCTTTCATCCCGACAAAAAATGCGTCGTTGAGGCGGTGTTTCAAGACCTGCCTCCCGGCTTGGTGCTGGAGCTTCAAAAAATCGATGATTTTGATTGGGACGATCAATTGCTCACAATCCGTCGCGAGGCGAGTGCCGACGGCAAGTCGCGCGCCTTTGTCAATGATACACCGGTGAATCTACAGGTGCTCAAAGACATCACGGGCCTGCTCGTGGACCTGCACGGGCAGCACCAAAACCAGATGTTGCTCGCGCCTGAGTTTCAGATCAAGCTGCTCGATCAGTATGCCGGCACGACTGCCGAGGCACGTGAATTCGGGAAGATGCTCGGCGAATTGAGCAAAATCAGAAAACAGATCGCCGAGTGCGAACGCGAGGAAGCGAGCGCTAGACAGCAACAAGATTATTTCAAGTTTCTTCTTGAGGAACTCACGACCGCAAAACTCAGCGTCGAGGAAGAGGCCAATTTGGGCCAAGAATTGGAATTGCTGGAGCATGCCGGCGAAATCAAAGAAGGTCTCGGATTTGCGAGCAGCACGCTCTATGACGACGAGGCCAGCGCCTACAGTCAGCTCTCGGCGGTCATCGACCGACTGGAGCGCGCTGCCAAGATCAATCCGCATATTGCCGCTCAGCAACAAAATATCCAAGAGGCCCGCATCCTGATTCAGGAGGCGGTTCGTGAGCTCATTCACCTCAATGAAGCCATTGATTTGGACCCGGGCACGCTCACGACCTTGCAGGAGCGCAGCGACATGTTGAACCGCCTGAAGAAAAAATTCAACGTGGAAGGCATCGCCGCACTCATCACGCTGCGCGATGAATACCAGGCCAAGGTAGGCCACTTCGATTCACTCGGCGACAAGATCGCCGCGCTGCAAAAGGAGCTCGCCAAGGCCGAAAAATCGCTCATCACATTCGGCAAAGCCTTGGAAGCCAGCCGCCAAAAAGTCGCTAAGACCCTCAATGCCAGCGTAGACGACCTATTGCGGCAGGTAGGTTTGGAAAATGCCAAATTTGAGGTCGTGGTCGCCCGCAACGTCGATGCACAAGGCATCTTGAGCATCGACTCGGAGCGCATCCAACCCAATGCAGGCGGCCTCAATACGGTCGATTTCCGCATCCGCACCAATGCCGGCATGCCCATGGGATCGCTTGGGCAGATCGCATCTGGCGGCGAGATCAGCCGCGTGATGCTTGCCATCAAGGCTGCACTCGCAGAGAAAGCCGAGCTTTCCGTCCTCATTTTTGACGAAATTGACACGGGGATTTCAGGAGAAATCGCCAACAAAGTCGGCAAGGTTATGGCGCAGCTCGCCAAGCGTTACCAACTCATTGCCATCACCCACCTGCCTCAAATCGCAGCCAAGGGCAATCACCATTTCAAAATTTACAAAACCGTGGAGGCCGGTACGACCACCTCGCACGTGGCCTCGCTTGATGAGGATGGCCGCATCATGGAGCTTGCTCACATGCTCAGCGGCGCAGATCCTAGCGAGAGTGCCATCCGAAATGCAAAAGAATTGATAACTTCGGGACGGCTCTGAGCCACATCACTTGTTCACAACTCCTCAGAAAATAAGATCTATGGGTTACAACCTGCTCAAAGGAAAAAAAGGAATCATTTTTGGAGCATTGGACGAATCGTCCATCGCCTGGAAAGTCGCCGAACGCGCCCATGAAGAAGGCGCTGAAATCTTGCTCACCAATGCGCCTGTCGCATTGCGCATGGGCCAAATCGCCGAGCTCGCCCAGCGTTTGGGTACCGAGGTCGTCGCCTGCGATGCCACCGAGATGGTCGATATCAACAACCTCATCGATAAGGCTGCTGAGCGCTTTGGCAAGATTGACTTCATTTTGCACTCGATCGGCATGTCGCCCAACGTGCGCAAAAACAAAGCTTATACCGATCTGAATTACGATTGGTACCACAAAACCCTTGACATTTCGGCGATGTCATTTCACCGCGTGATGCAAGTCGCGATGGAAAAAGACATCATGAATGAGTGGGGTTCCATTCTGGCGCTCAGCTACATCGCCGCGCAACGCACCTTTGCGAAATACAATGACATGGCCGAGGCTAAAGCCTTGCTGGAAAGCATCGCCCGCTCCTTTGGCTACCATTTTGGCAAAGCCAAAAAAGTGCGTGTGAATACCATCAGCCAAAGCCCCACCCCTACCACAGCCGGCTCGGGCGTGAAAGGCTTCGACAAAATGCTCGACTTTGGCGCGAAGCTGAGCCCGCTCGGCAACGCCACCGCTGACGAGTGCGCTGATTATTGTATTACGCTTTTCAGCGACCTCACCCGCAAGGTGACCATGCAAAACCTCTTTCATGACGGCGGCTTTAGCAGCGTCGGCATCTCAGAGGAATTGCTGGAGTCGCTTTGAGGCTAATGATTTGAAAATGGACACTGGAGCTTGTAGGCCATTCTCCAGTGTCCATTTCATTTTGATATTCCGTTGAGAAAAGCAATATTGAGACATGAACTGGAGTCCTTGGAATTCTTTGTTTTTGGCAGGTAGCCTGCGGCGGATGAGCGTGTTTTTGGCGCCAGTGATCCTGTATGGATGCGCTGCCAAATTGGATGTGCCTGAGCCCGATCCGGGTCGTGCAAATTTTGCAAAAACCATTGCTTTGGGCGGCACAGCCCTGTCGGGTTACCAAGATGGCGCGCTCTCGAGCAAGGGCCAAGCGAATTCGATCGCAGCTTTGATCGCAGGCCGATTGGCCACGGTGGGCGCGACCAATTTGTTTCAGGCGACAGTGCCTGCCTCCTATTCCGTCGGCGTGCATCCTTACCCTTGGGTTGCGCCCTATCAATCGAGCAGCCATCTTGGCGATGCGACCGATTGTAATGGCGAGGTGAGCCTGGGACCGCTCAAAACCAATTTGTCTGAAAATGACCTTGCTGGCACAGGCGTTTGGGACCGCGTGAGCGGACCCATACAAGATTATACCGTGCCTGGCGCGGGCATGTGGGACTTGGATCGCCGCGACATTGGCGACGATCACCTCTTGGGTGGTCCATCGGTTTTTGCCTCGCGCTTTCCGTTTGCGGGCACCAATCGCAGCATATTGGAAGAAGCTGTGGCGAGCAATCCCAACTTCGTAATATGGTGGCCCGGGATGGACGAAGTCTGGAACTGGGCGAGCAAAGGTGGCAGCGCGCCTGCCATGCCGAGCCCGGCGGCCTTTCGCCAAAAATTGGACTCGGTGCTCACTGCCCTCACGGCCGTCGGTGCAAAAGGTGTCTTGGCGACCATTCCTGATGTCGCCACCATGCCCTTTTTCACCACCGTGCCTCCGCGCGGCCTGCCGCTCAACGACAGCCTCGCCGACGCCCTCAATACGCTCTACAACAGCGGCGGCATCTATTTGAACTTCGTCAATGGCGAGAATGGATTCGTCGTCGAGGATCCCAGCTCCACCTACGGTATCCGCCAAATGACCAACGACGACATGATACTCCTGACCGTGCCGCTCGACTCGATGAAGTGCTACAAGATGGGCGTGCTCTTCAAGCTCATTCCCAATCGCTGCTCTTTGCTGGCCACGGAACTCGCCGACCTGCGCAACACCGTCGCGCAGTACAACGCTGCGATTCGTGACTTGGCAGCACAGCATGACTTTGCGGTTGCTGAAATGGAAACCTATTATGCTTCTGTCAAGGCGGGCATCAGGGTGGATGCGGTCGATTTCAATTCAGAATTTGCGTCGGGCGGATTTTTCTCCCTCGATGGCTACGGCCCCAACCCCAAAGGTGCGGGCCTCATCGCCAATCAATTCATCACTGCGATCAATGCCCATTATGGCGCCTCCGTGCCGATGGTTTCGATCAAGGATTTGAATGGCGTGCTTTTTCCTTGAGGAATTGAATTGCTCATTTTCATTGGCCCCCAAGCACGCAGATTGTTTGGGGGCCAATGCGTTTCTGGCGGGTTTGGGAAACGGTTTTGGGATAACTTGAGCTGCGAATTAGAAATCAATCAGAAAACGTCAATTCCCCAGGAATCGCATACATCAATTACAATCTGAACCAACGTTCACGTCATGATACGGTTGATGATGGGAAAAATGGCATTTCCCAAAGACGCGCATTTCCCTGCGGATCATTTACCCAGCTCTCACATTGTGCAAATTGAAACGGGCGACCTGTGTGGGCCGCCCGTTTCAAATATTGGATGCGCAAACTGATTAGCGCAAAACAACGCGTTCGGTCTTGGAAAGTCCATCGCCACTCACTCGCACCAAATAGATGCCCGCTGCGAGCCCGTTGCGGTCGAAGCGGTGC
Organism: Bacteroidota bacterium; assembly: GCA_031424495.1. Lineage (GTDB taxonomy): Bacteria > Bacteroidota > Bacteroidia > J057 > JADKCL01 > JADKCL01. The sequence goes on along the minus strand of JANPHP010000303.1, from coordinate 3,261 downwards.
ATATCGGTGCCGATCGCATGGCCTGCCTGCAACACGCGGCCGGTGATGTCGGTGAGGCTGTAGTCCCACTCCGTGGGCACGACGCCTTCGATTTTGAGGTCAAAGCGGGTATCGGCGGGATTGGGGTACAATGCCACTTCGCCCCTTGGCTGCGCGTCGGCGCGGGAGGCAAGCGGATCGCAGGTCGCGGAACCGCCACAGACCAAGTGGTACATGAAATTGCTCACATAATTCACCGTGGTATCCAAGTAAGCCTGGGAGCTGATGTGGGGGGTATGCCCAGCCCCTACATGGGTCCAAAAACAGTTGTCGATACCCAGTTCGTTGGCTTTCGCGGTAATCGAGGAGCTGCCGTCGACGACAAAAATCGGATAAAAACCAGCCACAGAAATGATGGCCGAGCCATAAGGCACGACATCGTCTGCGGTTCCGTGCAGGCTCACAATCGGCTCATCGCCAGCACTCATCCAAGCGGTGTCTGCGATCATGCCGCAGATGTTGATCACGCCATGCGGCTTGGAGCTGTATCCGGGGTTGCCGCTATTGCCCTCGATGCCGCCGCCTGTGCCTGCAAGGGTCGTATCGATGTAGGAAGGCATCTCGTTGATGTCGTCGAGGTAGGCATAGTGAACCGCAGCAACAGCGCCAGCAGACACGCCACCGATGTACAAACGGGTGGTATCGATGCGGTAGGGATTGCCATTTTGGGCGCTTTTGTAGAGGAAACGCACGGCAGCTTTGAAGTCAGCAACCGCACGCCACACGGCGGTCGACGCATCGATGGAGTCAGGGCCAGGAAAAGGAAGGCCCGCCATGCCGAGGCGGTACTCGATCGAGGAAATCACAAAACCACGCTTGGTGAGCGGGTCAGCGAGTGAGGTGATGTCGACGGCATCTTTGGTGCCACCCACAAAGCTGCCACCGTGGGCAAGTACCAAAATCGGACGCAGCGGCTCGGTATCGCCCAGCGGCTCCCAAATATCCATTTCCAAAGATTGGTTCTGGCCTTGTAGGTTGATGTTGGCACCGTAGGTGACATTGTTGGTGCGGGTGTTTCCAGCAAAAACTTCGCTGATGTACCGCCCACCGCCGCAATCGGTTTGAGCCATGAGCGGCCCCACCAAACATGCGATCAAAAGGATAAGTGTAAAGGTTTTTCTCATAATCATTCCTAGGATTTCATTTCGCAATGGAAAATTAAGCATTCGTTTCCCAATTGCAACCGACAACCGCCCTATCTGCCCCAAAATCGAATCTGAAATCAGGCGTGGATGTCAACAATTGTCCATTTGGCCATGTTTTTTTTACCGCATTGCATTACCCAGTTCAGTTTTGAAGGACTTGCTGGTCGTAGGAAAAACTGCAAACAAACTGCTATATTGGATTCTGAACCCGATCGATGGAGCGAATATGAATTTGAGAATCAAGAAATATGTTGCTGTTGCCCTCGTGATTGCTTGCATTATTTTGGGAATCGCCCGCATCCAAAAAGGCTCACCCTTAATTTTTGAAACAGCGGTTGATAGGCCGCAGGTCGCAGGTGAGGCCGAGGCAGAAATGGAAGAGCTTAGTGCTCCCGCAGAGCATTTTGAGGATGTGCGCAGCTATCCAGATACGAAATTTGATGTCGCAGCCTATGTCGCAGCGCTGCAGAATGCGCGGCAAATGCAGAACAAAACTGCTGCGGTCGGTGGATTTACGGATGACCAATGGCGGTTGGAAGGTCCAAGCAATATCGGTGGCCGCATCAATGCCGTGGCTGTGGACCCCAATAACCCGCAAGTGATTTTGGCTGGCTGCGCTGCTGGCGGCATCTTCAAAACGGTGGACGGTGGCGGCCATTGGTTTCCAGTTTTTGACGATCATCTGTCGCTGGCGATTGGCGACATCACCTATGAACCGGGGAGCTCATCGGTGGTGTATGCCGGCACTGGCGACGTCAATAGCGGCGGATATGGCTACGTTGGTGATGGCCTCTACAAAAGCACCGATGGCGGCAGTAGCTGGACGAACATCGGTCTCGGAAATACGCGCATCATCAGCCGCGTGATCGTCGACCCTGTAAATCACAATAAGCTATATGTGGCTGCAATGGGCCTGCGCATGGAGCGCAACAACGATCGTGGGGTCTATGTGAGCACAAACGGTGGCACTACATGGGCCCAAACCCTGTTTGTTTCGGACCAAACAGGCATCATCGATCTGGTGCAAGATCCTGTCTACAAGCTGGTGCTCTACGCCAGCAGCTGGGACCGCATCCGCAGCGATCAAGAAAACACATCTTGGGGCCCCAATGCCAAAATCTGGAAAACGACCGATGGTGGTATGTCATGGAATGCGCTCTCCAACGGGCTTCCCAGCTGGCCTCAATGCCGCATCAATCTTGCCGTGCATCCCACCAACCCTCAAATTGTGTATGCCGCCTATGTCGATACGACTTATTACCTCACTGGGATTTACAAATCGGTGAATGCAGGCGCGACATGGATGCCGATAGACGTGTCCACCCTGGCACCCGATGCGCTGGGCAGTTTTGGATGGTATTTTGGCAATATTTTCATCAACCCCTACAGTCCCAATGACTTGTACCTGGCGGGTATCCAACTATACCGCACCCAAAACGATGGCACAAATTGGACCATGGTCGATCCCGAATGGTGGACCTATCTTGTGCATGCCGACAAGCACGACATGGCCTTTTTGGGTCCGCAATCATTTATAGTGGCGACCGATGGCGGGCTTTTCAAAACCGTCGACAACGGTATTGCATGGACCCGACTCGATGACATCCCCAATACCCAAAGCTACCGTGTCGCGGTAAATCCACATCTTCCAGGCACCTACACGACTGGCTTACAAGACAATGGCACGACAAGTGGGAATTTTTCGGGACTAGATCAGTGGCCAAGGATCTGGGGCGGCGATGGTTTTCAGCCCATCTACGATGCCGACCCCGATCACCTTGTCGTGGAAAATCAAAATGGAAATCTATTGTTTTCAGATGATGGCGGCAATATTTTCCAGCCCTACAACACGGGCATCGATGTGAATGACCACCGCAATTGGGACATGCCGATCATCAAAAGTCATCATTCAGAAGACATCTATTATACAGGCACTTACCGCGTTTACAAAAATTACGGCGGGCTTGCATTCCACAGCTGGTCACCTGTCTCTGTCGACCTCACCGACGGCCTGGTCTCTGATGCACGCTTCCACAACATCACCACCATAGCCGAGTCTGCGATCGATCCGCAGCTG
>JANPHP010000302.1:0-4868 GCA_031424495.1 Bacteroidota bacterium | reverse complement strand
TTTCCACGGCGAAAGGCCGTAAATTGATCCTCAATATTGGGCATAGCCATTTTCGTTAATTTTCTACTTTAGTCAGCTGAAATATAACGGGTTATGCCCATTTTTTATGCACAAAATCCTAGGACTCGTGAATAATGCGGGTTAGAAGATGTAAAATCTTCTTATCTATCGGCTCAGGGTATGGGAGTTGATTTGAATTAAAATAGCTTCTGTAATCTTCGAAGAGCTTGATGGCGAGCCCATCTTTCCAATCTCTGAAGGTGAAAATCTGAAAAGTAGTCTTCCCATTGTCAGAAACTTCTACAATAAGCTTATTTTCAAAAATTTCCGCGAACTGAAGCTTCAATTCTTGGTAGTTTGATTCCCCTCGCGGGCTAAATGTTTTGTAAATTAGGTTATAAAACTGATAATGCAGGTCATTCTTCTTCTTATAAACGAAGTCAAAATATTTTGAAAAATATTTAATTTTCTCAGCAATTTTTCTTGTCGTAGGCCAATCCATCAAATCAATTTCCAAAAACTTCTCCTTTAGGATCTCGGAGTTAGCTTCAAAGATTTCTTCATCGAATTTGATGTTCTTTTCATATTCTCCTAATAATTTGGCTGAAATATCTGAGACTTTAAAAAATCGATCATATTCATCTCTGGCAAGGTGCTCAATATACTCAACTGTCTTTTTTGGATTCTCTAAAGATTCTAATTCTTCTTCCAAATTAGAACGATTCTCTGCTCCAATTTCGAGGGGTGAAAATTGATTAAGAATCTCTAGGGTAAGCCTCTTAGCCCTGGCGCACAGGTGACCTAAATAATCTTCGACCTTCAAGATACTTTCTTCGTGCGAAACTGTTGCAATGATTTCATCAATTTGAACCAACCCCCTTCTTGTAAAATTCATCGATCCAACATAAATACTCCGATCAATTTGATAGATCTTAGAATGAAATTGATTGTCATAAAATATCTGAACGCGATTGTCCAGCAATATTCGACGAAGTGCATGAAAAGCCAGCGAGCCTCTTTCCACCAGCTCTTTCTCGAAATTTATGGTAAGTCGAACGGGAGTCCCAGTAGCAGCTCTCGACAATAACGCTTCAAGGAACCTAGAATCAGGGCTGAAGTATGGAGTGATGATCGATATTGACTGATTTGCACTTTGAATCCTATGAAGAATCTCTTCTGAGGCCTCCCTACTTTCTGGTCCAAAATTAATGTATGCCCTACCCATAGAAATCTATTAAAACAATCCTTCAAAAGACTTTTACTTCTTGAATCTAGCAAAAAAATTCGGGAATTACGACGAACTTACGACATACTCCACATCAGGCGCTTCCCAAATCTCGGGCACCTCCCATTTTTGGAGCATTTTTGCCATGATTTTATCGGGCACTTTGGCCTTGCGCGCTGCGTTTTGTGCGATCATGCGCTTGTAGGGCACCTCGATGTGCACGATGCGCGTGCGCGCCTTATACTCCTGAAACATGGCGATCAAGGGACCTCTGATCGCAGGAATAATATTGGTGGCATTCCAGATGAAATTTTCGCCCTTGCGCAGACGCTCTTTGGCCCGCTCCAGCGCGGTATTGACGATGAAACCCTGCTTGTCTTTGGGGGAAATGTCAAACTCAGCGCGCAAATCATCCAAGGAAACCACCGGCCAATCGGGGTGATTTTTGGCGATCCAAGTATCTTTGCCCGAGCCTGGCAAGCCCGACATCAATATTGCGGTGCCGCGATAGTCGTCATACGGCTCATACAGCAACCCATTCGCCGGATTGTGGAAATATTGGAATCTCGCATGGCTATTCTTGAATTGCCAAGGGCCGTCCCAGACGCCTTGTTCCTTGCAATATTCCCGAAACAATTCGACGCGGTAGAGCAAATCAGCTTGGTCATGGCAAATGCGTCCACGCACATCAGCCTCGGCGAGTAGGGCCAACATTTGCAGATCCATCAATTGGCTCGCTTTGATGACGAGGGCCTGCAAATCCCGCTTTTGCAAAAACCACAAGGGCAATCCGTGATAGCGCACCAAGTGCGCAACCTCCTCACGCACCGCAAATGGCACCCCGGCAGGCAGACCTTGGTAAGCCTGCCCCCGCCACAATATGCGGCCTTTTACGGCATGCCTTGGCGACACAATATTTCCATCGTCGTCGGTATAGGTGCATTCCGGCTTGGAGATATCATGCGCCAGCGTCGCCCAAGATAGGACGGAGCGCTTGTGATCCGAGAGTGCCTGGTATTCAGGCAAATCGAGCAAGGATTGTACAACCATGCGCGTGTGTATCCACACGTCGCCCTCTGCATGGTGCACGGGCGATTGCGGCACGCCGCGCATATTGCGCACCCACGGGAGGGCATTCAATGCCTCCCAATCGAGGGGCTGCCCCGGCGCGGGGCAGAGCGGAGACGTCCAATTATTTTCCATAACTTATCTTGCAAAAATATCAATTCCCGGCTTGAGTTGATTGGGGAGAATGGGTCGGTCCATCCAATGGCTATCTGAGGCGACGAGCGCCTGCACAAAACCGGCGCGTACATATTTGTAGCGCTCGGTCACGATGCCATTTTCCTCGACCTTGAGGTAAAGGCCCTCCATGGTTTTGTCGCTAGCGGTCTCGGCGACGACTTGGTCTGCACGCTGCCCGAGCGACGCTGCCACCCGGCGCAGATCAGCGATCGGGTCGCCGACAATTGCCTCAGAGTCAGTCACCAGCGCAAGGAATTGCTTCATCGTGGGTGTGGGACCGCTGTGCATGACGGGCATGCTTTGCACCATGGGCAGTGCATGCAAAAGCGCTTGCCGGCGCGGCGTGTCTAGAAACTGCATCGTCTCCAAATCCATGATGTCAAACTCCAGGAAATAATGCCGCAAGGCATTGTAAAATACGGTATGCTTGGCATAAAGCCATTCTCCATACATGACGTAGCGTTCGCCTAAAACTGCCTGAAAATCTTGCGCATAAGTATTCGCCCAAGTTTTGAGCAGGTCAAATTGCCGCTCGCGGGGTCCGCCGGTCAGGTAGTGGCCACGGCTCTGCAATTGCAGGCCGTGGTAGCCAAAACTGATGGCGCAATTGGCGCCGTCGAGCTTTTCTTCGATCACTAAATGTTTGCCCTTGAGCGCGTCGAGCGGCACATCGGCGAGGTCATCGTCGCCTGCCTGCAGGCGCGAACCACGGATGTGTGGGGTGCGGGGATATTTGTAGATCTGATTCATGGCGCAGGCTTGTTTGGCTCTCTTTTTTATGTTTTGGAATGCGAAGGTAGTTGATGAATACGATTTCAGGCCATTTAGACGGCCGTTGGGCAGGTTTTGTGTTTGGATGGTCGGATTTGGGAGGTGGATGGCGAATGTGATTTGTTCTATTTGAAAACGAAAATTCTCTTCCAACTCGCCCATCGTTTCAGTTTTCAGCCTGAAAAACAGTTATTTAAGCCAGTTGTCGGAATACAATACACAAGTCGGGAATTCAATCTCGGCTTCGCGCTTCGTTGTTGAAAATCATCCAAAACTTGTGCAAGCCAATCGTGGATTCCTCTACCAATTGTTCGCAAAAATTGACGGTTAGATGAGTTTCCAATTGCCTGATTTTGAACCACCTTTTTGGCTAGGCAATACTCGCCAAAGGACTGAATCATTTGAGCGCCAATGCGGTGTCCTTACGCATCGCGCCAATCAAAGGGATTCACCACGCAAGGCTGGAAATACCTTCCCCACTTTCCCTAAAACATATTCCCCATAAGTTCCCCCAAAAGCGTGCACGTTGGCGGCATCCCAACGCAATGCGCTGTCATCCAAGGCCTCAAAGCCCTCGATCCGCTTCACAGAAACAAAGAAATTAGGGTCAAAAAACAGCGGAAACGAGAGCCGATCGCGCCCCGAAGTATTGCGTGCGACACGATGTGGTGTGGAACGGTACAGTCCACCAGTCATGCGGTCCAGCATATCCCCGATATTGCAGACAAAGGTGCCAGGAATCGGTGGTGCGGCGATCCACCCTTGCGCCGTTTTGACTTGCAGGCCACCCACTGCATCTTGGTACAACAAGGTGAGCAGGCCATAATCTGTATGCTCGCCGACGCCCCAAATGGATTCTGGATCACCTTCCAAATCAGCGGGCAAGGGTTGTGACGGATAGTTGAAGATCCGAAACAGGATCAAGGGATCGGCGGTGTAACGATGAGAAAAATATGTGGCCTCAAGGCCCAAACTCAAGGCCACGCCTTCCAGCAGCGCGTGGCCCACACGGGTCACTTGCGCCATGTAGGAGAGGATGGCTTCACGAAACCCAGCCAAATCGGGAAACAGATTTGCGCCATGCAATGGCGTTCCTGCAACGACAAGTGGATGATCATCTGCCAGTTCCGTACCCAGGTACAAACCCTCCTTCCAATCGGGGTGACCCGAGGTCAGCTCCCCGCCCAATGGAAAATAACCGCGCCAAGCCTTGCCTGCAAGTGCCATGCGAAACCGTAATTTCTCTTCCTGAGTCCACGCAAAAAACTTCTGACTCATCGATTCCAACTGTGCGATCAATTCAGCTGAGACTCCATGACCTGTGATGTAAAAAAAACCATGAGCCCGACAGGCCATTTCGATCTGTGCAGCTACTGCGAGACGATCGGCGTCACTTGAAAGCAAGGACGAGATATCTATGACTGGGAGAGATTCCATAAAATCGCACACGTTGGATGGTGCTGGCAATGTAGGCAATATTTCAAGGTAAGACTAAGCGATTGGCGCGGAGGGTGTACGACAAATTCGTCAGGCGGCCATTTCATCTTGTGTAAAAGCGATCATCCTGTGCCATTGGCTTCCTTTTTCTAGCGCCCTGAGGTTTGCGACCGCCTGCCAGCCAGCGAAG
>JANPHP010000301.1:0-6191 GCA_031424495.1 Bacteroidota bacterium | reverse complement strand
CCCCCGCATCCGCCCCCACACCCGCTGCATCCGCTATCGCCACAACCGCTGTCGCCGCCGCCACTGTCTCCACCATCTCCACTGTCTGTACCGCAGCCGCTGTCGTGGCCATGGCCATGATCGCCGGCATCGTGCACGTGGTCTGAGATCGTGCTCACAAAGGCTAGCTCGAGGTCAAAACCGTCCATGTCAAAACCTTCTGCTCCAAAAGCCTCCCTTTCTTCTTGCGTGAGCGCATCTTGCAATTGGTTGAGGGTGGCCGAGATGCGGTCTTGGGCCAAGTCGGGCAGGAGCAGAGCGTGGGCACCCAGGCTTTTGACCCAAGTGGCAGCTTGGGCCGGGTCGGTCGCAAGTTTTTGCAGGATCATTGTGTTCGCCGCCGAGATCTCGGTGGCGATCGTCGCTTTTAAGTTGAAGCCCGCTGTCGAGAGGGAAAACCGACCAAACAAGCGCTGCCACCAAGTACTTTGGAAATAGGGTTCAAAGGCCGGTTGGTTCTCGATCAGGTAGTGGATGCGCGCTGCCCATGGTATCTTTTTGCGGGCAAGTTTCAAGAAGGACTTGAGCGGCAGCCGCGCATCGGGTTGCTCGTAGAAGAATTCAAGCAAGAAACGCTCATGGAGTTGCGACTTGCCATCGCGGCCATCATCGCCGAGTGACACGATGAGCGGTATCGGTTGCAGATAGCCTGGCGCCGATGCCTCAGGAGTAATACTGAGTTTCTTGCGCTGCACCAAGTCCATGAAAATGATGCGTACCAATTCGCTCCAGGTGGCCTCTCGCTGCCGCAGCAGGAGGAGGCAAAATGCTGGGTTTAAGGATAATGTTGTATTCATTTGCGTAAAAATTGAGGTTTCTTGAATATCCAATGGTGGGCTTTGTTGATGCGCTGAAAGTCGATGTCGCCAAATCGTTTTGCAGCAGGTGGCCAGAGGTCGGCGGGAGCCGATTGGCCAAATGTCTCAGCATACAAGGCCAAGGTTTTGTTGTACCAGTCGTCGTATTTGTTGCGTTCCGAAGAGCCGCCTTTGGTGGGGCCGTGGTGGATGTGCCTGCCGATCGTCTGTTCACAAAAATCGATCCAGTAGGATTGTGTGTAGAGCAGATGCAAGTGCCAGACTTGGTCCACCTCGTCTGAAGGCGTGAGCGGATGCGGGGCAATGCAGATCAGGAAAATGAAGCGTTTGTATTCGTGGATGGCCCGCAGGGTAAATTCGAGTGACCAACCATTCTCGCGTGCCAAGCGGTCACTGAAACTATAGTCTGATGCGGGATCGTCGAGGCTGAAGTGATTGATTTTTTGCCAGCGTGCAGATTGTGCTGCGTCCATCGGTTGCTTTTTGAGGGTTTACGGCCTTTGACCACAACGGTTAGCGGTGAATAGCCGATTTCACAAAAGCATAATGATACGCATTTCCCGGTTGTTGAATGCGGTGGTTGTCATGGGTTTGCGAGGCGAATGTGAAGATTTGGAATTCGCTACGCGATCAGTGCCATGCCATTCGGTGGGGCAGGCTTGCAAAATGGTGCCTTGCGCTGCCAATTTGATTGTCGTCAATGCTGATCGCCGCCCTTGTCCGGCAAGAATTTGCGGGGCAAGGGTGGCGCACAAGGGATGCAGGCCAAATTGACTGACTGGGATTCATTGCTGAAATTCATCGTGCAAATCACAAGCAAGATCTTGTCAGGTGTAAATACCTGGTCCAATACATCACTTGCATTCCCCTACAAGCTGCCCGGCATTACATTCGGTCCATGTACCAATGCAATTCCTTTTCCATCTTTTTGTACTTGAATGCGGTGGTAATGATCTTTTTCAGCCTGAAAAAGGCGGTTTCGCTTTTGACGACATAGTCATAAGCGCGGTGGTGCATGCAATCCACGGCGACATCGATCTTGTCTTGTGACGAGAGCATGATCACGGGAATATCTGGATTGTAGGCCTTGATTTTATCCAAGGTCGCGATGCCGTTCATCGCCGATTTGTCGATGCCGTCAAGGTGGTAATCCAAGATGATCACATCTGGGTATTTGGACAGTTGGGCTAGGCACAACTCACCTGTCGCAAAGGTTTGAATGTCAAAATCGGCATGTTCCAAGAATTCAATCTCCAATGTCTTCAAAAACAAGGCATCATCATCAACCAAAAACAACTTAATCTTCTCGTTTTTCATCACTTTGTGGTTCTTATTCTCCTCAAGTCTTCTTCCAATTCCAGTAGCGCCTGTTCGCAGACACTACCGAGGTGCGCGACCATCTCGTCGATGACAGCAAACTGTTGCTGTGAAGTCGCAAATTCGTGTATTTTTTTTGCCATCATCTCATACTCATTACCGATCCCCATGATGGAAAATGACGGTATCATCTTGTGTACAGCAGCTTGCAGCCCCTGCCAATCCCTGTCTTGCAATCCCTGCCGCATGGCGGTAATGAGGGGAGGCGTCTGCTCGATATAGATCGAGATCATTTCCATCATCAAATCTGGATTGGACTTGGTGCGGGTCTTCAAGTAGGCGAGGTTGGTGTAGCGGATGACGGGCTGGGTTGCGCTTGTGATCGGCTGTACATTTTCAGCTTGCATAGCCTTGGACGTGGTCAATGGTTTCTGGACATGCGAGAGGATCTTGCTGTAGAGCATACGCTCGTCGACGGGCTTGGCGAGGTAGTCGTCCATGCCTACCTCGGTGCATCTTGCAAGGTCCATCGTGGTCACATCGGCGGTGAGTGCGATGATGGGGATCTTGCTGCGCAAGGTATTGCGGATGTAGGCCGTGGCCTCAAATCCATTCATGACCGGCATTTGCAAGTCCATCAAGATGATGTCAAAGGTTTTGGATTGCAGCTTCTCGATGGCGATCTGTCCGTTGGCGGCGATGTCGCGCTCGAAACCAAAGTCATCCAAAAGCGTGCGCATCAGCAATTGATTGAGGGGCATGTCCTCGACCACGAGAACCTTGATGCTTTTGAAGTCGGGGTCTACCTCGACGATCTGCATCGAGGCGGCTGCCTCTGCTTCTGTCTTCCCAAATGTGAGTACGAAACTGAATGTAGACCCGATATCGACCTGACTGCTCACGGTAATGGTGCCACCCTGCTGCTCGACGAGTTGCTTCACAATCGCCAAACCCAAGCCGGTGCCCCCAAAAAGCCGTGACGTGCTGCTCGACGCTTGCTGAAAATTTTCAAAGATCGAGTCGATCTTGGAGGCTGCGATACCGATGCCTGTATCAAACACTGAGAGTTCGACCTTGACCATGTTGGCGTCCTCCTCAAGCAGCCGCGCCCGCACCTTGATTTTTCCTTCGTTGGTAAATTTCACGGCGTTGCTCAAAAGGTTCATGATGATCTGGTGCAAGCGCACCGAGTCACCCAGCAGTACCTCTGGGATCTGCGCATCAAAGTCGATCTCCAGCGTCAAGTTTTTTTCCTGGATCTTGGTCTCAAAGAGGTGCAGCATCGAGGTGATCGAGGCCGCCAATTTGAAGGGAGTGTGCTCAAAAGTCATCTTGCCAGCGTCGACCTTGGCGAGGTCTAGGATGTCATTGATGAGCACGATGAGGGCATCGCCACTCATCTTGATCGCCGAGAGGTATTCCTTTTGCTTGCCAGAGAGCTCGGTTTTCAGGAGTACCTTGGTAAAACCGATGATGGCATTCATCGGCGTGCGAATCTCGTGGCTCATGTTGGAGAGAAACTGCTGCTTGGCCTTCACGGCATTGGTTGCCGTCTCAGTGGCTTGCTCGGCGCGCGCCTTGGCCTCCTCTGCAAACGAGGTCGCCAATTCAGCAAAGACGATGGCCTCTGTGAGTTCATTTTGCACACGGTTTTGCTCTGTCACATCCCTAGCGACGATCACGGCGCCCACGACATTGCCGGTGTCGTCTTTGTAGACAGAGCCATTGAACAAAACTGGGATGAGCTTGTGGTCGATGATCGTGAGCGGATAGTCGGTCACAAAACCCTTTTCAAATACCGCTTGGTAGACCTCGCTCGCTTTTTGCGGATCGGTGAAATAGTTCTTGAAGTCTGAGCCGCGCAAATGTGCGCGGCTGCGGCCCGTCACGGTCACCATGGCCTCGTTCATGTCGGTGATCTTGCCTTGGGGGCTGATCGTCACGAGCGGGTCACGGCTCGCCTCGATGAGGCTGATCGAGTATTGCAGCAGCAACTTGCGGGCTGTGATATCATGTCTGATTGCGACATATTGGTAGATTTCACCATCTTCATTTGAAAAAGGCACGATGGTCGTGTCGACCCAATAGATGCTGCCATTTTTCGCGAGGTTCTTGATCTCGCCCGTCCAGATCGTGCCACTGCTGATCGTGTCCCAGAGGTCGGCCATGAATGACGCAGGGTGAAAACCAGAGTTGATGAGCTTGTGGTCTGCCCCGATCAATTCCTCACGGGAGTAGCCCGAGATTTTGCAGAAATTGTCGTTGGCGTAATTGATGGTGCCGTGCTGATCGGTAATGGCGACAATGGAGCTCTCGTCGAGCGCCATTTTGTAACCTGAGATTTCTTGCAGCGTCTTGGCAAGATTGGCTTCGATCTTTTTGCGCTCGGTCACGTCACGTGCCACGATCACCACCCCTTGCACCAAGCCCATGTCGTCTTTGTAGACAGCGCCGTTGAACAAAACGTCGGTGAGTTTGCCTTCCTTGTGGCGCAGGGTGAGTGGGGAGTCGGCGACGGAGCCCATCGCAAAGACCTCTTGGTACACTTCGCGGGCCTTTTGCGGCTCGGTGAAGTAGTCAAAAAAGTCTGAACCGATCAGCTGCTCACGAGAAATGCCGGTGATTTGGACCGTTGCCTCGTTCATGTCGGTGATCTTGCCTGCGGCATTGATCGTGACGAGGGGGTCGCGGCTAGCCTCGATGAGCCCACGGGCGTAGTTGGCGATGCGCAGCTCGGCGACACGCTTTCCCTTCTCATCGTTTTGGAATGCGAGTTCGATATTGGCAATGACCAGCTCGGCGGCGCGTTTTTCTTTTTCGGCACTTTGATAGGCAAGCTCCTCATTGGCCAGGGTGAGCTCGGTGGCGCGCTTTTCTTTCTCAGCGTTTTGAAAAGCCAGCTCCTCATTTGCCAGCACCAGCTCAGTGGCGCGCTTTTCTTTTTCTTGATTTTGGAATACCAGTTCTTTGTTGGCGATCACCAACTCTGCCGCGCGGCGCTCTTTGACCTTGCTTTGGTAGGCCAGCTCCTCATTGGCGATGACCAGTTCGGCGGCGCGTTTTTCCTTCTCCCCGTTTTGAAAGGCGAGTTCCCCATTGGCGATCACGAGCTCAGCAGCACGCTTTTCTTTGGTTTCGCTTTGGAATGCCAGCTCAGTATTGGCAATGACCAGCTCGGCGGCACGCTTCTCTTTCTCGTTGTTTTGGAATGCGAGTTCCGCATTGGCGATGACCAATTCCTCGGCACGCTTCTCTTTCTCGTTGTTTTGGAATGCGAGTTCCGCATTGGCGATGACCAATTCCTCGGCGCGCTTCTCTTTCTCGTTGTTTTGGAATGCGAGTTCTGCATTGGCGATCACCAATTCCTCGGCGCGCTTCTCTTTCTCGTTGTTTTGGAATGCGAGTTCTGCATTTGCGATGACCAACTCATCGGCGCGTTTTTCCTTCTCGTTGTTTTGGAATGCGAGTTCTTTGTTGGCGATGCGCAAGTCGATCGCCCATTTCTGCTCCGTGACATCGCGCGCCGCTGCAAAGACACCAAGCACAATGCCATCGGCATTCTTATAGACGGTAGCATTGTACAATACATCGGTGAGATTTCCGTCGGTATGCCTGATCGTAAGGGGATAATCGGCGACGAAGCCCTTTTCAAAAACCTGCTGGTAACCCGCCTGCGCCTTTTCAGGTTCGGTAAAGTAGTCTGAAAAGTCGGTGCCGATGAGCTGTTCGCGTGTGCGACCGGTGACCAAGATCGACGCTTGGTTCACATCCATGATCTTGCCTGTGGAGCCGATCGTCACGAGTGGGTCTAGGCTCGCCTCCAATAGGCTGCGAGCATACTGTGAGGCCTGATTTTGGACGGTGACATCGCGCGCCGCTGCAAAGACGCCGAGCACAATGCCATCGGTATCTTTGTAGACGGTGGCATTGTACAAGACGTCGATGAGGTGCCCGTCGGTATGCCTGATCGTAAGGGGATAATCTGCGACGAAGCCCTTTTCAAAGACTTGTTGGTAA
>JANPHP010000300.1:0-3482 GCA_031424495.1 Bacteroidota bacterium | reverse complement strand
CATCATCAGCTGGTGATGAATATTTGATCAAATCGAAATGGAAGCGAATGCGGTAAAAACGGCCACAATTTCCGCCTTGCGGCTGCCCTTGCAGGTCGATCTGCAAGGCTTGTTAAAAGACTTGGCGCATTGCTTGGCTGTGGATTGGCGTCCGCATTTCAACAGCAAGGATTATGAAGGTGGATGGGATTCCATTGCCTTGCGCTCCCAAGATGGGCAGATCGACAATGTGTATTCCCATCCTGATTCAGATTATCAAGACACCTGGTTGCTCGCCGAATGTGCCCATTTTCAGGAAATTTTGCAGTCGATTCAGTGTGAAAAGGAAAGTGTGCGCCTACTGCGCCAAGCCGCAGGCGGTGAGATCAAGACGCACCGCGACCAAGGGCTCGGCTATGCAGATGGTGTTTTCAGGTTGCACATTCCCTTGCGCACCCACCACGACGTCGAGTTTGTCGTTGCGGGGCTGCGGTTGCCGATGCAAGTGGGGGAGTGCTGGTTTGCTGATTTTTCCCAACCCCACAGCGTGCACAACCGCAGCGTGCAAGACCGCATTCACTTGGTGATCGACTGCATTCGCAATGCTTGGACGGATGCTTGGTTGGTCGGGGCAGGGTTTGACCTGGAGAGCATCAAGCCGCCGCAGATGCCCGAGCAACAGCGGCAGCAGATGATCAGCGAATTGCGCAGGATGAACAATCCGGCGGCAGCGGATTTAGTCATGCGATTGGAGGCAGAGTCTGCCGTCCATCAGGTGCAGGTGTACACGGAGCGCACATTGGACTTTCTCGACGAGATTGGCATCGCTTGGCGGTATGGGAGCGTGTCGACCGAGACCTTTTTGCCGGGTTTGGAAGTGAGAGGTGGCTCGATCGTGATCGATCGGGACCTGCTGCTTTACCCAGGCGACATTTTGCATGAAGCAGGGCATATTGCAGTTTTGCCTCCTGAAAAGCGAGGCCTTTTTTCAGGAAATGTGAAGGAGGTGCTGCCCGATCATGACGGCGACGAAATGGCGGTGATCTTGTGGACTTATGCGGCAAGTATCCACCTAGACTTACCGCTAGAATTTGTGATCCACGATGCCGGCTATAAGGGCGGTGCCAATTGGCTCAGGGATGAACTCACAAGTGGCAATTTTATTGGCCTGCCCTTGCTGGTTTGGATGGGACTCAGCACCGACCCCAGGCAAGCCGCATTGGATGGTAAGGAGGGATTTCCGGTGATGCTGAGGTGGATGCGGTAGAAGGATTGAGTTCGATCTAAATCAGCGTTTTCAGGTAGTGAATCCATTGACCGATTTGCGAATGGAATCCTTGATTTTGGACCATTCGATGGGGGAAAACAACAAGGGGTCTGGATCTTCCTCGGCATCTCCAAAGTAACAAAGTGATCGCGCCACCAAAAATGGCTGCGTTTCAGGGTATTTTTTGATGAAGAGATCAAAAATTTCCTTGAGCGAATACATTTTCAATAGAAAATGAAGGTCTACAAAATCCTTTTTCTTGCCCCTATTGGTGATCGCCATCAATTTCATTGCAGCGATTTCGAGCGGAGAAGCCATTCTGATTTGTTCATCAACAATTAGGGGCAATTGTCTCGGATAGAGGTACCTGACAAAATCGCATTTGACTTCGTGGATGTAGTAACCTTGGAAAACCGAGGTGGCAGCAGTCTTTTCAAGGGGCCTTGGCAAGCACTCCATCAAGGTTTCAGGATCCCACTTCAAATCGCAAAACAAATCAAGATCGACCGACCACCGGTGTCCAATTTGCAATGCCAATGCAGTCCCACCGACGAGGTAGAATTCGCTCAATTGAGGCAATGCCATCAATTCCGCTAGTAGGGAGAATGTGCTGGGTTCAACTGTCCTTTTGTGTAACATCGGAATTCGGAGATAGGAACTTCTAAATTTGAACTTAAAAAATGAAGCGTTCTTGGATCCAAACTAGCTATCTGGGTCGCTTCTTGCCTTATCCTCTCCTTTCCATAGTAGCGCACGATGGCACGCCACTCATCCAATGTACCTCTGGTTGATACGCGCTCGATTACGAGCCTTGCATGACGTTGATAGTCGACGTTTGTAGGGTCAACATCCCAAAATAACCGATTGCTCAACTCCATGACTCAAAAATGTGTAAAAACTAGCCAACATGCAAGTCTATTGAAGAAGCGCGAGAGGTGATTTCACAAGCTGATTTCGCCAAATTCCTCCCCCAAAAATCCTCAATTCCCCCCTATGCTCTTGATCCAGCCGCCGCCGAGCACGTCGTCGCCTTCGTAAAAGACTGCGCTCTGCCCAGGCGTGATCGCCCGCACGGGCGACTCAAAGGTCACATCAACAAGGCCATCGCCCAGCGGATGCAAGATGCTCGGTGAACCCGCATCTTTGTAGCGGATCTTGGTCACGGCCTCGATTTCCTCGGGCAGGCTGGCATATTTCACGAGATTCACCCCGCGCACCTGCATTTTGTGCTCCAGCAATTCCTCGTCCTTGCCGATCATGACCGTATTGGTCTCGGGGTCGATATAGGTCACATAATAAGGCTCGCCCATGGCGATGATGCCCTTGCGCTGACCGATGGTGTAGTAGGGATAACCCTTGTGTTTGCCCACGATGGTACCGTCGGCGAGCATGAAGTTGCCGCCCGCGACGCGCTCCTCCAAGCCGGGTACATTTCGGTTGAGGAAGCCGTGGTAATCGTTGTCGGGGATGAAGCAGATTTCATAACTCTCGCTTTTGTTCACGAGGTGATGGAAACCCATGCCCCGGGCCATGTCCTTGATCTCGGCCTTGTGGTACTTGCCCATCGGGAAGATGGTGCGCGCCAAGGACTTCTGTTGCAGGCCCCAGAGCACGTAGCTCTGATCCTTGTTCAGGTCCTTGCCACGCGAGATCACGTGGCGATCATTTTCCTGCCGCACCTGTGCATAGTGCCCAGTGGCGATGAATTCACAATCCATCTTGTCTGCGCGGCGCAACAATGCGTCCCATTTGATATGCGTATTGCAGAGCACGCAGGGGTTGGGCGTGCGCCCTGCGAGGTACTCGTCGACAAAGTTCTCGATCACATAGTCGCCAAACTCCTCGCGGATGTCGATGATGTAATGCGGAAAGCCGAGTTCCACGGCAACGATGCGTGCATCGTTGATCGAGTCGAGGCTACAGCAGCCTGTTTCCTTGGTCTGCCCGCCCGCATTCGCGTAGTCCCAAGTCTTCATGGTGAGGCCGATCACCTCAAAACCTTGCTCATGCAGCATTACAGCCGTCACCGAGCTGTCTATCCCCCCACTCATCGCGACCAGTACCCGTCCTTTTTTACTCATGTTGCAAAACTAATTAACTATCAAGAATGAATAATGAATAATGGCAGAGCGCTCGCAAATTTCCCAAACCACCCAAGCAAATCAACGCCCCCCCCGCCAACCACGAAACCAACAGCGAACGGCGACCTACTAACTGCTCCCTACTAACTGCTACC
>JANPHP010000299.1:0-4998 GCA_031424495.1 Bacteroidota bacterium | reverse complement strand
GTGGCGCGTCAGCATGCGCGACAGGACGGCGACGAAATCGGCCGATACATGCCGCTTGCGCTGTTCGCTGGAGCCGAAATCCATCGACGGGCTCAAATCGATCGGGGTGGATAACTTCGCCTGAGTGTTAAAAACTTGCCTTTGCTAGTCCCACATCAACTGGCCCATGTGGTTCATTGATCCGATCTTGAATTTGTGCGTGTACAAATTCGATGGGACGGGAGTCGGATGGAAGACATATTTCCCAGATTAAAACCTACTTAGGATCGAATGGGGCAATGCTTTGGTCGGCTGTATCCATGGATAGGTGTGTAATATTCATGGTATGCCATGTTAGATTTGGTCGCTAAGTGAGCCAATATCGCTGACGAAAACAAAAAAAATGCTGTTTGTTCTTTCGTTCAGCCAAATGGGCGATTTTTGGCTTGAATGACAGATCTGTTTTGTAAGTATTGGCTTGCTAAATTCTGCAAAACATGCCAAATGATCAATTTTAAGCTGATTGTTGGGATGAATTCGGTATAAATAAGGGGCACATTCCCTATACCCCATTGATCCTTTCAACAAGGCTGATTCCAACTGATCAACAATTTTCTTCACCTTGTTGCCGTAGATGATATTGGAATTGTGAGAATCGCATCCTAATTTCACCGCATTGGCAGTGATTTCCAACAACCCTCATTGCGGGTCTAGGAACGCGCTCTTTTGATAAATGGTAGAATGTAGGTGAAAGAATTGTTCGCAAATTGTAGGTGATCTTGCAATTTGCAGCAGATTACCGAGCTTAAAATCTCAGTAACATGTCTGATCTCCAACAGGTCTACTCAGGAATACGGAATTTTTTCGATCAACGGTTTTTAAAAAGGTAGTTCTATGGTCCATCGACTCATTGTCGCAAAATTAGCGGTGTTCTTGCTATGCCTCATGGTTGGGATAGCTGTTCATGCTCAAAACATTCCTCAATTTTCGTCTGATGCAGCCAAGGCAGCATGGATTCAGAGCCATCCGAGTGAATACTCGGCAGCAGGTGGGCATGCTGCAGGTGCACGAAACACCAGCGAAGTATCGGTAGCTACCGTGCCTACGTTGTCATCACCGACGGCCAACAAAATCGGAACTGATGCCAACGTGAACCCTGTACACGTTCAAACGCGTGCTAGCGAAACAGGGGAGGGGGGCATAACGAAGATTGCTGAGCCGATCACCCCGCTCTCAGGCCCGATGGAAGACCTTGATGAAGAAACCTTTAAGACCTACAGTCCAGAAAAAAGACAGTTTGTCCTCGATCATCCCGAAAAGTTCCGATTGGTAAAATACGGCGAAACAAGCAAATAAGGGCACATCCCCAATTCTAAGAACATGAAAAAATTATCTTCCTTCAACGGATTGAAGAGTGCCCAACGCCGATGCGTTGGCTTCTTGCATTTTGGCAACGTGGCAGCTTTGATGCTGGTTTTGTTGTTTGGGGCCAAGGCTCAGGCACAGGTGAATGCCTATACGTTTGCGGCATCTGCCGGCACGTATACCCCGATCACGGGGACGGTGGTGAATACCAACCCATGGGATGACGCAGTGACGTCGGTGCCGATCGGTTTTTCATTTACATTCAACAACGTAGCCTTTACCTCAGTATCGGTAAGCACCAATGGATTTATCACGTTTGGCACCACGGCTCCAACTAATACTTTGTTGACGCCACTGAGTTCCACAGCTGGATATGCTGGAGCTTTTGCAGGCTGGGCACGTGACTTGCAATCGCAAAACACGACAACACTTGGCGTCGTGAGTTACCAGTCGTCTGGTGGCGTATTTACCGTGCAGTGGACCAATGCAAGGCGCTACAATGCCACTACGGTCAATGCTGAGCGGTTTGACATGCAAATCAAATTGTACCAAACCTCAAACCTGTTACAGGTCGTTTATGGCTCTTGGTCCAATGCGGTTTCAGCTACGACTACCAATGTCGGTCAGGTAGGTCTGCGTGGAAGTGTGAATAGCGATTTCAATACGGTTTCCGTGGTCTCGACCGGCAACTGGGCCACTCCAACTGCTGGAGCCAACAACGCGGTTACTTGTTACTACAACCAAGCTACTCCCGCCGTCAAGCCTGCCTTGGGCCAAACCTATACTTGGACACCGCCATTGCCACCGGTGGCGCCTGCCAACAATGAGTGCGCGAATGCCATTTCAGTGACCCCCAACGGCACGACTACTTGTACCGTCTCGACGACCGGTACATCGGCAGGCGCCACGCAATCGCTTGCGGGCTGTGCTGGTACTGCCGATGATGACGTTTGGTACAGCTTTGTCGCAACGAGCACTGCGCATACGGTGACCGTGACGCCTACCACGATGTCAGATGCAGCTTTCCAGGTATTCTCTGGAGGTTGTGCAGGAACTTCATTGATCTGTCGCGATGTCACAACTGGTACTGTTGCCGAAACCGCAACGATCGCCGGCTTGACGATAGGAAATACTTATCATGTGCGAGTGTATAGCTCAGGCAATGGCACTGGGCAAGGCACGTTTGCACTTTGCGTGACCACGCCGCCAACTCCTCCCGCCAACAACGAGTGCGTGGCTGCAATTGCCGTTTCCGTAAATACCGGCACCACGTGCACCAACACCGCATTTGGTACGACCGTGGCTGCGACGCAATCGACCGCAGCTTGTGCTGGCACTGCCGACGATGATGTCTGGTATAGTTTTGTAGCTACAAGCACATCGCACACTGTGACCGTTACGCCAACTACACTTGCAGACGCCGTGTTTCAAGTGTTCACTGGTGGTTGTGCAGGCAACTCATTGGGTTGCGTAGACAACAGCAGCGGGGCAGCCGTGGAAACTTCGACTTTCACGGGCCTCACGATTGGCAATACCTATCACATGAGGGTTTATAGTTGGGGCAGTGCGAGTACGGCACAAGGCACATTCACAATATGCGTGAGTACGCCTCCGCCACCCTTCAACCCTTGCGCCGTGATCGGCAATATTACGGCTTGCGGTGTATCGACAGCGCTTACGATCCCAGCAGGCACAGGTGGCTATGCAACTGTGAGCACAACATGCGGATTCTCTACTCCGGGTATCGAAACGATCTACACGTTTACTGCACCGCAAACTGGCATCTACACAATCGCGCAAGCCAACTCTCCATTTTTTGTAGACTACTTTTTCAAGCCAGTTTCGGGCGGATGCTCAGGGACGGGCTGGACTTGCATTGACGATCTGTCTGGTGCAAGTACTAGTGTTGGTACCAGCTTTGCGCTTACCGCAGGTGTACAATATTATATTATGCTTGATCCGGAATCGACTTCAGGTGGAGCTGTTTCGTTTACGATTGGCTGCCCACCGGTA
The DNA here is from genome assembly GCA_031424495.1 of Bacteroidota bacterium. Lineage (GTDB taxonomy): Bacteria > Bacteroidota > Bacteroidia > J057 > JADKCL01 > JADKCL01. The sequence continues at coordinate 1,641 of JANPHP010000299.1, read as the reverse complement.
CCTCCAGTAAACGACAATTGTACTGGGGCTGTCGCGTTGGTGTCTGGAGCCTCATGCGTGCCCACGACGGGCACCACGCTTGCAGCATCACAATCCCTTCCCAACAATTGTGCAGGCAATCCCAACGATGATGTGTGGTATAATTTTGTTGCCACGGGATCGACGCATTATGTTACGGTCGCAGGCTCATCGAATTTCGATGCTGTGATCGAAGCCTTCACAGGTGCATGCTCCGGTCTCACTTCCTTGGGTTGTGTCGATGCTGGCTTGTCGGGGGATACAGAAGTAGCCACGCTCACCGGGCTCACCCCAGGCACAACATATTATGTCCGCGTTTACCACTATGCATTGGGCGATCCAACGACGCCGACATTCACAATATGTGTTTCGGGTCCTCCCGCAAACGACTTGTGTGCAAACGCAATATCCATGACATGTGGTAGCACCGTCACTGGCTCGACGATCTTTGCATCGACGACCGGCGAAACAACATTGCCGACCACTTGCGGAGTTGGCGTGTCGGTAGGCGCACCTGGTATTTGGTACACGGTCGTGGGCAATGGCCAGTCGATGACTGCCACCACTTGCAACGCTGCCACCGACTATGACACCAAGTTGCACGTCTTCAGCGGCAGCTGCCTGTCTCCAGTATGCGTCGGGAACAATGATGACGATGGTAGCTGCGTCGCGAGTAGCATCAATTCCACCGTGACTTGGAACTCAGTCCAAGGCACCACCTATTATATATTGGTGAATGGCTATTCAACAGATGTCGGCAATTTTGCCCTTACACTCACTTGCGCATGCAATACCATAACCTTCGCATCGTCGACCATCAGCGCATCTTGCCCTGCTGGAACCGATGCGACGATTACGGTGACTTCGCCTGCGGGCGGAGGCGCTCCCTATACCTATTCCAGCAATGGCGGTACATCCTTCCAAGCATCTAATGCATTTGGCGGATTGGCACCGGGATCATATCCAATCCAGGTGCGGGATGTGAATGGTTGCATGAGTGCCGTCACCAACGTGACGCTCTTGGGGGCCGACACACAGGCACCCAACATCGCATGTAACGTGCAAGGTGCTCCCAACCGTCCGAACAACGGCAACCTCACCGGCAACAACCTTTTGCCCGATGACGTGCCTTTGACCAACGATATCAATGTTTGCGGTGCATTCTTTGAATACACCAATGAGGCCGACGACAACTGTGGCACGGCAACCGTGACACAGACGACTGGTCTGGCAAGCGGGGTAGTATTCCCGGTCGGCGTGACCTTGAATACTTTTGTCGTGAGCGATGGCAATGGAAATACGGCTAGCTGTTCGTTCACGGTTACAGTGACGGATGTCCAGAATCCGACGATCACTTGCCCAGCGACGGTGACTGTCGGAACTTCACCAACCAGTTGCACCGGATTAGCGACTTATACGGCCAATGCCAGCGACAACTGCCCAGGGGTGACGACGACGTTCTCGCCTGCATCGGGCAGCACCTTCCCACTTGGCAACACGACTGTGACGGCAACCGCCACTGATGCCGCTGGCCTCACGGCTACTTGCACCTTCATGGTGACCGTGTCTGATGACGTGCCTCCGGTTGCGGTTTGCACCGACTTCACGGTGAGCTTGGACAGC
>JANPHP010000298.1:0-4028 GCA_031424495.1 Bacteroidota bacterium | reverse complement strand
AGTCGTGGCCCTGCCCGGTTGGTGCCATACCTTGGAACATATTTGAAAACCAATTCTATACTTACCATGACACGAGAGAAGATACTGATTACTGTAAAAACCTATCCGACACCATCAGAAAAATACGGCGAGACCGTCTGCACAGCAGGAGTGAGAGAGGATGGCTCGTGGGTGAGGATTTATCCCATGCAGTTTCGCAAGTTGGACGAATCCAAAAAGTACAAAAAATACCAATGGATCGAGCTGGATCTAGAGCGCAATTTGAAGGACTTCAGGCCCGAGAGTTTCAAACCCAAGAATCTGGATCAAGCTGTACTGGGTAATGTCATCAGCACCGACAATGATCCAGCATGGGTGAAGCGCAGGAATATCGTGTTGCAAAACGTGCGCCATAGCATCACAGATTTGATCGATGAAGCAAAGACGGCACCCCGATACACCTCATTGGCTGTCTATAAACCGAGAGAGATCGTTGATTTGATCGCCAAGAAGCACTCCGAGGCCCAAATGCAAGATTATGCGATCAAGGCAAGAAGTCTTTCGGAGAAAGCGCAGCAACTGAACCTCTTTTCAGGTGAGACAGATCCTTTTGATTTGGTAGAAAAAGTACCCTACGAATTCTCTTACGAATTGATCGACGCTGATGGTAAAAAGCGCACCATGATGATTGAAGACTGGGAAATCAACATGCTGTATAGGAATTGCCTTGAAAGTTCCAACGGCGACGAGGCAATTGCCGTGCAGAAGGTACGTGAGAAATATTTCGACAATTTCGTCAAGACCAAGGATCTTCATCTTTTTTTGGGCACCACAAAGGCCAATCATTTGCGCTCTCCGAATCCATTCATCATTATCGGTACATTCCATCCTGGATTTGATTTGCAGGGAAGGTTGTTTTGATGGATTGATGCGGAAGGATTACGAAAGCGCAATGCCAGCTTTCGAGCACTTGGCAATGAGGTAATTCACAAAAGCGCTGCAAGAAACGAGCATGTATTTGGCGTCGTCGAAGTCGCAATTGCTTGGCTCATCAATTAAAGCGTGTCGTATGCCGCCTTCTTGGCTTGTCCAACCGTACAGACTCCCGAATCCCTGGACAAGCGCTTGGTGCAGTCCTAATGGTTTGCTGATCTTGTCGAGTGCAGGTTTTAGGGAACTAGTTTCTTTTCCTGAAATCACTTTGGCTATGGATTCGACAGCGGAAATAGATTCCTTGATTGAGTTGCGATAGTCTGGGTGCTCTCGATCAGATAGCTTTTTCAGGGCAGCTGTTAGGTGTAGGTTGCAGCCATGAAGGCTACTAAACACTTGTGTCTCTTGTATTGATTTTTCGATTGTTGAAATCTCATGTTGATTTGTTATCGGAGAAATCGTATTCCCAATAAATCGATATCCAGAAAATTCGGCTTCGAGTGAATTGTTCACCCAATCCTTCAATGCGGTCATATCAACGTGATCGTATTTACAATTGACGACGAATTCTAGAAAATCATAAACTTGATGCCATTCACAGTCGAAAAATTTCCTTCTAATAGTTTCTTGAAGCTTTTCAATCGATGGCATTGTATCATAAGGTTCCTTATAAAAATGTATCCAAAGGATGATGTGTATCTTTTGGGAGTCTGCGGAATTTTGCAATGGGCTACTCCAAAGGAGATAAACTGCCGTCCAAAGTGCGTTTCGAAGTTGAATATCAATTGATTCAATTTGAAGCATCTTTTCTTTGGGCGTATACCCCATTCGTTGAGAAAAAATGAGCCTTTGTGCCATTTTATTGATCTACTAATTACTTATATAATCTATTTCTTGTCGCAGTTCTTTGAGGCTTTCACCCCAAAACCCCATCAATCACCCCATCCTCCGCAATATTCGCTATCGTCACTTTCAGCCCAGGCGTCCTAGCCATCTCCCTTTGTATCGCAAACAGCGCCTCCTTATTCCTTGCCCATGACCGCCTTGCGATGCCGTTGTTCACATCCCAGAGGAGCATGTTTTGGAGGCGGCGATCTGCGTCGGCGCTGCCGTCTAGGACTAGGCCGAAGCCGCCGTTGATGACTTCACCCCAGCCTACGCCGCCGCCGTTGTGGAGGGAGATCCAGGTCGCGCCCCGGAAGCCGTCGCCGACAAAGTTTTGCACGGCCATGTCGGCGGTGACGCCTGATCCGTCATAAATATTGGCGGTCTCGCGGTAGGGGCTGTCGGTGCCGCTCACGTCGTGGTGGTCGCGCCCGAGCACGATCGGCGCACTGATGCGACCCTCGCGGATGGCTTTGTTGAAGGCGAGCGCGATCTTGATGCGGCCCTCGCTGTCTGCATACAAGATGCGGGCGCGGCTGCCCACCACGAGCGCATTTTTCTCGGCAGTCTCGATCCAATGCAGGTTGTCGCTGAGCTGCAACCTGATCTCAGGCGGCGCCACCGCAATCAAATCCTTGATCACATAAGCCGCAATATTATCCGAAATGCGCAAATCGCTGTCCTTGCCCGAGCAGCAAACCCATCGGAATGGCCCAAATCCGTAGTCAAAACACATGGGGCCCATAATATCCTCGACGTAAGACGGATAAATGAAGCGCCCGTCTGCGTGGCTGATCGGCGCGCCTGCACGGCTGCATTCGAGGAGAAAAGCATTGCCATAATCCCAGAAATACATGCCCTTGGCGACCATGGCCGCAATCACGGCGGCGTGCTGCCGCAATGTGCGCTGTATTTCCTGCTTGAATTGCGCGGGATCAGCCTTCATCATCGCATTCGCAGCCTCAAAGCCCATGCCGGTGGGGTAGTATCCGCCCGCATAAGGATTGTGGAGCGAGGTTTGGTCGCTGCCCAATTCGACAGGGACGTCGGCGGCGAGCAGGGCCTCCCAGAGGTCCACAATATTGCCGAGGTAGCCGAGCGAGACGGCTTCTTTGTTTTGCTTGGCTTGCACGATGCGGGGAATGAGCACCCCGAGGTCTTCGTACAGTTCGTCGAGCCATCCCTGTGCCTTGCGTTTGTGGGCAGCGTCGGGATTGATCTCCGCGACGACGCCGACAGCGCCTGCGATCACGGCGGCCTTGGGTTGTGCGCCACTCATGCCGCCCATGCCCGAGGTCACGTAGACCATGCCGCCAAGGTCTTGCGCCCCCGGCCTAAAGCGCCTACCTGCATTGAGGAGCGTGATCGTGGTGCCGTGCACGATGCCCTGCGGGCCTATGTACATGTAGGAGCCGGCGGTCATCTGCCCATATTGCGTGACGCCGAGGGCGTTGTAGCGGTCATAATTTTCGGGTTTGCTGGCGTTGGGGATCATCATGCCATTTGTCACCACGACTCGGGGCGCATCGGGCGAGGAGGGAAACAGGCCCATGGGGTGGCCGCTGTACATCACGAGGGTCTGCTGCTCGGTCATTTCGCTGAGGTAGGCCATCGTGAGGCGGTATTGCGCCCAGTTTTGGAAGACCGCGCCGTTGCCGCCGTAGGTGATGAGTTCCTCGGGAAACTGCGCGACGGCGGGGTCCAGGTTGTTTTGGATCATGAGCATGATCGCTGCGGCTTGCTGGCATTTTGCCGGGTAGTCGCCGATCGGCCGCGCAAACATCTCATAGCTAGGGCGCAAGCGATACATATAAATGCGTCCATATTCATCGAGTTCGGAGGCAAACTCGGGAGCGAGGATGGCGTGTTGCTCGTGGGGGAAATAGCGCAATGCATTGCGTAGAGCGAGTTTCTTGCCTGCTCTGTCGAGGTCGTGCTTGCGGCCTTTGGCATGTGGCACCCGTGGATCGAGTGGGCGTGGATCAGGCAATGTCTGGGGGATGCCTGCTGTGATTTCGTCTTGGAAACTCTGCGTTCTTGTGCTCATAGCGCTATTTTGGGGCCTCATTTGGCTGGGCGAAGTTCGGCAATTTGAGGGTGGGTAGCAAGTGGGGGATGTGCTGTGCAGGAATTGGGGCAATACGTCATGGAACTTGCGAGCGGTGCCGCCCCCAAGGTGGGGGGCCGCACGCGCAACCGACCCGAGCAAACATCGAGGATTTTTATAGTGA
>JANPHP010000297.1:0-8498 GCA_031424495.1 Bacteroidota bacterium | reverse complement strand
GAGCTACCCTCGACCTAGCTCCGAGCTACCCTTGACCTAGCTCCGAGCTACCCCCGACCTAGCTCCGAGCTGCCTTTTAGGGACTTCTGAGCTAGGTCGCAGCAGTGCCAAGCTATTTGCCACCCAATTCTGAACAACATGCGCATCAGTCTAGCAAGTCATCGGTAATAGTTCCGAAGTCCAAAAGTCCACTTTTGATAAAAACCACCATTTTGAGGATACGAACGCTTGTTTGGGGGTGGCTCGCAGCATTTATTCCCAATCCTTTTGCCAAGTCGCTTTGTCTGACGGTTATGATTTTGCGCAAATATGCTTGCCTTGATGGGGATTGTTTGTAGATTCGGGCAGTCCTCGTAGCGCAATCGCTACCGTGGGGCGGCAGGGGATGGATTTCGGAGAACCAATAGGCTAGACTAGACCTGGAAATGATGGAAATATTGTTGGTGGTGGTATTGATTTTGGTGCTTGTCGTGGGCCTGCTCGTGGTTTTGCTGCGGCCGCGGGGTGGCGCCGATCCGCAGGTGCTCAATGCATTGACCCAACTCACGGCCGATACCGCGCGCTTGGATGCGGCCCTCAAGGCTGCCTTCAAAGACAGCCGCGACGAATCCCAACAAAGGGCCATGGACCAACGCCTGGAGCAAAACCGGAATTTTGTGGAGTTGAAAAGGGAGGTGATGGAGGCGATGGGGCTGTTTGCGGCGCAACAACAGAAGGCGGTGGATTTGCTGCGGACGGGTTTGGAGGAACGCATGGGCATACTCACCGACAAAACCGAGCAGCATCACCTCAGCCACCGCACCGAGCAGGCGCTGGGACAGAAGCTGTTTGCGGAGTCTGTCACGGCGCAGGTGGACAAGCTTACATTCGAAGTGCAGGCAAAACTCCAAGCCATCGCCGAAACCAATGCGCAAAAACTCGAGGGCCTCACCCTGACTTTGGAAACCAAGCTCAGCGCATTGGCCGACAAGACAGAATCCAACCACAAAACCAACCGCGAGGAGCAGGCCACGGGTTTGAAGACCTTTTCTGAGGCGCAAGTGCAGCAATTGAAGGAATTGACCATCAGCATACAATCACAGCTGAATTCCCTCACCGAGCAGGCCAAAAAGGACAGTGACGCCATGCGTGAGGCATTGGCGGGCCGGATGCAGGAATTTCAAACGACCCTCAAGGAAAATATTGAGGCCATGCACGAGCGTCAAAAAGAGCGGTTTAGTCAGATGGAGGTGCGGCAGGGCGAGCTCATCACATCCACCAACGACAAGCTCGAAAAGATGCGTGAAACCGTGGACGAAAAGCTGCAGAAGACCCTTAATGACCGCCTGGGGCAATCCTTTGAAACCGTGAGCAAACAATTGCTCGCCGTCGAGAACGGGCTGGGCGAGATGAAAACGCTCGCGCAAGACGTCGGCGGACTCAAGCGCGTGCTGAGCAATGTGAAGATGCGCGGCGGATTTGGCGAAGTGCAATTGTCGCTCTTGCTCGAGCAAATCCTGGCGCCCGAGCAATATGAAAGCAATGTCGCCGTGAAACCCAATTCGGCAGAGCGGGTCGAATTCGCAGTTAAATTGCCCGGCAAAGACGACGACGGCAAGCCCGTGTACCTGGCCATCGACGCCAAATTTCCCCGCGAGGATTACGAACAATTGCAGGAAGCCTACGACGCGGCCGATCCCCTCAAAATAGAAGCAGCGCAAAAGCGCCTCGAATCCGCCATCCGCAAAATGGCCAAAGACATCCACGACAAATATATTGCGCCGCCCCATACCACCGACTTCGCGATCATGTTCCTGCCCTTCGAGGGCATCTACGCCGAAGTCGTGCGCAAAGCAGCCCTCCTAGAAGACCTGCAGCGCCTCTATAAAGTAGTAGTCACAGGCCCCACAACCCTAGCCGCCATCCTCAACAGCCTGCAAATGGGCTTCAAAACGCTGAGCATCCAACGGCATGGGAGTGAGGTCTGGAAGATCCTCGGCGCAGTGAAAACTGAGTTTGGGAAGTTTGGGGGGATGCTGGACAAGGTGAAGAAGAATCTCGACACGGCAAGCAATCAGCTGGATGAGGTAGTGGGCATGCGCACGCGGGCCATCGAGCGCAAGCTGCGGAGTGTGGACGCGCTGCCGGAGGCGGAGAGTGGTGGGGTGCTGGCGCTGAGTGATTTGGAGGAGTTTGAGGTGGAGGAGGGGTAGGGTGACTGGAAATTTGACTCGATGTTGAAAACGTATTTCGCAGCACATCGGAAACCGCATCAAGTTTGCATGATATGGATACATTATTAGGACTTGGGAAGGACTTGTTGTTGACCCCTGGGGGCGTCAAGAAGGCCATTATCTTTGGATGTAAGCTCATCCTTACCTTGGTGTTTGCACATTGGGTAGTTGGCCATTTTGCTGGCGAGGATATCATGGCGTTGGCATTGGGTTTGCAATGGGCTCACCTCGGAGAGCTCGGTGTCCTTGCGCTTCTGGCAGTGTTCACTTTGCTAGGCTCATGGTTTCTGATGGCAGAGATAGTTTGTGGATTGCCAAATCTTTTGAGTGCGACTTGGAATTTATTTGCAAAGGATTCCAGACAAACGGATAATCGCGAGGTGATTAGCAAGTTTCTCCCTTGGATATTGAAAAAATTCCAAGTCGTGGAAATGGATAGGCGAGGAAGGAAAATAGCCCCGATGGAAAACGCGTCGAAGTTGAAGCAATTTGTCGATCAGATTGAAGCGGGCGAAATGGATCATATTCAGGATGAAGTCGAGAATTCTCTGGGGACCCAGTTACAAGGTGTGCTTGTCGGCTGCCTTCTTGAGTATTGGCTTGTGCTTCCCTCGAAGTGGCATTCCATTCTGATTCCATTTGCCATGGTCCTTTTCATTTTATTGGTAAGGCTTGCCACATATGGTCTCAGAGTACTTTTTGAAGATGGAATCAAAATGCTTGCTGAACTCAAGCCCCTTGCTGATTATCTACAAATCAGGGAATGGATGCGACTGGCCTTCATTCAATTTTCATTGTATGACTTGGGCGAAAAGCGGAGACGCATCGACCATAGCGTTATTCAGGATGGAAAAGAAACCTGGATCTATATCGAGAGGAGGCATCGTGTGGCAAGGCAGGAAGCGGTCCAGCGATTTTGGGAGAAGGAAGAAACGAACGTTCATCGGGTGATCATGTTGCTTTCAGTTCCCCCAACGCCCGCTGCACTGGCCTTCGCAAATACCACGGACGAGCGCTTGGTGCTGGTACATGCAGAAAATGAGGACGTGGTGCGTGAAGTTTTCTACAGGTATTTTGGCTAGTGTCGAAACAAAACAGAGAATTTCTCACATGCCTGTCAAATTTTTGTAGATTGGAGGCATCGTTTGACGGCAGGGAAAGGGGGGAGTGGGAAAGTGAGGCCTCAGATCGTTCTTTTACAGACACTCAACTGTTCCCAGCCGGCCCTTACAAGGCAATGACTAGGAGCAGTGCTTGCAAAATTGACAAATACGACGTCGACCTACCTAAGTCTCCCTGCTAGATGGCAAAAGAAAAAAAGATCGTTCCAGAAGAACCCCTCGAAAAAAAGTTGTGGGCGACTGCCGACAAGCTGCGCAAAAACATGGACGCCGCCGAGTACAAGCACGTCGTGCTCGGGTTGGTGTTTTTGAAGTATATCTCAGACGCGTTTGAGGAGCTGCATACCAAACTCAGTGCGGGCGGCGAGGGCTTTGAAGGAGCCGACCCCGAAGACAAAAACGAGTACCTGGCAGAGAAGGTATTTTATGTGCCGCCCTCTGCAAGGTGGTCTTGGTTGCAGGGCCGTGCCAAATTGCCCTCGATCGGCAAGGATGTGGACGAGGCCATGGATGCCATCGAGCGCGACAATGCAAGCCTGCGAGGCGTGCTGCCCAAGGTATTCGCCCAGGACAAATTGGACAAGGCCAGCATCGGCAGCTTGGTGGACCTGATCGGTACAGCCACGCTGGGAACCAAAGAGGCCCAAAGCAAGGACCTGCTCGGGCGGGTGTTTGAGTACTTCTTGGGGGAATTTGCGCTCGCAGAGGGCAAGAAAGGTGGACAATTTTATACGCCGGGTTCAGTGGTGAAGCTGCTCGTCGAGATGCTGGAACCCTACGAAGGGCGGGTATTTGACCCCTGCTGTGGCAGCGGCGGCATGTTTGTGCAGAGTGAGAAGTTTATCAAAGCACACGGTAACAGAGTGAGTGGGAGTGTGAGTGCGAAGATCGGGCTATCGCCCTCGGATCGCATTTCTATTTATGGGCAGGAGTCCAATCAGACGACATGGCGGCTCGCGAAGATGAACTTGGCCATCAGGGGCATCGACAGCACCAATGTCAAGTGGAACAATGAGGGCAGTTTCCTCAACGACGCCCACAAGGATGTCAAGGCCGATTTTATCATCGCCAATCCTCCTTTTAATGACAGTGATTGGAGCGGCGAGTTGCTGCGTGACGATGCACGGTGGTCTGTTTTAGGGCAGCACCTGCCTCCGCCTCCCGGCAATGCCAACTATGCCTGGATACAGCACTTCATTTATCACCTCGCGCCGGCAGGGCGTGCGGGCTTTGTCTTGAGCAAGGGTTCACTCACCAGCAATACCAATACCGAGGGCGATATCCGCAAAGCCTTGGTAGTGTCGGGCATGGTGGAGTGTATCGTGAACCTGCCTACAAAATTGTTCTTGAATACACAGATTCCAGCTTGCCTTTGGTTTCTGCGGCGAGGGGCAGGGGATCAGGGGCAGGGGGCAAGTCCCAAGGGGGAGATATTGTTCATGGATGCACGCAACCATGGGCACTTGGTCAATCGGCGCAACCGAGACCTCAGCGATGCCGACATCGAGCAGATCGCAGCGACCTATCACCTGTGGCGCAATGGCGATCCCGCTTTGCGAGGACACGGTGCCGACTACGCAGACGTTCCCGGCTTTTGCAAGGCAGCGACGATCGCAGAGGTCGCAGCCTTGAACTACGTGGTCACGCCCGGGCGCTATGTCGGGCTCGCCGATGAAGAAGATGACTTCGACTTTGCCGCGCGCTTTGCCGGATTAAAACAGGAACTGCAAGGGCAAATGGCTGAGGAGGCGGAGTTGAATGCTAGGATTTTGGAGAATTTGGGGAGGATATGATTTTATTATAAGGAATATAATTACACAGAATATGGAAACCACGGTTACGACCTTCATGTTTATGTTTGGCGGGAACAGAATTCTAATTGCTAACCCAAACATAATTGAAAATCAAATTGACTCCTTTGAACTTGAAATAGCCATACAGGCGAAACAAGGTATTACGAGATTTGTGAGCGAGCGTATATCTCTTCGCGTTGGGGTTTCAGTGCAGGAATTCATTAACGATTTTTACCGAATTGATAATGGAAGGGGGCGTTTTTTTGTTCAGGTTGTTAAGGAGGCTACCATACAGGTAGAAGATCAAGGCAAGATCGAGAATACTGGCGATTTTACGGGCCAAATTCCTTATATGATAGTTCTCTTAAATCCAACTGGCAGTTTTGAAGATTCAAGGCTGGATGTAATTCAAATTCATTGAAGTTGATCCTAAGAAATGGGCATGCATTTAGAGTCAATCCTTGAATATTATGTAACGATCCAAACCGGGCCGTTCGGAAGTCTTTTGCATTCTTCGGATTACGTCCAAGCTGGTGTTCCAAGCATAATGCCTACAAATATTGGACCTCGTTTGAATATTGTTACTGACAATCTGGTTTTTGTCGGGCAAAAAGATATCGCAAGATTGGGTAGATACCTTGTGAAGGAAGGAGATATTGTTTATAGTCGTCGAGGTGATGTAGAAAAGTGTGCGTTTATCACAAAAAACGAAGACGGCTGGCTTTGTGGAACCGGTTGCCTCAAAGTAAGAATTACTTCACCTGAGTTAGATCCAAAGTTCTGTGCATACTATTTTTCATCCCCTGAAATCAAAAGTTGGGTATTGAGCAGTGCTGTGGGTAGCACCATGCCCAATTTGAATACGAAGATTCTAGGAGGAATGCCTTTAATAATTCCTAATTTGAAGGAGCAACGCGCGATTGCCGAAGTCCTGAGCAGCTTGGATGACAAGATCGACCTGCTGCATCGCCAAAATAAGACCTTGGAAGCGCTTGCGGAGACGCTTTTCCAGCAGTGGTTTGTGGAGGAGGCTGAGGCAGGCGAAGCAGAGAAACAGCTTGTTTTGGGAGATTTGATCGAAAGTGTTTCAATCACGCACAAATTTCCAAATGATCGAGTGGTCTTTCTCAATACTTCGGATATTTACAAAGGTGAAGTTCTGGTTCATGAACAAAGTGAAGTAAAGACTTTGCCTGGCCAAGCAAAAAAAACAATTCAAAAGAATGACATCCTTTTCAGTGAAATAAGACCAGCCAACGGTAGGTATGCATACGTTGGTTTTGCTGCAGAAGATTATGTGGTATCAACAAAGCTGATGGTGTTGAGAACCAAAAATATAGTGAGCCAAGCCTTCGTTTATTTCTATTTAACCAATCCAAGGACATTAGATTGGTTGCAGATGCTTGCCGAATCAAGATCTGGAACATTCCCACAAATTACCTTTGATCAACTCAAGGATTTAAGAATCAATGTGCCATCGGATGCGATACTCGATGAGGCAATTGTCTTGTGTGAAACTACACTGGAAAGACTGAATAGGAACAATTCACAAATCCGCACGCTCACCAAGCTCCGCGATGCGCTGTTGCCGAAGTTGATGAGTGGAGAGGTGCGGGCGAAGATGTAAATACTTAAAGACTATGGAAAACCAAAAGAAAATAATTGCCCTCAAGGGCCGAGGCGGTTCCGGTAAAACGACGACCATGAATCTATTGCGTGATCAATTGATCGCACTGGGGGCCGAGGAGGAATTTTATCTCGGTGGGCTGGGACATCAGGGGAGGGATTTTTATGGCGTGTACCGCATTTGGGGGATACTCATTGGGATTACGAGCGAAGGGGACTTCCATCGGATCGTCGCAAGCCGACTTCTCTTTTTGGTCGAAAAGGGATGCACTGTGATTGCCTGTACCTGTCGCACGAGAGACGTCATCAAACCCGGTACCAATGCTGCGGTGAAGGCAGTGAAAGGCTATAAAAAGGAATTTCTTCCAAAGACCTATCGGCAAAAAGGAGTGTCTGAGGAGGATGCAAATTTTGCTGATCGGCAATTGGTAATGAGTAGATTGATTGCAATGGGGGATGAACCTTCGTTAGTTGAGAAGTAAAAAGACTTTAGAATTCCTGAAAACTAGATAACATTAGAATATGAAACCAGAAGATGTTCCCCAAAAGTATTTCGAGGTGACCAAAATCATCTACAACAATGGAGAATTTGCAGTGGCCTTTGGCTATTACGATGGTGATACAGCAGTGCCCCGCCTTGCGATGAGGTGGAATCACTACCCCGATGACCGTGGATTTCCATTGCTTAAAAACCAAGAACCTGCATGGTTCCAATTGCCCAATAGTAGTGTATGGTTCTCGAAAATGCTCCAGGCGGTCAATGAAGTCCAAGCCTTTGAAGTCCAAATGAAAGACGAGTTCAAGCACGAAGGCAGACTTCAGCTGAGGGAGTATTAGAATCCTCGCAATTTTAATCTCAATATTCCAAGATGAAAGTTATCGCATTAACCTCAGGTACCAACAACGGGAAAACCAATACCCTCAAGTTGCTGTACAATTTGCTGCTACTCGATGGTTTCCAGCAAGACTCATCCAACTTTTGGTTGGTGGGTCCCAAGCTGAAACTCAGCTACGATATTCGAACCGTCTTGATATGGAATGGCCTAAAGCTTGGGCTCATGACACGTGGGGACATCACGCGCGACCTAGAGGGAGATCTAAAGCATCTGGAGTCTCTAGATTGCCAACTCGTCATTTGTGCCTCCAGAAAATGGAAATCTTGGTCTGTCAAGGAAGTGTTTCCAAATACAAGCTATGTTCCGAAGACAAAAAGGACAAGTCCCGCAGCAATGTATGCTGCCAATGCAATCGATGCACAGCAATTAAAGGACTTGGTGAAGGCGGAACTGACAAGGATGATTTTGCAATGAGTTTGAGTCAAAAATGGTATTGTCCTTCGTTTACCTGTTAATTACCAATTAAAGAAATATCATGGAAGAACCCTTTAAGCCACAAAGCTTATCCATCAAAGGCCTGTTTGGAAATGCAGATTCCCTTTACAAAATCCCCCAGTACCAAAGGCCGTACAAATGGGAGGATGAACAAGTTGATAAATTGTGGGCGGATATCTATGAGGCTTTTGAGGAAGCTGACGATAACTATTTCCTAGGATCGATCATCACCGCCAAGCCGCGCGATGATGAAAAATCTGCGTACATCGACGTGGTGGATGGACAACAGCGCTTGACGACATTAATGATCCTTTTTTGTGTTTTGCGTGATTTATTTCCTACGCTTGGGGAGGGGAGGATGGAAAGTGACCCCAATGCGGTGGATTCTGATACGATCAATTCTTCTATTTCTTT
>JANPHP010000296.1:0-7990 GCA_031424495.1 Bacteroidota bacterium | reverse complement strand
ATCACGCGGCGGTAGAGGTCATTCAAGTCAGAGGTAGCGAAACGACCACCTTCAAGCGGCACCAATGGGCGCAACTCTGGAGGAATCACCGGCACCATGCGGATCACCATCCACTCAGGGCGGTTCTCGATGCGGCGATTTGCTGAGCGGAAAGCTTCAACGATTTTCAAACGCTTGAGGGCGTCATTCTTCCGCTGTTGCGAGGTCTCGTCGGCAGCCCTTCTACGCAGATTGTAGGAGAGGTCGTCGAGGTTGATCGTGCTCAACAGTTGATCCAATGCATCGGCACCCATTTTGGCGACGAATTTATTTGGATCACGGTCGTCAAGCATCTGATTGTCTTTTGGCAAAGACTCAAGCACGTTCAGAAATTCTTCCTCGGTGAGGAAGTCCATCTTTTCCATGCCGTCCATCGCCTTGACACCAGGATTGATGACGACGTAGCGCTCATAATAGATCACTTGATCGAGCTTCTTGCCGGTAAGGCCGAGCAAATAGCCGATTTTGCTAGGGAGCGTACGGAAATACCAGATGTGTGCAACTGGCACGACCAACGCGATGTGGCCCATGCGCTCGCGGCGCACCTTCTTTTCGGTCACTTCTACCCCACAGCGGTCGCAAATGATGCCTTTGTAGCGAATACGCTTGTATTTGCCGCAGTGACATTCATAGTCCTTTACAGGCCCGAAAATACGCTCGCAGAAGAGACCGTCTTTCTCAGGCTTGTAGGTGCGATAGTTGATCGTCTCAGGCTTCAGAACCTCGCCATGCGATCTTTCCAAGATCATCTCCGGCGAGGCCAGGCTGATAGTCACCCTCCTGAAATCGCTGGTAATCCCTTTCTTTTCCTTGGTTGCGGACATTGACATGCTCCTATAATTTATACAAGGTTAATCTAAGGTAACTTCAAGTGCCAGACCCCTCAATTCGTGCAACAACACGTTGAACGATTCTGGAATCCCTGGTTTTGGTAGCACATCGCCTTTGACGATGGCTTCGTAGGTCTTGGCACGGCCAAACACGTCGTCTGACTTGACAGTGAGCATTTCACGAAGGATGTGTGCTGCACCGAATGCTTCGAGTGCCCAAACCTCCATTTCCCCAAAGCGCTGACCACCAAACTGTGCCTTACCACCCAACGGCTGCTGGGTAATGAGGGAGTATGGGCCGATGCTCCTTGCGTGCATCTTGTCGTCGACCAAGTGGCTCAATTTCAGCATGTAAATCACACCGACCGTGGTCATTTGGTCAAAACGTACACCCGTTTGGCCATCGTACAAGTGGCTGCGGCCCCATTCTGGCAAGCCTGCCTGCTTGATGTAACCTGCCACGTCTTCAGGGTGCGCACCGTCAAAGATCGGCGTTGCAAACTTCAGCCCCAGCTTCTTGCCAGCCCAACCCAAGACCGTCTCGTAGATCTGGCCCAAGTTCATACGGGATGGCACACCAAGCGGATTGAGCACGATGTCGACAGGAGTTCCGTCTTCCAAGAAAGGCATGTCTTCGACAGGCACGATCCTCGCAACGACCCCTTTATTACCGTGGCGACCAGCCATCTTGTCACCGACCTTCAGCTTGCGCTTCTTGGCGACATAGACCTTGGCGAGTTGCAAAATGCCGGATGGCAATTCGTCACCCACACGGATTTGGAATTCTTCACGGCGGAAGGTTCCTTCAATCAAGTTGTACTTGATCTTGTAGTTGTGGAAGAGGCGCTGAACGTTGCGGTTCAACTCATCATCCTGAACCCAATCAGAAGGAATGATTTCAAGCCATTTGATGGCGGCAAGCGTTTTCTCGGTGAATTTCTTTCCGGAAGGAATGATTTCTTCACCGTATTTGTTGCGCACGCCGGCAGACTTGTCGTTGCCCAGCAATTGCAACAACTTACCTGTCATCAAGCGATCGAGATCGGCGAGGTCAGATTTGTATTTGGCCTCGAGGTCGCTCAACTTCTTCTTGTCGTTGGCGCGCGCTTTGCCTTCTTTCTTGTCTTTGCGGAAGAGCTTCTTGTCGATGACCACGCCTTTGACAGACGGTGGCACACGCAAAGATGCGTCTTTCACGTCACCAGCTTTGTCACCAAAGATGGCACGCAAGAGTTTTTCTTCTGGAGTCGGATCGGTCTCTCCTTTAGGAGTGATCTTTCCAATCAGGATGTCGCCTTCTTTGACTTCGGCACCGACACGAATCAAGCCGTTTTCGTCGAGGTTTTTGACGGCCTCTTCGCTCACGTTCGGGATCTCACGTGTGAGTTCCTCTTCGCCACGCTTGGTGTCACGCACCTGGATGTCGAACACTTCAATGTGAATCGAGGTAAAGACGTCGTCTGCGACAACTCTTTCCGAGATCACAATAGCATCTTCGAAGTTGTAACCCTGCCATGGCATGAAGGCCACAAGCAAGTTCTTGCCGATTGCGAGCTCGCCATCGTTGGTCGAGTAGCCTTCCACAAGTACCGAACCTTCTTCCACCTTGTCGCCTTGCTTCACGATCGGACGCAAGTTCACAGAGGTGTTTTGGTTGGTGCGCTGGAATTTTGGAAGAAAATACTCGACGACGTTGGTGTCAAAATTCACCAAGTCATCGGTGAGGGTGCGCTCGTAGCGGATGGTAATTTTATTGCCATCCACAAACTCCACGACCCCGTTACCTTCAGCAATGATGAGCGCACGTGAATCCACAGCCGCCTTTTGCTCCAAGCCAGTTCCGACGATCGGGGCTTGTGGGCGCAACAATGGAACTGCTTGACGTTGCATGTTAGAGCCCATCAAAGCACGGTTGGCGTCATCATGCTCCAAAAATGGAATCAAAGAAGCAGCCAACGAGACGATTTGATTAGGCGCCACGTCCATGTAGGTCAGCTCCTCTGGCAATACCAATGGGAAGTCACCCATTTTACGGGCACGGACCCTTGGGTTCAAGAAGTGGCCACTATCATCCAAAGGTGCATTTGACTGCGCAATGATGATGTTGTCTTCTTCTTCAGCACTCAGGTAAACGGTCTTTTCCTGAACCACACCACCTGTCACCACGCGGTATGGAGTCTCAATAAAGCCCATGTCATTCACCTTTGCATAAACGCAAAGTGAGGAAATCAGACCGATGTTAGGACCTTCAGGCGTTTCGATCGGGCAAAGACGACCGTAGTGCGTGTAGTGAACGTCACGAACCTCAAAGCCGGCACGCTCACGGGAAAGACCACCTGGTCCAAGGGCAGAAACGCGACGCTTGTGCGTCACTTCAGCCAAAGGATTGGTTTGGTCCATAAACTGGCTGAGCTGGTTGGTGCCAAAGAAAGAGTTGATCACACTGGACAATGTCCTTGCATTGATCAAATCCGCTGGCGTAAACACCTCATTGTCACGGATGTTCATACGCTCACGGATAGTGCGCGCCATACGTGCCAAGCCCACACCAAACTGAGCATACAATTGCTCACCCACGGTGCGAATGCGCCTGTTGCTCAAGTGGTCAATATCGTCAACGTGAGCCTTGGAGTTTTGCAACTGGATCAAGTACTGCACGATGCGAATAATGTCGATTTTGGTCAAGACCTGTGAGGTCTCGTCAAAAGTCTTATGCAATTTTTTGTTCAAACGATAACGCCCCACCTCACCGAGGTCATACCGCTTATCGCTGAAGAACAATTTGTCGATGATGCCGCGCGCGGTCTCCTCATCTGGTGGCTCGGTGTTGCGCAACTGCCGATAGATCAAGTCTACGGCCTCTGCCTCCGAGTTAGAGTTATCCTTTTGAAGAGTATTGTAGATGATCGAATACTCGGCCGAGTTGCTGTTGTCGGAAACCAAGATGACGATCTTGACACCACTGTCAACAATGGTATCGATATCGTCTTTGTCGATCACGTGATCGCGCTCCAACAAGACCTCGTTGCGAGTGATGGTAATCACCTCGCCGGTATCTTCATCCACAAAATCCTCGTCCCAAGTGCGCAAAATCCTTGCGGCGAGTTTCCTGCCTACACACTTCTTGAGATTGACTTTCGAAACTTTGATTTCTTCAGCCAAGCCGAAGATTTCCAAAATGTCTTTATCAGTCGAATACCCGATGGCACGCAGCAGCGTGGTCACCGGGAACTTTTTCTTACGGTCGATGTATGCATACATGACGTTGTTCACGTCAGTTGCAAATTCGATCCAAGATCCTTTGAATGGAATGATCCTCGCCGAGTACAATTTGGTACCGTTGGCGTGGAGGCTAGATCCGAAAAACACCCCTGGAGAGCGGTGCAATTGGCTTACAATCACACGTTCAGCACCGTTGATCACAAAGGTGCCTGAGTCTGACATGTAAGGGATGTTGCCAAGATAAACCTCTTGCACGACAGGTGAAAAATCGTCGTTTTCGGCGTCTGTGCAATAGAGATAAAGTTTCGCTTTGAGTGGGACGGCATAGGTCAATCCACGTTCTTTGCACTCATTGATAGAGTACTTGGGTGGATCGATGTAATAGTCTAGAAACTCAAGGACAAAGTTTTCCCTCGCATCGGTAATTGGAAAGTTCTCCTGAAACATCTTATGCAGCCCTTCCTCCTTGCGCTTTTCAGGCGGAGTATCGAGCTGCATGAATTCCCGGAAAGACTTCAACTGAACCTCAAGTAGGTCAGGGTAGTCAATTACCTTCTTGATTTGGGAGAACGAGATCCGGTTGGAAGTATAAATATTGGCGGCCAATGTCCAGAGAATTAAAGGGTCATCAACAAGATGGGAAGTACATCAAGAGGAAACAGCGATAGACCTGATTTTTTCAAACCAGGTCTATCGTTGTGATAGAGCCAAGGAGTGTGTGGCCAAGTATCAAATTACTTGACTTCGACCGTAGCACCAGCTTCGACGAGCTGTGCCTTGATGGCCTCTGCCTCTTCCTTGGAAATTTTCTCTTTGACGGGACCAGGAGCTGCATCAACAACATCCTTAGCCTCTTTCAAGCCAAGACCGGTGAGGGTCTTCACGATTTTCACGACGTTGAGCTTGTTTGCACCAGCGTCTTTCAAGATAACATCAAACTCAGATTGAGCCACGACGTCATCAACTTCGGCTACTGGGCCTGTGGTTTGAACTGCCACTGCGGCGGCTGCTGGCTCAATGCCATAATCGTTCTTGAGGATATCAGCGAGTTCCTTGACTTCCTTAACGGTAAGATTTACAAGTTGCTCTGCAAATGCTTTCAGATCTGCCATTTTTAGAAATAATTAAAGTGTTTCGAACAATCTATCTCGAGTGTGTAACAGCGAATGTAATTTCTCAGCGCTCTTCGAGCGTCTTGAGTAAGCCTGCCAGCGTGTTTGCGCCAGAAGTCAATTGACCCATTACGGTGATCATTGGGGACTGGAGCAATCCAAGTACCTCGCCGATCAACTCGTTTTTGCCTTTGAGGGATTGCAGTACTTCAAGTTGGCTGTCGCCAACAAATACTGCTTCCTCGACAAAGGCTACCTTCAAGGCTGGCTTAGCGCCTTTCTTGCGGAAATCCTTGATCAATTTGGCTGGGGCTTTGTAGTTTTCAGCTACAAAGAAGACAGAAGACTGGTTTTTGAGCTCTGAAAATACACCAGAGTAATCTTTGCCAGTGGCTTCCATTGCCTTGCGGAGCAAGGTATTCTTGACAACCCTCATCTCGATGCCTGCCTTGAAGCACATGGAGCGGAGCGTATTGACTTGAGCGACTGTGAGGCCACCTGCATCTGTCACGTAGACATTTGGGGTGGTCTTGAGTTGCTCGGTCAAGTCAAGTACTAATGCGTTTTTTTCTTCCCTTGTCATGACTTATACTCCTACTGAGTTGTTGTCGACTTTGATACCAGGACCCATGCTGCTGCTCAAGTAGATCGACCTAAAATAGGTGCCCTTGGAGGAGCTAGGCTTCAATTTCTGCAACACTTGCGTAAGCTCGCGTGCATTTTCGGCAAGTTGTTCGATGGTAAAGGAAGACTTTCCGATGCCAGCGTGGATAATACCGGTCTTGTCGACTTTGAAGTCAATCTTACCAGCTTTCACTTCGGTAACGGCTTTGCCGATTTCCATCGTGACCGTGCCGCTCTTAGGGTTAGGCATCAGGCCACGAGGACCCAATACGCGACCCAAAGGTCCGACCTTACCCATCACGTTGGGTGAACAAATGATCACGTCGATATCTGTCCAACCGTCTTTGATTTTCTCAATGAACTCATCCAAGCCCACAAAGTCAGCACCTGCGGCAACCGCTTCAGCTTCCTTGTCGGGGGTCGTGAGCACCAAGACCCTCACCGTCTTGCCTGTACCATGGGGCAATGAGGCCACGCCACGAACCATTTGGTTTGCTTGGCGAGGATCCACACCCAAACGGACATGCAATTCGATTGATGAATCAAACTTGGTGTAGGAAATTTCCTTGAGGAGTTTTGCTGCATCGGTCACCAGGTAGGCCTTTGTGCGGTCTACAGCTGCGCGTGCAATTTTATGCTTCTTGCTAATTTTCGGCATCTTTCCTTGAATTAATTGGCTCCCCAAGGAGCGGTACCTTCAACCGTAATACCCATGCTGCGTGCAGTACCTGCGACCATTCTCATAGCTGACTCAGCAGTGAAGGCGTTGAGGTCTGGCATTTTCAAATCGGCGATCTCTTTCACCTGAGCCCATGTCACTTTGCCAACTTTTTTACGGTTAGGCTCGGCAGATCCACCCTTGAGGCCTGCTGCGTTCATGAGAAGCACAGCTGCTGGAGGGGTTTTGACGATGAATTCAAAGCTCTTGTCGGTGTAAACCGTGATCAAAACCGGAAGAACCTGACCTTGTTTGTCCTGAGTACGTGCATTGAACTGCTTGCAGAAGTCCATGATGTTCACGCCTTTGGAGCCAAGAGCAGGGCCAATGGGTGGTGCAGGGTTGGCTTGACCGCCCTTGCACTGAAGCTTAACGTATGTAAATACTTCCTTAGCCATAATTTCTTAGAATTCCTTTTCGACTTGGTAATAGTTCAACTCGACGGGCGTGTTACGGCCAAAAATCTTCACCATTACTTTGAGTTTTTTCTTGTCCTCGTAAATTTCTTCGACGGTGCCAGAGAAGCCGTTAAACGGTCCAGCCATAACTTTGACTGGCTCACCCATGACAAATGGATTGTCGAGGACTTCCCCGATTTCATTCATCTCGTCGACCTTGCCGAGGATTTTGTTGATTTCAGCGGGGCGGAGTGGTACGGGTTTCTGACCTTTTTCGCTACCGAGGAATCCAATGACTCCTGGAACGTCTTTGATCGCTTGAATCACCTCACCATCCAGCTCTGCTTCCATCAGCACATAGCCAGGCAAAAAGCTTCTTTCGCGAATCTTCTTTTTCCCACCGCGCATTTCAAATACCTTCTCGGTAGGGATCAAGACCTGAGAAACAAACTGCTCGAGCTTTAGCCTCTCGATTTCGGACTCGATATAGGCTTTCACCTTCTTCTCTTGCCCGCTCACCGCACGAACCACGAACCACTGCTTGCTCATCGCGAAGAACCTCTTTTAATTGAATAATCCGTAAAGCACCGACATAATGTTGCTGGACAACGCATCCAACACGAATATCGTAGTTGCGATTAACAGGGAAGCTACCAACACTGTGATGGTACTGCTTTGCAATTCCGCTACCGAAGGCCATTGTACTTTGTACAAAAGCTCATCCGAATATGTCTGGAACCATGCCTTAAGTCTATCCATCTTTTCCTGATTTGCACGGGCGCTAGGGATCGAACCCAGGGCCTAAGGTTTTGGAGACCTTCGCTCTACCAGCTGAGCTACACCCGTTGATACCATATCCCAACCCGTCAACAGACGGGTTGCTAGAAATTTACTTAACGATTTCGGTTACTTGACCTGCACCAACGGTACGGCCACCTTCGCGGATAGCGAAGCGAAGACCGGCTTCCATGGCGATCGAGTAGATCAACTCTACCGTGACCGAGATGTTGTCACCAGGCATAACCATGTCCACACCTTCTGGAAGGG
>JANPHP010000295.1:0-18981 GCA_031424495.1 Bacteroidota bacterium | reverse complement strand
GGTTGCGCACCCCAGCTAGATGCTGCATCTTTACATCAAGCAAGAGCAAGGATTAGGGGACTCCCACATGTTGGTTGAGGCCCCTAATTTATTTTCGCAGAATTGAGCAGAATTGAGCAGAATTGAGCAGAATTCTCAGAATTTCCAGAACCATGCATGGTGTTGAATTCGAGCACAATTGAGCAGAATTTGCTGAATTTTCAGAATTGAGCATTGGGTTGAATTCGAGCAGAATTTGCTGAATTTTCAGAATCGAGCATCGGGTTGAATTCTGCATGGCTAGTAATTCTAGCGCAAATCCCTAACAACGCAGAATTCAACGGTGCTAGTGATTCTCCAAATTCTGTAAATTCTGCTCAGCCGAGGGCGTGCAATTCGTGGTTTTTGAAATAGAATGGCGCTGATTTGCAGCGCCGCCGCCTTTGGTCAGGTGGAACTTGTTTGCCCCATTCATGTCTTTTTCAAGCGCAAGCCAACCAAAATGGAGCAATCCGGGAATTTGGTTCGTTCCCCGATTTGCATCTCTCCAACCTTTTGCTGACCTTCACGTAAATGTTCGTGTAAAAAATACACAAAGCCGCGATGCAAGATCATGGAAATTGTTACTACCCTGCGTAATCTGCGCCTGAGTCCAGAAACCGACGCCCAACTCGACGATCTGCGCACCCGCAAGTGGCAGCTCTACACCCCGCCATCGCCTGTGGACATGCAGATTCTAGGGCAGACGCATGCCTTCAGACCCGGCCTCACCCTCACACCATTTGCAAATGCTGTCGCCTGCAATGCCCATTGTCGTTTCTGTTCGGAAGAATTGCAGCGCATCGGTTCGCATCGGCTCACGGCGCAGCAACTCATCGGCGACTACGACGTGTATTTTGAAGGTCTGCGGCAGGCGCTGCTGAGCCTGCGCGGCCTGCCAGTGGGCTTGAGCCTTTCAGGTCTGGAGGCGACGGCCGAGCCCCGTTGGCTGCTGCGTTTGCTGGACCTCATCGCCGACATTGCTCCTGATTTCCAATTTGATGAAAAGGTGCTCTATACCAACGGCACGGGCCTGTACAAGCATCCCGAACTGGTGTCGGCCTTGCAACAGGCCGGCTTTGACCGCATCGAACTGTCGCGCTGCCATCCCGAACAGGTCATCAATCAAAAGGTCATGTACATCAACCGCAATGAGGCTGTCTGGGAAAATGCGGCTTATGAATCGCTGGTGCGCAGCTTGCAGGGCAGGCTCTTTGTCAAAAATTCCTGCATCCTTACGCAACCGGGCGTGCATACGGTCGAGGGCATGGAAGCCTACCTCGATTGGGCAGCCGACCTGGGCGTGAAGGAAGTCGTCTTTCGTGAGCTGAGCCGCCTCGACGAGACCTATCTGCCCAATGCCACTGCCAAATGGGTCGAGCACAACCGCGTTGCCATCGACCCGCTCTTGCAGGTGATTGCACCCTCGCGCTCAGGCACACGCGCAGGGTGGCGCTACCTGAGCAGCACGCTCGGCTACTATTATTACAATGAGCACTTTCTGTACCGAGGCAAGACCGAGGTCATTATCGAGACAAGTAGCTATCCGGCGCTCATGGCCGCAAATGCGGAGGGCACGGTGCAAAAACTCGTGTTTCACAGCAATGGCAACCTCTGCGGCGACTGGGATCCTGATGCGCACGTGATCGGCAAATTTTTCTGAGCATGGAGGATTACCTACCCATATTGCGCAGTCTGCACCGTTCCGGAGTGAATTATGCGGTGATCGGCACTTGGGCCTTGAAGGCCTATTTTCCAGATGCGATGGGTGAATATGCATTGCACGATTGTGATTTGGTTTTGGCACCCGATGAGGCAAATGTGCGGCGGGCCATCGCAGCGCTCAACGCGGAAGGTTGGGAAACGAGGGTTTGGGACGAATGTGTGGATGCCGGTTCATCGTCGGCAGACTTCATCGGGAAATATTACGTTCGCGCAAAGCATGGCGATTTGGTTTTGGATCTCACTTACGAATGCATGATTGATTGGGCGCAAATGGAGGCAACGAGGATGCTTTTCGATCGGTTGTGGTTGGCATCCGTCACCGACATCGCCACGCTCAAGCGGCTCAAGGGAACGGCGCGCGACCTGGATTTGTTGCGAATATTGGGTCTGTGAAGGCCGCCGCATTCAGATGATTTTGTGCTGAAAAGGAAAAGCTATTTCAGTTTGGACCATAAGACGGTATTGTGGCGCTTGCGGTGGATGATGCTCAGAATTGAAAATCGCAAGATGCGGAAGGCAAACCGCAATTTGGGATAGCCAAATAGACAAGCAGCTCCACCGGCGACCAGCGCTGCAAGCCCAACGATTTGTGTAGTCAATGAATTGAAGCCCATTTCCCAAAAAACTAAACAGGTAGCCGCAACCAACAAGGGTGGGAAAAAGAATTTGTAATATTTCTGAATCACCAAATAGACCACATGGCGCGGCGGCAAGGCAAGTATCGTTTTTGCGTGCACAAACCACAATTGCCAGAGCCCATTGATCAATCGCAAGGTGCGCTCGCGGCCATAAAAGGGCTCAATTTCAATATCCACAACTACGGCAAGCGGCTCAAAAACAACGCGTTTTCCACCGAGCAAGACTTGCAGGGAAATCAATAGATCATCCAATATTGTATTGGTGGGAATTGGGACGAAACAGCTTTTTTTGATTGCATACAATGCGCCGTACACGCCAACCGTGGAGCCAGTTTTATTTTCCAGCACCTTGAGGTAATTGACGCAGCGCCTCACCCATGATGCGTCCCGATGATTCAATTTTGCAGAAACTGCCCCCACCGTCGTGTCGGAAAAGTGCGCCAAAAGTTGCCGAAATGCGCCGGTTTTGATTGTCTGCCGCACATCAGACAAGATCACCCAATCGTGGCTTGCCTGCGCGAGACCCAGATTTACAGCGTTCGCCTTACCCATGCGTGTGCTGAGCAGCAGGCCGCGCACCTGCTGAGCGGATTGTAATTGCAGGATGGACAGATTGGTTTGGTCGGTGGATCCATCTGAAATTAAGAGGATTTCAAAGTCAGTGATATTCGATGCTTCGCATTCCGCCAAAATTTCTTGGACCTTTCGATCGAGGTGCTGTTCCTCATTGTAGCAAGGCACGATGATGGAGACAGCCTCCATAGACTGCTGAATAGGGGACGCAGGTCGTTGTTTGTGATTGCGTGTCCACAATAAAATGAAATACAAAGCCAAGGGCGCTGTAAGCAAAGTCAAGCAACCATATAGGAGCCACAAAATCATGAATGCATGCGGTAATTGAGGGTGTCGATGAGTTGGTTGGGCAATATTTTTTGGATTGTTTTCTTGAAAAAGGAATTGCGTGTGGCTCGGCGTATTTCGGCGCGGTTTCCACGCAATATGTTTTCAAATTGTTGCAAGGATGTATCGCGTTTGATGGTCCACCGAGGGAGCAAATATGGGAATTCCCTAGTGTCGCAAAATCCAAATTGGGTTGAGAGCAGGTGCTTGTACCCCAGCTCCTGCGCGATGCGCAGGGTAGTTTTGTTGTACTTTCCACCAGGTAGAGCGCAAATAGCTGCGGCGCTTCCAAACAATTGCGCGACCACCATTTTGGAGTCCCGTAGTTCCTGCAACTGCTGTATTGCATTGAGATCGGGCAGATAACGATGCGTGGATCCGTGCGGGCCGATGTAGTGGCCCGCTGTTGCGAGTTGTTGATATTGCGCTGCAAATTGGGGAGCCTCGATCAATTTTTGGGTGGGCACAAAAAACGCTGCTTTCCAACCAAACTCCTCCAGCAAGGGATAAGCAAGATGCACATCGGAGGCATGTCCGTCGTCAAAAGTGATCACGACTTGGATGCCAGGCGCTTCATGTTGCCCGAGCTCCGACAGCGGTATCACCTTGCCGTCCAGCCCTGCGATGATTTCCATTTGTTGCCTGAATGCAGCGATTTCCACGGCATAGATGGGGTCTTGAAGGGAATTGGGCTCGGCAAGCGCATGGTAATTGAGGATAATACAACGATTCATAATTGTGAGGCTAAGGCTATTTACCAAACAATTGTGAGAAATCCAAGGAGTTGTCCAAATGCGAATCGATGAAGGAATAGTAAACGCATGTCACAGGCATGGCCGATGATGGCGGCTACCAACAGCTAGAAAACCGGAATCAGCTGTGGTCGCTGAGGCCAACGATCAGCCCTTCTCGAAACTGGAAAATGGACGTTCCCTGCAGCGAAAGGATATCGCCAGCCGACATGCCATTTGGCAGCGATTGCGCCAAAGTCGCTGTATAGGCGATCGATACCCGGACTTCGGCCGCAGACTCCTCGATTTGCGTCAATACCTGCCTTCGGCTTGTAAAATATTGCCGGGCCGACTCGGCTTGCGCCCGAAACGCATCCAATCCCTCCGTCACCAATGTAAGCTCCCCGCCACTCCAATTCTCAAACCTAATTTCAGGATGCAAGCAAGCACACATTCCCTCGGTATCAAAGGAATTGTAGGCTGTGATGTATTGGTGGATCAAGGCAATTTTAGGGGATTCCATGCAGCAAATTTGTCGAATGCAAAACGTGCAAACAAGACCATTTGCACGCCCGTTTTGCACTCATTCAAATTGTAGCCGAAAAGCTGTTCAAATTAATTCTTCAGCGCAACGACATACGCGTTCAGCCTGCCGAGCGTCTGATCTCCACCTTCAAATGCCCCAAACTCAAACATTCCCGCACGCACTGCTCCTGATGCGAGGGTGAGGCGCAGTTGAATCTGCGTTTGTCCATCGCCTACCGACGCAAAGGTGATCTCACCCTGAAATGCATCGGGATCATTGGGGAATGAACCGTGGTTATAGCTGATGCGCTCTTGCGCCACGACTTCCTTGAAACCCATCCAATTGGGGTAGTCCGTGCCATCTGGGCCGTGCATCGTGTAGAGCCATTCGCCCCCAGTCCGCAAATCCAGGGAAATGATGGTGTTGGTAAATCCATTAGGTCCCCACCATTTTGCCAAATGTACAGGATCGCTCCACACTTGCCACACGAGCGCAGGCGAGGCGTTCAAGATGCGCGTGATGATGAACTCCCGCTCGGTTGCGAGGCTCTCCAAAAGGCTGTCCATCTTGACCAGGCTCTGTCCCCAGCCATCGAATGTGCCCAGGCCCACAAAAGCGTCGCGGTCGCGCTCGTCTTGAAACTGCTGCGTGATGGTGAGCCGCGTCTGATTGCCAAGGTCTTCAAAAGTCACCGTCGTCGTGACGAGTGGCGGCGCCGAGCCTGCAGGTTGCTTGCGCGCCGCATTGTACATATCGTGCCACGCCTGCGGATGCTCTTCCACATTCATCGTGAATACCAGCTTGCTTTCCGGTTCCACTGCAAGATATTCACCCCTGAGTGAATAGGCATCACCTTCATACCCTTGCGTGACCAGGTGGTAGGCGCCACCCGCCCGCAAGTCCATTTCCGCAGTGTTGGTGAAGGTATGCGGTCCCCACCAGCGAACCAGATATTGCGGTTGTGCCCAGACCTTGTAAACCATGGCTATGGGTGCGTCAAATAACCGCGTCATTACCAAGGCATGATCGGCGGTGCTAAACTCCAATTGATGTTGGGTTTTCATTTAAATTCAGCGGTTGAGCGTTTCCAGATAAGCTGCAAAATTGTCATACATGCCGTCGTTGCCTTGGGTCATTCCAGAGAATGCGCTTTCAAAGAGCGCGACTTCATCCGCTTGAGCATTAACGGGGTAGGCCTGGCTCAGGACGCGTGTTTGGTCGCCCTCAGCGATGAATGTAGTAGTTGTGTGCACCTCGAGTGGCCAATTGGCAGCCATCGGGTGGCGAATCGGATTGCCATCGGCGTCGGTAAAGGACGTGAGAAAAGCAATTTTTTCGGGGGATGTGATCTCGGTGTATGTGAGTTTGCCGTAGGAAAAGCCGCCGTCTGCAAGGGCCATTCCATAAAAGAAACTGCCGCCCTGCTGAAAATCGAAATCAAAGACCGTAATGGGCATGTCTTTGGGACCCCACCAGTTTTTCAAATGCTCGACCTGCGAATAGGCCTCAAACACTAGCTTGCGTGGCGCATTCAGCACGCGCTCAAAGGTGAATTCCTGCCTTGCGGGAGCTTCACTTGGATTTTTTTGCGTTTCCATTCTTTTCTTGCTTTTGAATTTCTTGAAGATAGGCCTCCAAACTGTCCAGCTTCTGTTCCCAGAACTGTTTGTATTGTGCGACCCAATCATTGACCTCGCCGAGTTGCTCGAGTTGTGCCTCGCAAAAGTGGTCGCGGCCGCTCACCCTGATCTTGACCAAGCCGCATTCCGTGAGGATTTTGATGTGCTTGGAAATGGCAGGTCGGCTCACGTTGAAGCGCTCAGCCACGGCATTGAGGTTGAGCGACTCGCTCGCCACCAACCGGATGATCTCGCGGCGGGTGGGGTCGGCTATCGCCTGGAATACGTCTCTGCGAACTGGCATCTTTTGAATTGTGTAACTATTCGGTTACAAATATAGATGCGAAACTGAATGGTTACGGGTTTTGATGCAAAAAAAGTTACAAATGCCTGAAATTCAGCAAATAAAAATGATTTTGCTCCGCATGGCCAAATGCTGATGGCATGTCAGGAGCGATTGATCGCCGCAGCATGGATTGCTGGGCGCGTGTTGATGCTTGGGGATGTGCTTGTCTGTTTTTTGGTGGCGGCATTCATGGGATGCTTATCCTGCTCGGGCCTACAATCTTACCGCCCAGAGTTGTAAGCAATGGTGCACTAAAGCGCACCTTTGATTGCAATTGTTTGCAGTGCGGAGCAAATTTCATCAAAAAGTGCGGTAAAGCGCATCTTTGAATGAAAATAATACAATTTGGCCCTGAAATGCATTCATAAGTGCAATAAAATGCACTATATGATGAAAACCTTTCCCTCGGCGCATTAATTGTATTGAATAGTGCACTATGGCGCACTTATGATTGCAATTCCTGAAAACCGTTGTATATTTGCAGCAAAAAGAGCGGTGAGATGCACTTTGAGGAGCTAAAAGAAACAATTAAGGCACGTCGTGAGACCATGCAGGTCACACAGGAGACTTTGGCGGCGCTATCGGGCGTTGGACTCAGAACCCTGAAGCAGCTAGAAAGCGGAAAAGGTAATCCTACACTGCAAACTCTACAAAAACTATCCGATGTGCTCGGAATGGAGGTCTGCCTGCGGATCAAGTCTGTTTCAAACAACCTATGAGGCAGGCAAAAATATATTTCAAAGATGTAGAAGCTGGGCTACTTACGCAGCACGATGATGGCTCCTTTTCCTTCCAATACCTGGATGCATGGGTGGCCAATGCTCGCCAACCCAGCATCAGTCTTACCTTGCCCAAATCGAAGAAGGAGTTTCATTCTAAGCACTTGTTCCCCTTTTTTTACAATATGCTGCCCGAAGGTTCCAATAAGCAGGTCGTATGCAAACACCACCGCATAGAAATCGATGACGCCTTTGGCATACTCCTCACAACAGCAAAAACCGATACCATTGGTGCCGTGACCGTGATCAAAACTGAGGATATATGAGCTTGCCCGTACTCAAATATTGCCCAGGGACCTTGGCCGAGGGGTTTGATACCTACAGTCGAACCTGCTTGAACCGCGTTTTTCAAGGAAGGTTGGTACACCACATATTGCCTTACGATTCGCCCGCTTCTACGCTAGAAAGTGATGCATTGTTTGACCGCAATCGGCAACAGATGTCGATTTCTGGTGTGCAAGAAAAATTTTCAGTGCTGCTCGACAAAAACAAATTACGCTTGGTACGAGATGGCGAGCGCGGAACCTATATTCTAAAACCAATACCGAGCGCTGCAAAAAACCCCAGCCAGATGCCCGCCAATGAACACCTGACCATGCAAATCGCACGACAGGTATATGGCATCGAAACCGCCGAAAACGCTTATATTTTCTTCCGAAATGGGGCGGGAGCCTATATTACGAAGCGTTTTGACGTCAAGGACGACGGCAGCAAATGGGCGCAAGATGATTTTGCATCCTTGGCAGGCCGCACGCCACAAACCCATGGCGAAGACTATAAATATCTCGGCAACTACCTGGAGATGTTCCAATTGATGCAACAATATCTGCCTGCCTACAGGATCGAGGCACTCAAGTTATTCAAGGTGTTGTTATTCAATTATTTATTTTCCAACGGGGATGCTCATTTCAAGAATTTTTCCCTCCTAGAAACACCTCTGGGCGACTACCGATTAAGCCCGGCCTACGATCTGCTCAGCAGTCGCATACATGTTGCAGACACAGATTTTGCGCTCGACGATGGATTATTGCCTCGCAGCTTGACACAAGGCAAAATCAGCAACCAATTTGTGAGGCTTGCAACCGAGGCAGGCATTCCTGACAAATTGAGGGATGATATCATTGCTTCAATGCTTCGGAAATCGGATGCCGTTGAAAAAATGGTGGCCGCATCATTTCTCAGCGAACGGCATAAGCGCAGCTATTGGCAGGCCTACCAGGGGCGGCTCAAACAATTGACCAAGGGGTGATTTGAAATGTCCAGATGACTTTTGGTGCACTATTTGGTTAAAGGAATAGCTTCCCGTCTCCAAATACACCCAGCCATCACCCCGCCGCCAAAATGCCGATGAGGCGCAAGCCTTCCTTTTGTTCCTCAAAGTAATAGAAGAGGCCAGAGCCGACCTCATTGCCTTCCTCATCGACGCCCGATACTTCGTAGCTCCATTCCTTGACCTTGATGCCGTTGTAATCGGTGTCCTTCAACTGTTTGTAGGTCGTATTTTCCATGTCGGCGACTGCGTCAGCATCCATCATGTCCAGCAGGTTTTGCGGGTCGGTGTCACCCTTGATATACATTTTCATGCCGTCGATATTCTTGTTGATCACCGCCGATTTGAATGCGCCCCAGTCATCGGAGTAGTCGACATAGGTGCCTTCGTGCCCAAGGTCGGCAGCACCAGCGGCGGCAGCTACCGGCGGAGTCGTGGGGTCAGCCGCTGGAGTGGTGCCAGATTTGCAAGCCGTCATTCCGAGGGCTAGCAGCGAGACAAAAAGGGTTGCAATCAATGAAGATTTCATAGCTGAATGAGTTTTGTGGGACAGTATCTTAGGTATCTGGATCATTTCAAAGCGCTTTGCATGCGCATTCAGAGCTAAACCTAGCGATTTTTCTCCGAATTTATGCATGCAGATTTCAGGAATGGACATTTGGGTTTGGGAATGGATGGCAGATGAGATGTGGGGGAATGCGCTGCCGTGGTTTTCCCTGCCCCTTGTTTGACCGAAACTGCTACCAAGGAGGTAAGCAAAAGCAATTTTTTTGCTACATTTGGACTATGGCTAACCACAATATCGTCGAAATCGTCAAGGAAACATATCCGCATTTAGCGAGAAGAATTTCGTGGACCTATTTGGATGGCGCATTGACTGGGACGATCAGTTTTCACAATCCGCGTTACGAATTATGGTTCACGCAAGAGAACAAGACGAGTTATATCGTCGGGATTAATTTCTTGCATTCGCATTTTGATTGTAGGGAGGATGCTGAGGAGAATTTAGCGGATGCGATGGCGCAAATCGAGGCGATCCTCCATGATGAAATCGTTGCTATCGGCAACCGCAACAAAGCGGAAAACTTTATCATTGCCACCATGTCCAAGGAAGCCGGATTGCGCCAATACGGCAACGGAAATTCGGACATTGAAATCGTTTCCTTTTCGCGGGAATATTGAGCTCGAGTGGGTTTCTTCATGTAGAATTTGACGCATGAGGCTTGGACCATTACTAATCCTTGGGTGATCCAAAACCAAGGATAAAGAATCACAGATGCCCTGTAGGCCTTTCCCCCATTCCCAAAATCCTCCGTAACTTCACGCCATGCACACACCCGAAATCCGCATGGTCGATGTGACCCGCTATGTGCGCCCACTGCGCGAAGGTGGCTCCATGCCTGCCATCGTCGAGGCCGACGACGGCTTCCTCTATGTCCTGAAATTCAGGGGCGCGGGGCAAGGCAAGCGTGCCCTGATCGCCGAGCTGATCGGCGGCGAGCTCGCTCGGGCCATGGGCCTCAAAGTGCCCGAACTCGTGCTCATGAACCTCGACGACAGCTTCAGCAAGACCGAACCCGACGAGGAAATCCAGGACCTGCTGCGCTTCAGCGTCGGGCTGAACCTGGGCCTGCATTACCTGTCGGGCTCGATCACCTACGATCCGCAGGTGTCGACGGCCGATGCGCTCACCGCCTCCAAGGTCGTGCTGCTCGACAGCATGATTACCAATATCGACCGCACGCACCGCAATACCAATCTGCTCAATTGGAACAAGGAATTGTGGCTCATCGACCACGGCGCCGCCTTGTATTTTCACCACAATTGGGAAAATTGGGAGTCACATGTCGCGAAGACTTTTCCCGCGATCAAAGATAATGTGCTGCTGCAGCGGGCCGCGCAACTCGCCGAGGCAGCCACCGAAATCAAGTCCAAAATCAATGTAGAATTGCTGCGCAATATCGTCGCCGCTGTGCCGGACGATTGGCTGCAATACGATGGATTTGAGGTCACGCCCGAGGCGCAACGCGCGGTCTATGTGACCTTCCTCGAAGCAAAACTCCGCAATATCGATGCACTCGTAACCGAAGCTGAAGATGCCAGAAAAGCACGTATTTGAGTATGCGGTCATCCGCATCGTGCCCAAGGTGGAGCGCGGCGAGTTTCTCAACGCAGGCGTCATCGTGTTTTGCAAGCGCCTGAAATACCTTGCCATGCGCTTTCAGGTCGATGCGCCACGCCTGCAAGCATTTTCGCCTGGCATCGATGTCGAGGAGATCGCGCAATACCTGGCAGCTTGGGAGGTGATTTGCAAGGGCAGCCCCGCAGCGGGAGCATTTGCACAACGCGATACAGCAGAGCGCTTTCGTTGGCTCACCGCCGCCAAAAGCACCATTTTGCAATGCTCCAAAGTGCATCCGGGCTTGTGTGCGGATCCAGCGCTGGTTTTGGATGATTTGTTTGGGAAGTATGTGGGGTAATTCCGATGCATTTGCCTTAACTGCTTGCCAGCAGGAGCGCGAAAATCCCCGATTAGCATTGAGAACAAAATGACCGGTCTTCACAAGGCTCCGAACGCAATAAAGCACCCAATTTCTGAAATGCTGGAGCAATCCGCACCAACAACAAAGAGCCTGCCGTGTGCGGGCAGGCTCTTTGGATTTAGGCATCAAAAAATTATTGCTTCAGCAATTTCTGCGTTTGCACATTGCCATTTACTTCCAAGCGAACGAAGTAAAATCCTGCAGGAATGGCATTGTTCAGCTCGATTTTCTGAGCATGCTGACCAGCAGATTGTTTCGACGCGGGAATCAATTGTTGCACCAATTGTCCTTGGGAGTTGTACAACTTCGCTTGAACGTTTCCTGCTTCAGCCATTGCATATTGCAGCGTCAACTCCTGTTGGAAGGGATTGGGCAACACTGCGAATCGCGTCTGCCTTTGCAGCATTTCGCTGGCAGCCTCGCTTGCGGGCTCGGCATCGGTCGTGGCCGCCACTGGGCGAGGACCGACCACGCGGGCGGTCGTGCTCCAGTCTGTACATGCTGTGCTGATGATCGTCGCATCAAAGATTGCGCCCAAATTCACATGAAATCCAGCATCCAAAGTGATACCGGTGGAAGCCTTGAAATCGACGTCTGCCCCTGAGTTGATATTGACATCACCCGCGGTTTGTGTGGGATCGACGTTGTTGCCAGCGTAGATGTTGCCTTGCACCTGATACACATCAGCGGTAGTGATCGTGACGTTTTTGATGTACAATTCGCGGGTCATGCGCATTGCTGCATCGATGTCGATCAATCCATAGCCCATTTCATCGTCCCAGGTGCCATTGTCCCTCCCACCAGTGACAGCATAGCCGTAGCCGCCAATCTTTTGCGCGGTCTTCTCGATGATATCGGCCACTTGGTGTTGCGTGAGGCAGGGATTCATGCTGATGATGAGACCCGCGAGACCAGCGACATGGGGTGTTGCCGAAGACGTGCCGTTGAAGGTTTGGGTATAATCGCCTGTCGCTCCTGCAGTGGTATTGTACCCATTTGCGCCTTGGCGATCGGTCGTGGGAATCTTGACACCCGGTGCCGCCACATCCAATTGGGAGCCAAAGTTGCCGCCCCAACTTTCGCCATCGCAAGAAGTTGGCGTTTTGCGCTCACCGCAAGGGGACATCGCGCCGACCACAATGATTTCAGCGTTGGAGTTGGCGGGATAGCTCACTGCACCGTTGTCGTTGCCACTGGCAAAGACGATGACCGTGCCGAGCCCACCGCGCCCGAGCGCGAGCGCATCGGTGATTGCGTCGTCGATCACTGTATAGGAGACCGACGAGCCCCACGAATTGGAGATGACCGCAGCGCCATTTGTGTAGGCCCAGATGATGCCATCTGCGCGCTTTTGGCGCGAGTTGGGTGTACCTGCGAGGGAGTTGGAGACCGACATGATCGCGCAATCGGGCGCGACGCCGGTGACCCCCAAGCTATTGTTTTGCTCTGCGGCCACGATGCCCGCACAGGCTGTACCATGGCTGCCCAGCACTTGCGCTGGCGATGTGCCGCTCTCGCTGTCAAATCCTGTCCCCGATACATTGGCATCCAAATCGGGGTGGTTCATTTCAAAGCCATGATCCAGCACAGCGATAATCGTTCCAGCGTCGCCGGTCGTCCAGTTGGCCCAGCCGGCGCAAGCATTGATGTCTGGATCGATGACACCGCCCCAGATACCAGTATTCTCAAGTCCCCACTGGTTGGCAAACCAAGTGTCTGTCACGCATTCGGCCTCGTCGACCATCAAATCGGGCTCCACAGCGGTGAAGCGCTTGGATTCGAAGAATTGATTGGCAAGTTCCATGGCATTTCCTTTGCCTTTGGGGCCTACTGTGAGGGTGAACCAGAGCGGCAGATAGCGGTTTCTTCCGATGATTTCTGCACCTGCATCAGCGGCCATGGCGCGCAAGATCTCCTCATCGGCAACTGATTTCAGTTTGACCAAAAACAGGTCGGAGAGACCAATTTTGGCATCAGGTCCCTTGGAAAAATAGGGGCCAGTATAGACAATGCCGGGCAGGCGCTTGAGCTGCGCAAGCCGTTGTAGATAGGCTTCCTCGCTTAGATTTCCTGCAAACTGGATTTCGGCCCAGTGGCGCGTCGAGGTACTGGTTTTGCCCATGCGATCCAGCGAATTTGCGGGGTCGTACTTGGCAAAAACATTGACCTTGGCATCACCGACCATGCCCTGCAAAGCTGCTTGCGACTGGATGCCATCGAGCAAGAGATAGGCATAATCGGTATTGAGCGACAGTGGCACTTGCGCCCCTCGGTAATAATAGTGGTATTGTTGTGACATCAACGCGGTTGAGGTCCACAATACCAGAATCATCATTCCTATTAACTTTCTCATTTTGATTCAATTAAGGATGAAAAATTCTGGGGAACGCCCGCAATTAACGACCAACTTTGGCTTCCAGTTCATCGATGCGCTTTTGTTGCTGATCGATGGTTTTTTGTTGCTCTTGCATGCCTTGCACCAAGATCGGAATCAGCGCAATATAGTTGACCGTCTTGATTTCGCCCGTCACAATCGGCTCGATATTGCCTTCCTTGTCCGGGGCAGCTTGGCCGAGGGTCTCAATTTCCTTGACAAGCTCTGGCAAAACTTGCTCCAATTCTTGCGCAAGGAAACCATATTGTTTTTCCGTAGGCAATGCGAGGTCTGCATCGACCTTGTAATTGTAGGTTTTGGGTTTCAATTGGGTGATGATGCTCAATGCACCCGTGAAGTCATTGATATTGGTTTTTTTTGCGGCATCTGAGGTAGACGTAATGGTACCTGAGACGTAGACATCGCCGCTAAAGTAGCCTGCATATCCACCACAAGTCGCGCCAATGGAGGAATACAGTGCATATTTTGTGCCGGAACCACAACTGGCGCCACAGTTCAAAACGTTATACAGGCCATAGCGGGTGCCGTTACCTTCATTGCAAGTCAGGTAGTTGTATTGCGCCATCGCCGTGCTACTGGCATAGACGTAGTTGTAGTTGCGCAATCCATAGTGCAAGCTATTTCCCGAACTGCCGTAAACAATGTTGCTCAGGCCATAACGCGACCCAGTGCCGTCGCTTGTCACGGTGTTGTAGAGGCCATATTTGACCGCTGTGCCGCCCGCGTCATTGATTACATACAGTTTGCCGGTGGGCGTGGTGGTGCCGATGCCCACATCTCCGCTTGCGGAGACATGCAGCTGGGCTTGCATTGCAGGAGTGATGGCCATTGCTACGACCAATACCAAAACAGCACTAAAACATACTTTTAACCTTTTCATGATAAAAATTTAGTTAGGTGAAAAATTGAAACAATATATGCCTTCTCGAAGACGGCGAGGTCTACGAATCAATCAAATGCGACGACACAAAATACTATTGTTGCGCGCAGCAACGATTAACTACTTCTTTTTAGGGGTGAACAAATGTGACGATTCTATTAAGCTTTTGAATTCTTTTCCTGATTACCTTTTTCCACAATCAACATGAGTAATTCCCAAATGTATTTTATCATTTCAAAGGCAAGATATAAAATTTGGTTTCTATTGTCAATAGAAAATGATGTTGTATGGTTATTTTTTACCAAATTGTATTCATTGTGGGTGGCATTGATTTGCAATGTATTGTATGTTAGAACATTGTAGTATGCTAGGTGTCGATGATTTTCAGAAATGACTTTTATCAACAGTTAAGAATTTGTTGCCTCTAAATGCATCAAATAGTTGCCTTTTGGTCACGTAATGGATTTCTTGCAATTCGATGTTTGACCATCGTTTTTGAATTGACTACTTCGAATTGCGCGTTGCATTCCGGAATAGGATGTTGCCATGAGCCGCTCAGCATTCGGAATACGCGGTCGGATTTTCACAATTTAAAATGATTGCCAATGCCCGTTGAACCTTATTGTCGGCCTTGCCTTTTGTTCAGCCGCAGAATCGCTAGGCTGAAGATCATCGATCTTGCAAGGGCTGGGTCTGCAAGGTCTGCAGCCCATGATTCATTGGACGTTGTGCGCGGCTTTCAATCCCGATCGATCCCCTCCAAGAGGTTCGGAATTTCGGCCCAAAGCAAGCATGGGACCGCAATCCAAAAAATTCATACAAAAAACGGCACCACTCCCTTGGGCCGCAAGGTCACCATCGGATTCAACTCCCAACTATCCTTGCCCGCGCGAGGCGTGAAGCGTTGCAGGATCATCGCCAGCAAAATGGCCATTTCCATGAGCGCAAAGCTGTTGCCGATGCACATCCTAGGTCCGCCACCAAAGGGGAAATAGGCGTATTTGTGCTGATCAGGGTTTGTGCGCTCGGGCAGGAAACGATCGGGATCAAAGCCGTCTGGGTTTTCCCAGAAATCTGGATGGCGATGGATGAGGTAGGTGGAGACAATGACATTGTGGCCCTTGGGCACCGCAAATCCAAATACGGTATCGTCTTCAAGCGCTTTGCGCCCGACGATCCAAGCCGGCGGATAAAGGCGCAGCGCCTCGTCGATGACGCGGCGCAGGTAGGGCAATTTGCCTAAATCTTCCAGATTGGGCAAGCGGTCGCCGAGCACTTCCTGGACCTCGCTCCTGGCGCGGGCCATTTGACCTGGATGCTGGGAAAGCAAGATGAGAATCCAAGACAGCGAAGTCGCAGAGGTCTCGTGCCCAGCCAAAAATAGGGTGAGGATCTCGTCGCGCAATTGCAGGTCGGTCATGCCCTCGCCTGTGTCCTCGTCGCGGGCATTCATGAGCATGGCGAGCAAGTCGTCGTCGGCCTCGGGGTGCAGGCGACGGTCGGCGATGATCTTGTAGATGATGTCGTCGAGCGTCTTGCGATCACGGTGAAATTGCTGGTTGCGCGGCGTCGGGATCCACACCGGCGCCATCAGCGGATTGTTGATGCGGTTGGAAATGTAGGTGTTGAGCAGGTTGATGCTTTGCCCGATCGACTCGATCGACGCGTCGACTTGGGTGCCAAAGAGGGTTTTGGCCACAATATTTACCGTGACCGCCGTCATCTCAGTATTGAGGTCAAAAGCTTGTGTTGCTCCCCGAAATTGCTCCCATCGTTCGCACATTTTCAGGGTTTCGTCGCGCATCGCATTGAACATGCCCTCGATGCGTTTTTTGTGAAATGCCGGTTGCGCCAATCGCCTTTGCTTCCGCCAGAAATCACCATCAGACCCGATCAAGCCTTCGCCCAAAACCAATTTCAGAATATCGTAGTCAAAGCTTTTGTAATAATTTTTGTGGTTGTCGAGCAGCAGGTGCTTGGCCACATCGGGGTGGGCTGCAAAGACGACCTTGTGCATCAGCGTGTCGGCGAGAAACATATCGCCCATCTGCGGCCGTTGCGCGATGATATAGTCTAGTGGATTTTGCAACAAGGCGCGCATGTCGCCCAAGAGCCAGTGGCCTTTGCGGCGGGGAATCGCCACCTTGGCTGATTGATTTTGGATCATGCGACCAAAATAGGCAAACATTTTGATCACGCGAATGCTCCTCCTTTTCGCGCATGCAAAAAACTCGCCTGCCGGAAATGAATTAACTTTGCGCCATGAACGACGAGAAAAAAGCCGACTATACGATTGCTGTGATCGCCCACGACGGCAAAAAGGCCGAGATGGTGGCCTTTATCAGAGACCACGCCGAGCTGCTGCACCACAACCACATCTTGCTTGTGGCCACGGGCACGACGGGCATGCATGTGGAGCGCGCTGGATTTGTGGTCGAGAAGCTGCTGAGCGGTCCACTAGGCGGCGATGCGCAGATAGCAAGCCGCGTGGCCGAGGGCAAGGTGCAAATGGTCATTTTTTTCAGAGATCCCCTCGGCAAGCATCCGCATGAGGTCGATGTGAGCATGCTGATGCGCATCTGTGATGTACACAATGTGCCCCTCGCGACCAATCCCGCGGCGGCCGAGTGCTTGCTGCGGAGTTTGGAGTAAATGTTGCCGAAGACCGCGGTCGGCAAATTGGCGAAATTCCAGAACCGAGGAAGCGCATCCACAAATCTGCGCCGGATGCATTATCTTTAACTGCGCTACGTTTTGCATCTGTCTCGTCTTCCACTTCGAATTCATTCCGATGAAAAAACTAGCATTGTCTATCCTATTTGCTGCACTGTACGCCGCCATCCCCGCATTCTCCCAGGGCCCGAAACCACAGTCGCCTCCCTGCTCAGCACCCGAGTACCATCAATTTGACTTTTGGATCGGCGATTGGGAGGTCTATGCGGGTGACAAACTCGCGGGCACCAACCGCGTGGACCGCATCTTGGGTGGTTGCGTCGTCATGGAAAACTGGATCGGCAGCAAAGGCGGCACGGGGCACAGCTTCAATGTCTACGATGTGAATACGGGCAAATGGGAGCAGACCTGGGTCGACAACGGTGGCGGAGTGGTCCATTTCTACGGCAACTATGCCGATGGCAAAATGGAATTGTCGGGCACGACCTTCGGCGCCAAGGGTGAAGCACAGCCCACCAAACTCACATTCTGGAACAATACCGACGGCACCGTGCGGCAGCTTTGGGAGTCATCTGCCGACGAAGGCAAGACTTGGACGATCTTGTTTGATGGCTTGTACAAGAAAAAGGTGGCCAAGGAGTAGTGTTACGGCTTGTTTTTTCGCCCATCAAGCCCACGTCGTGGGTGTTGTATCTCGGTTGATTTGGGCAGTGCATAGGGGAGAATTTTCAGATCTGCACTCATTTTCCCAGAATTGGATGGATATTTCAGCCCAATTTGGGATTAGACTTCCATGAAAGCGGCCTCACATAGAATTTTTGGGCTCGACCTGTTGCGCACGATTGCCATCGTGGGGGTGGTGATCAGCCATGGCAAGCCGATCTTGGGAGCAGCCGAGACGGAATTCCCATGGATACCCCTCGGTGACGGGGTCGACATGTTTTTTGTCTTGTCGGGCTATCTCATCGGCGGCATCTTGATTTCGGAGTTTGTCGTGCCTGGCAAATTGGGCTTGCGGCAGCTGTTTCATTTTCTGCAAAGGCGTTGGTTTCGCACGTTACCCAATTATTACCTGATTTTGGGTGTGAATGTGCTTTTTGCCTACCTGGGGTGGAGCATGGGAAACTTGGATTTTTTCTCGTGGAAATTCCTCTCATTCACCCAAAACCTGAACTGGCATTTTGAAGGTTTTTTCTGGGAATCTTGGAGCTTGGCAGTGGAGGAATGGTTTTACCTGACATTTCCCTTGCTTGTCTTATGCCTGTCCTTCATTTCCCCAGATGCGCAGAAACGCAAATGGCTCTTTGTCGGTGCGGCATTCCTCTTTTTGCTGCTGCCACTTTTGCTACGAATGCAACACTTCAATCCGGCGATGGATCGGTACCGCTGGGACACTGGCGTGCGCAAGGTGGTGACGATGCGGCTCGACAGCATCGCCTACGGCTTGCTCTCGGTCTGTCTAGCGCGCTTCGCGCCCGGTTTTTGGCACAAGATGCGCTGGCCAGCGTTCATCGCAGGCTTGGTCTTGTTCTTGGCGGTCGATCATTATCGGCAGCCCGTCACCAGCTTTTATGCCCAGGTTTGGGTGTTCAGCTTGAGTTCGGTGGCCTATGCGCTTTGGCTGCCCTTGCTGGCGAGCATCCGCACTGCGCCCGCGTGGCTGT
This sequence comes from Bacteroidota bacterium, assembly GCA_031424495.1. Lineage (GTDB taxonomy): Bacteria > Bacteroidota > Bacteroidia > J057 > JADKCL01 > JADKCL01. The sequence goes on along the minus strand of JANPHP010000295.1, from coordinate 274 downwards.
CGCGGCCGATCAGGCATGTGAGCCTCGTGTCTTACAGCATGTATTTAATCCACCTGGCCTTGGTTTCAGAGGTGATTCAGAAGTGGGCGATGCCGACCACGGCGGGGATGGCTTGGCTTACTTTTGGGGGCTATTGGGTCATCGTCATGGCAGTTTCCACGGCATTGTATTATGCTTGGGAGCGCCCGATGATGAATTTGCGGGATCGGATTTAGGGGTTCCTAAAAGCCGTTTGCCTACCCTCCCCAAAAAAGCCGTTTGCCAACCCTAACCA
>JANPHP010000294.1:0-28164 GCA_031424495.1 Bacteroidota bacterium | reverse complement strand
GTCTTTTTGGAGGGTGGTGAGGTCGTAGAGCTAGGGTGGGCCCTCGGTTTTGGGCTTCTTTTGCACGTCTTTGACCGTCGCGATGTCTTCCAGCTTGGCGAGCAGGGCCTCGCCTTCGGTGGGCTCATTGAAACGCTCGGTCTTGTCGCGAAACCACTTGGCCTGAAATTGCTGCCCGTCTTTTTCCAAAGTGAGGATCAGCTCCCAATAGGTTTCGGGCTTGAATTGGACGGCTTCCAGGTAGCGGTCCACCAGCAGTTTCAGGATCGGGGTCTGCACCCGGCCGAGCGAAAGCGGCTGGCTGCGCTTGGCGTTGGGGTCAAAAAAAGGCGCTTGCCTGCCGTATTGCAAGGTGTAATACTGCGTCGCGTTGATGCCCACGAGCCAGTCGGCCTCTGAGCGGCAGCGGGCGGCGTGGTAGAGGTTGTCATACTCCTTGCCATCCTTGAGTTTCGCGAAGCCATCCTTGAGCGCCTTGTCGGTCTGTGAGCTCACCCACAGCCTTTGGATGGGCTTGCCTTGCCCGACGCGCTCATAGATGTAGCGAAAGATCAGTTCGCCCTCGCGCCCGGCGTCGGTCGCGCAGATGATGGAATCGGCCGTCTTGAAGAGCTCTGCGATGATCGCATATTGCCGTGCGCGGCCGGAGTCACTTGTGACTTTGGTCTGAAATGTAGGGGGAATGATGGGCAGGTTGCTCAGTTGCCAGCCTTGATAGCCGTAATCTTTGGTGTCGGCAAGCTCCACGAGGTGGCCTACGGCCCAAGTGACTTGGTAGCCATTGCCCTCAAAATAGCCCGCCCCCTTGGCGACCGCGCCCAGCACTGCCGCCAAATCCTTTGCCACCGAGGGCTTTTCTGCCAAAACGACTTTCATGGTGCAAAGATAATGGCCCGATCGATGCAGCAATTCGGGATTCTTGGCATTTTCAATTCTATCATGTGTAATGGCGGATTTTCGCAGCGCGTTGGGCCAATTGTCTTGCTATAACGCTCTAAATGGCTCGCTTCAAAACCATGATGCCAAGGACAAATGACCAACCTACGCGAATGGCTAGTACATCATTCACGAAAATCTTGACCATATTGATTGGTGTGTTGTGCGACTCCGCTGGAGTCGATACTGATGGGGGCTGGTTTTTCTACAAAGGTGAGACCCCGCTGGGGTCCTATCACAACCCAATGGCAGTGGAAACAGGACCCGTCGAGGCGGGCTAGTCTTTGTTCACATCTTCGTATCCCCATTTCGATAAGTCCGCATCTGCCTTCATTTCCAGGAACATACGCAAGCAGCAGGACCGCAGAGCGGTCTAACCTTTATAGAAACCCATAGCGTACCGTGATTCGACTCCAGCGGAGTCGCACATCACGAAGCACGTAGCCATCCCAATAGGCAATTATTTTAGCCAATGATTTACTCGCGCCCTCAATCCGCAGAGAAAAAGCCGCTCAAGCCTTTTTGGCACAAGACTCCGAGCAGGTTCGTGATCTCCTGCGGGCTCTCCTTGCAATCTTGCCCCAGCCACTCTTGAATGATGCCGATACTGCCCGTTGTGATGAACTTGAACACGAGAGAAGTGTGTGCCTTGCTCACGTGGTGATGCTTCATTTCCCATTTCCTGATCAGATCATCCCGCACGATGCTCAGCACCTTGTTTTGGAATGACCGCTCCCCCAACTCCGAAAACAGCACTTTACAGAGCTCTTTGTTGTCTCTGATCTTGGTCACCAGCACCAGCAGCACCGAGTTGTTTTCACTTTGCACCAGCTTCTCCATGTCTGCCTTGAACGATTGGTAAAAGGTATCCTGGATTTCAAACAGCAACTCGTAAGGGCTGCGGTAATGCTGGTAAAAAGTGGCCCGGTTGATGTCTGCCAGCTTGCAAAGCTCTGTGATGGAGATCTTTTCAATGGGCCGTGCGTGCAGCAGCTCGATCAAAGTCTGGCCAAGAATTTTGCGGGTGTACTGGATGCGACGGTCTGTCTTTTTGGTTGCTACAGACAACATATTTTCGGGGGAATGTTGGATAACCATCGTTCAGTGAATATTTTGAGTTGCGCCTTTGGGTGTAATACAAATATACTTGCATGGCGAAAGATAACCAACTAGTTGTTGATTATCTTGGTCGGAAGTGGCCTCCTCGCTGTTGCAATTGACATTGGCTCTAGCCTGTAAAATCCACAGGCCGCCGCATTTTAGCAATTTTCTACGGCTAGCAATTGTCGTTTGCAGATCGGCAATGGCAAGGCTATTCGAAGTTTGACGATTGAAAGTGTTATGATTAAGTATCTGTTGCTTCTATTCCCCTTGCTGTTTGTGGCTGATCGGCCTACAACGAGCCTCGGCACGCTCACAATCGATATCACGGGGATTCGGGACCCGTCGGGCTCGATTCGCATCGGGATTTACACCAGTGAATCCACATTTGATGACGAGATACCCCTCAAGCGAATCATTCTTCCCAAAGCGACAATGCAATCTGGACGCTTGGTCACCACCGTCCAGCTCCCTTATGGCACGTATGGCGTCGCCCTCATGGACGATGAAAACAGCAATGAAGAGATGGACTATGGCTTCTTCCTACCGAATGAGGGCTTTGGCTTTTCCAATTATTACCACACGGGACTGAGCAAGCCCACCTTCAGCGACTTTAAGTTTTCGCTGCAGGCTAGCACCGCAAAAGTCTCCGTGAAAATGAAATACATGTGATTCGTCCTTCGAATCCATCCTGAAAAGGTAAAATTAATGAGTTGGTATTGGTGGGTGGGCCCTCGCGAGCAATTCGCGGGGGCCTTTGCGTTTGGGAATCGCTTGCCAAGAACACAAGCGATTCATTTTCAAGAAATAAATTACCACATATCGGTGCCCAGCGTGCATCGCCCGTGCCACGGCAACTCGACTATTGCAGCAGCAATTTTTTCAACACGACCCCATTTTCGCAGCTCAACTTGAGCACATACACGCCTGCAGCAAGCCGGCTTAGGTCCAGGCTGAAACTACGCTCATCTTCCTGCGAACGATGGACGAGATTTCCTGCGAGGTCGATCACCTCCACCTGCGTGGCAGTGCTCCAAGCGCCGAGATAGGCTACATCGACCTTGCCGTCTGAGGGATTGGGATAGACTTGAAACGATTGCGCCATCGCGACAGGCGCGCTCGTGGCATTGCTACAGCCGGCCGGCGAATTGAACAGCGCCAAACGCATAGGGTCAGTATTCAAAAACGAATGCATCCTTGCCTTTTGCCCCGCAGTGAACATGTTCATGCAGGAGTCATGGGAATAGTCCATATAGTTTTGGACCATGTCATTGGGATCAAAAGCGCCCCAGTAGGGATCTTCATTGCTGCAACTGTTGCGGGTGACCTCACAATCGCTGGAGGATGCGCCGGTTGCATTGGGCGTATCGTAGATGGAATCGCTGCCCGTGACGCAATCCTGGTCGTCGCCCCAGATGTGGTAGAGGCCCATCCAATGCCCGACTTCGTGCACCGTCGTTCGACCCAAGGTCGACGGAGCCGCGATCGTGCCCATGTCGCCAAAAGCTTGGTAGGAAATCGCAACCCCATCGGTTGCAGGCAAGCCGCCCGGAAACTGTGCGTAGCCCAGCAAGCCGGGAAACATCTCACACACCCAGATATTCAGGTATTGGTCGGCGGGCCAAGCGTCGTGGCCACCGGTGGAGTCATATTTCGCATCCTCAAAAAATGGACTGAAGAAACCCAGCAATTGCCCTCCAGCAGTCGAGGTGCGCGTGATGCCATTGGTGGGGCTGCCCGATGGGTCGATGCTTGCCAAGCAAAACTCGACCTCGATGTCGGCGGCGATGCTGTCAAACATCGCTGGCGTATGCACCGTGTCGGCATTCAAGCGGCGGTAATCGGCATTCAAAATGGCGATCTGCGAATAGATCTGTGCATCGCTGATGTTTTGGGCGGCCGTTTTGTAGAGCACATGGACTACGACCGGGATGGTCAAAATAGGGTCACTACTCAACTTGCCAGCTTGCGGATGCTCCGCCCTCCAATTGGCCGCAACTTGCTGCGCTTGGTGGTAGCGCGCGGCGGTGGCAGGATCCTGCATTTGCTGCTGGAAGACCGACATCGTGGCACATTTTTCATGCGTCTGGGCGAATGCAGAAACGGCCATCCAGAAAAAAATGATCAGGGCGCAGAGTTTTTTCATTGCAGTAGATTGAGTCCGAATATTAAGCAGGATTCGGGAATTCTCCTTGCAGGCTACCGCACGAAAATCAATTCGGCCGTGCAATTTGGTATCCCCAAAATGCAAAACGGGCATTGAGATGCACATTGCAGTCCCAGAGCCCGTCTACAAAACCAAGGGGAAACGCAACAATCACTCATCCCCTAGCATTCATCATTCTCTACCGATCAATTGGTCTTCTCACTCTTAAAAGTCGCTTGAAAGCTCTCCCAGGAGGTGTTTTTGTAAAATCCGCCGCCGAAATAAGCCAAGATCGGCTCCAAAGCATTGGCCTCCTGGTAGCCGGGCAGCGGCTGAATGATCGCAAATTCCTTGTCTAGAAACACGAGCGTAGGGTAACTCATCTTACCGCTGAGCAGCTCTGCAGGCAGCTCGTGGTATCCTCGATGGCCCTGAGCGATAAACTTGTAGGTGCGGCCCCTGAAGGTGATGTCTTTTTTGCTCTCGGCATCCATCTTCACGGCATAGTACTTCTGTTGGATTAGGTTGATGATGCGGGGGTCTTCCATCGTGGTCGCATCCATGCGCTTGCACCAACCACACCAATCGGTGTACACATCGATCATCATCAATCGCGGTTCCTTTTCCATCTTGGCGGCCGCTTGGTCCCACGTGAGCCATTCGATTTTGGGGCCGGCATGGGCTGTGGGCGGAGTGGCGGGCGTCTGGGCGAATGCAAAGGCGCTTGTACAAAGGAGCATCAAGAGGAAAAACCAACGATTCATATTTCTCGAATTACAGATTCTAGGGTTAAATATCGCCATTCCTTCTGAAAAGGCAAACACCAACAAGGCATTTGGGCAACCAAGCACATCAAATCAAGTGCCAGCGTCGCCCTGTGGCGGCAGATTTGCTGCGCGTGTCTTGATCGCTAGTCGCCCACACAACAGCAACGCGGAAAATCCCAGCCCAGACGTAAGCCCAAACCAAATGCCTTCTACACCCCAACCATATTGCTCAGAAAACCACCACGCGGCCGGCAGACCGATGAGCCAATAAGCCACAAAAGTAATCACCGTGGGAAAAACAACGTCGCTCATGCCACGTAGCGCGCCCATCACGATGGCCTGTATGCCATCAAACAACTGAAAAACCGCCGCAATCAAGAGCAATTTAGCAGCGATGAGCACTACCTGCTCCTCTTGGATGTAGATCCAAGGCAGCAGATGCCTGAAGGAAACGATATTGGTCACAAACACGATGACACAGCCGATGCCGATGAGCACTGCCGCCGAGGCGGCTCGCCTGATCGAGGCCGCATCTTTGCGCCCAAGCGCATTGCCCACCCTGATCGACACAGCAGTCGAGATACCGAGGTAAAACATATAGGTCACCGACGCGATCTGCAATGCGATTTGGTGCGCGCTCTGCGCCTCCTTGCTGATGCGACCTGCCAGCAGCAGCGCGCCCGCAAAGGCTCCCACTTCAAAAAAGTATTGCAAACCACTGGGAATCCCGATTTTCAAAATTTCTTTGATCTCAGCCCAGCGGTGCACAAGCAAGGAGCCCCAGCGGAAATAACTCCCAAACCGTCGTGAGCGCAGGACATAAGTCAAAATCACACCGAGTCCCAAAATGCGTGCGACCACGGTGCTCCAGCCCGCCCCATCAAGCTCCATCGCTGGAAATCCCAACTTGCCATGGATCAGCACCCAATTGAAACACACGTGAAACACCACCATGAAACCCATCACCGCCATGCCAGGCACCACCGCCTCAAACCCATCCAAAAAGTGCTTGATCGCCAAGTAGGCCATCATGAACGGCAGCGAATAGGAAAGGATACGCAAATAGGACTGCGCCAAGGGCACAGTCTCGGGCTGCTGCTGCATATAGGGGATCAGCTCGGCGACGCCGAGCAGTGCCAGCATCGACAGCAGCCCTAGCCAAAAGGCCACGATAAGTCCTTGGTGCAAGCGATTGCTCAGTGCGCCTTCGCTATTTTGGGCGCCGATCGCTTGGGCCGTGAGTGGCGAGATCACGATACAGACCCCGATGCCGATCACAGCAATCAAGAAGAAAAGGCCATTGGCGATCGATGCTGCAGCCAGGTAGCGCGACCCCAGCCCGCCGATCATCATTGTATCCGCCGATGCGATGAGCATGTGCCCGAGCTGACCGCCGATCACAGGAATCGCGAGCACCATCGTTTCTTTGATGTGTCCGCGCAGCCCTTGTCGGCCATTGTCAGTAATCTTTTTTTCAGCCATGATGCTCAACCCTGACTGTACTTGCGCCAGGTTTCCAAACGTTGCAACTCGCGGGCCAGCACAATGGTTGCGAGTGAAGCGGCACGCTCATCCAAATTGGGTAGTGCAAGTGCAGCATGAAAAAGCGGTTCAGCCACGTCCAGTCGGTACATCGTCTGCACAAGCCGCTCAAAATCATCGCTCAGCATCGCCCTCATCTGCGCTTGGAGCGCGACCCGCAGGGTTTCCCAATCCAACTGCGGAGGCGGCGTGAGCCCCCAGTTTTTGTGCAGCAATCCGACGGTCTTTTCGAGGTCTTGGTGTTCCATCTCGCCGCCAATTAACCCAAATTCGAGCCACCATGAAAGGATTTTGGCAATTCAGCATCAGGAAAAATGTGAAAACGCAAAGCAATGATTGATTTTGGTTTTGAGAATGCTAATAATTAATGTACCTTTGTGCTGATTTTGAATCATGTGAGTTGAGGGGGAGGAAGGTTTCTCCCTTTTTTATTTCGTACCGATGTTAGGATTTGAAGAAGCAGAAAAGACGATGCGGGAATTGGTAGCAACCAATTTTCCCGATGTTTTCATTGTAGAATTGATCTTTGCACGCGGCCCGAAAAGCGTTCTTTCATTTTTGGTAGATACCGACGAAGGCATCACGATCGACAAGTGTGCACGCATCAGCCGCAAGCTGAGTGCATGGTTGGAGGAAACCGATCCCTTCGATTTTCCGTTTTCTTTGGAAGTCAGTTCACCAGGCCTGAGCCGACCGCTCAGGATTCCTCGCCAATACACCAAAAACATTGGTCGGCGCTTGAAGGTGAAGACAGCAGAAGGAAAGACGGTTTCAGGATTCTTGGACGCAGTGAGCGAAACGGGCATTACCCTGGAACTCGACGCGAAAAAGAAGCCCAAAAAATCTGAAATTCAAGAAAATACGCATATCGAGTTGGCGTTTGACGCCATCCTAGAGGCAAAAATAGAAATCTCATTCGATTGAAAGATGGCGAAAAGGAAAGAAAGCGAGAACAAAGAAAGTTTGGTCGAATCCTTTGCAGAATTTGCCAGGTCTAAGAATATTGACCGCGCAACGCTGATGGGCGTTCTGGAAGAGGTGTTTCGCACGATGATTCGCAAGAAATTTGGTTCAGACGACAACTTCGACGTGATTATCAACGTCGACAAAGGAGATATTCAAGCATTTCGCGAGCGCGAAATCGTAGAAGATGGCGAGGTGGAAGACGAAGCCACCCAAATTTCGCTCTCTGAGGCCCTCACCGTCGACACCGACGTGGAGATCGGCGAGCAAATGGCCGACGAGGTCAAATTTCTCGACTTTGGACGCAAAATGGTCCAAACCGCCAAGCAAACACTTACCCAAAAGGTCAGGGATCTCGAAAAGCAAGTCATCTTTGAAAAATACAAAGACATCATCGGCGAGATTGTCGTCGGCGAGGTCTATCAGATTTGGCGGAATGAAATCATGATCATTCATGAAGGCAACGAGCTGCTGCTCCCCAAAAACGAGCAGATCCCCAAAGACCGTTTCCGCAAGGGCGATACCATTCGTGCTGTCATCATCGATGTCGAGCAACGCAATGGCAACCCACACTGTATTGTTTCACGGGCTTCAGGTCTCTTCTTGGAAAAACTCTTTGAGCAAGAAGTCCCGGAAATCTACGACGGCCTCATTACCATCAAAGGAATCGTGCGCGAGCCAGGCGAGCGCGCGAAAGTGGCAGTCGAAAGCTACGACGATCGCATCGACCCAGTGGGCGCATGCGTGGGCATGAAAGGATCACGTATCCATGGAATCGTGCGCGAGCTGCGCAACGAAAACATCGATGTGATCAACTACACGTCCAATGAACTCCTCTATATCCAACGGGCGCTCAGCCCGGCCAAAATCAGCACCATTAAACTTGACGAAGGCAACAAGAAGGCGCAAGTCTTCCTCAAGCCTGACCAAGTGTCGTTGGCAATCGGCAAAAGCGGGCAAAACATCAAACTCGCTAGCCGCCTCACTGGTTACGAAATCGATGTCTTCCGCGAAATGGAGCACGACGAAGAGGACGTAGATCTGGATGAATTCACGGACGAGATTGACGATTGGGTAATCAACGAGCTCAAAGCCATCGGTTGCGATACCGCTAAGGCTGTGCTCGAACTCAGTGTCGATGACTTGGAGCGTAGGACCGACCTCGATCGCGAAACGATCATGGAGGTGATGCAGATTCTCGAAGCCGAATTTGAAGATTAATATGGTGGGAGACCAAATCGATTTATGTCAGAAGAGAAACAGAAATATCGTCTTTTCAAAGTAGCTAAGGAGCTCAATACGGGGAGCTCAACGCTGGTGGAACACTTGGTGGCCAAAGGCTTTAGTATTACCAATTCCCCCAATGAAAAGCTCAGTGATGAGATGTATGGCATCTTGCTGAAAGACTTTGCCTCAGAAAAAGTGCTGAAGCAGAAGGTCGATCAGATCAAAGAAGCAAAACAAGAGAAGAAGTTGCATCAAGACGATGCACATGAGACGGAAGACGAGGAGTTTGTCTCGGCCGAACAATTGCGCAAGGGTTACCTAGACCATCGCAAGGAAGAGGCCCAAGGAAAGTTAGAGCGCAAGCCAGAGACGGTGGCCGAAAAAGCCCCTGAGACACCCAAAGAGGATTCCAGCTCCCGCATGCCGGGCCTCAAGGTGAAAGGCATGATCGACCTCGATGCGCTTTCGGGCAAAAAGCCCAAGCACGTGGAAGAGCCACAGCACACACCAGTTATCGAGCCCGTCGCCAAGACGCCCGATCCTGTCGTCGTGCCAAAAGTGGAACAACCAGTCGTTGTTGAGGTTCCAAAGGTGGAAACCCCAAAGGTAGAGGCCCCTGTCGTAGTGGAAACCCCCGAGGTTGAGGCTCCGATTGTCGTCGAAACCCCGAAAGTGGAAACACCCAAGGTCGAGCAACCAATCGTAGTTGAGACACCAAAGGTTGAAGCCCCAGTAGTGGCAATTCCCGAGGAAAAAGTAGAGGCTCCAGTACAAAAGCACGTCGAGGCTCCCCAAGTCGATGTCGTGGCACCTGTAGTGGCAGAGACACCGGAACCCGTCGTGGCAGAAGATGCTGTCGACGAAAACGCCGTCATGTATGCTTCTGACCACTCTCCCAAACTCGTGGGCCTCACGGTCAAAGGCAAGATCGATTTGGATGCCCTCTCGGGTAGAAAGCCAAAACCGAAGCTCACGGCTGCTGCGCCTGCAACTACCCCATCCACCGATGAAGGTAGCGAGGAGGACAAAAAGAAACGCAAGCGCAAGCGCAAGCGTAAAAAGCCAACGGCAGGCGCGCCAGGTACACCTGGAGCACCCGGCACTCCTGGCCAAGTCGGCACCGCCGCCAAAGGCCCACAGACAGGTCGCCCCACCACGGGACCCAATCCCGGTGTCAAGCGCCCCCTGGTCACAGGTCCTGTCGACAAGAAGAAAAAAGAAGACGCCTCCGACAAGGAGATCAGCGACATCATCAAAAACACCCTTGCCAATATGCGCAAGGGCGCAAGCCGTGGTCGTCAGCACCTCAAGCGGAACAAGCGTGATGCCGATGCGCGTCGCCGCGACAATGAAGCGCAACAGAGAGCCGACGAAGCCAGCATCTTGGAGGTCACCGAGTTCATCACCGCCAACGAGTTGGCCAACATGATGGATGTACCGGTCACCGAGATCATCGGCAAGTGTATGGAGTTGGGCCTCTTTGTATCGATCAACCAACGCTTGGAAGCCGACATCATCCAATTGCTGGCTGGCGAGTATGACTTTGAAGTACGCTTCATCGACATTGCCGACAAAGCTTTTGAAGATGCCGAGATCGAGGCAGATGCTCCTGAGGATTTGGAGCAACGTGCCCCGATCATTACGGTCATGGGCCACGTCGACCACGGCAAGACCTCTTTGCTCGACTATATCCGCAAAGCCAACATCGTGTCTGGCGAGGCAGGTGGCATCACCCAGCACATCGGCGCCTATGAGGTGAAGATGGACGATGGTCGCCGCATCTGTTTCTTGGATACCCCTGGTCACGAAGCGTTTACCGCCATGCGTGCGCGTGGTGCCAAAGTCACTGACTTGGTCATCATCGTGATCGCGGCAGACGACAGTATCATGCCCCAAACCAAGGAAGCCATCAACCACGCCCAAGCGGCTGGTGTACCCATGGTTTTTGCCATCAACAAGATGGACAAGGCTGGTGCAAATTCTGAGCACATTCGCTTGAAATTGAGCGAAATGAATATCCTGGTCGAAGACTGGGGTGGCAAGTTCCAATGCCAAGAAATCAGCGCCAAGTCCGGCATGGGCGTGGCAGAACTCTTGGAAAAAGTCTTGCTCGAAGCCGAGATGCTCGATGTGAAAGCCAATCCCAACAAGCCTGCGATCGGTACTGTGGTTGAAGCACGTCTCGACAAAGGTCGTGGTGTGGTTGCCACCGTGCTCGTGCAAGACGGCACCTTGGAAATCGGCGACTCACTCGTAGCCGGTGTGCACTTTGGGCGTGTGAGGGCCATGATGGATGAGCGCGGCAACCGCGTGAAAAAAGTCGGCCCCTCGACACCTGTGCAACTCGTCGGTTTGGCAGGGACTCCTCAGGCTGGTGACCGCTTTGTCGTGTACAAAGACGAGCGCAAAGCCAAGGACATCGCCGTGCGCCGCAGCGAGCTCTACCGTGAGCAGCAGTTGCGTCAGCACAAGCGCCCGACATTGGAAGAAGTGGCACGCCGCAAGGCATTGGGCGACTTCCGCGAGCTCAACATCATCGTCAAAGGCGACGTGGACGGCTCGGTGGAGGCACTCAGCGATGCATTGCTCAAACTGAGCCAAGGCGAAGTGGCCGTCAAGGTCATTCACAAAGCCGTGGGTCAGATCACAGAGGCCGACGTGCTCTTGGCAACCGCATCGGATGCCATCATCATCGGTTTCCAGGTGCGTCCATCGATCAACGCCAAGAAATTGGCCGACACCGAGGGCATCGACATCCGTCTCTACTCCATCATCTACGACGCCATCAACCAAGTGCGCGACGCCCTCGAAGGCTTGCTCACACCTGAGAAGAAAGAAGAGATCACCGGCACCGCCGAGATCAGGGAAGTCTTCAAGGTCACCAAGGTCGGCACCATCGCAGGCTGTATGGTTGTGGACGGCGAGATCAACCGCAAAGACCCGATCCGCCTCATCCGCGCAGGCATCGTCATCCAACAAGGTCGCTTGGCATCGCTCAAGCGCTTCAAAGACGACGTGCGTGAAGTCAAGCGTGGCTTTGACTGCGGTATGCAGATCGACGGTTACAACGACATCGAAATCGGAGACGTCATCGAGCAATTCAAAACGACGGAAGTCGCTAGGAAGCTCAAGTAAGCTCAGGTTTGAAACTGATAGGGACTCGGCAGTGCGTATGCGCTGCCGAGTTCTTTGTTTTTGGCCCCCCATCCGCCCACTCCATAGGTCAGCACCCACAAGATTTGAGGAAAAATGGGCAATGTGGTTCGCAGCCGGATGTCTATTTTTGAGGCCTATCGAAATGCCGCACGCTGGTGGCGGCCTACTGAAGCGCAAAAAAATGGATGAAAAGGTCAAAGCTTGCTTGCTCATGGGTGCCCTCGGAGATGCCTACGGGAGCAAGTATGAGCAGTCTGACATCCCCGCAGGGGACGCTCCTTGGTTTTTTACCGACGACACCCAGCTCACGATGGCGACTTGCGAGTCCATCATGGCCCATGGCAGTGTCGATCCCGAGCACTTGTCCCAAAATTTCCGGCGTTGGTACCGTGACCGCAGGCTCACGGGCCTCGGCGCATCAACGCTGAAGGCCTTGGTCGAATTGGTCGGCGGTGGCAATTGGAGCCAAGTCGGCGCCAAGGGCGAAATGTCGGCCGGCAATGGCGCCGCGATGCGCATCGCGCCACTGGCATTTTTGCTCGATCCCAAAAAGGAAGACGATCGCATGATGTTGGAGAATGTATGCCGCATCACCCATCACAATGCCGATGCTTACGTGGGCGCTTTGGCGGTGGTTTGGGCGATACGTCTGATCCAAAACCAGCAACAAAATTTCATCCCCGCCATTATTAAGCTCCTGCCCGAGGGGCGTGTGCGCGACCGCCTCGACGCGATCTCGCAACACCCGGGCTTGCGCATCCGCGACATCGGCAAAAAATTTGGCAGCAGCGGCTACGTCGTCGACTCCGTGCCGCTCGCTTTGTTTGCGGCGCAGCAAGCGCCGACCATCGGCATCCAAGCGATGATGAAGGAGATCGTCGCCTGCGGCGGCGACACCGACACCAATTGCTCCATCGCAGGGCAGATCGCCGGCGTGGCCATGGGCAGCGAAGCCATCCCCGAAGACTGGATGAAAAAGCTGCGCACCACCCCCAAATACGATGATTTCTATGAAATCATGCGGCTGTTTGGCGCGCATGTGAGCAGCCGCAGCGGGATTCAGACGCTGTTTTGAGGGTGGGCTTGGTTCGGCGGCATTAAGTGAAATCGCCGCTCCGTCATGCCGAGGCAAACTGTCATGCTCAGCCCCCATGTCACCCCGAGTGAACACAAATAGGATTTGCCTTTTGATCGAATGACATCATGGTCAGTCAGAAGAAATGAGGGAAAGCCAGATTGTCATGCCGACCGAGTCGAAGACGTAGCGGAGGCATCTTCAGCCCAGATACACCTCCAACACAGCAGTCTTACTTTCCCTTTAAACCAAATTTATTCATTTTTCAACCTGCTGATTATTATCAACATACATTGTTTGCCATTGGTTGTGAACATGCCGCTGGCGCGGCACCTTTTGATCGAATAACGAGGTGGTCATTTGCTGGGGTAGGTGCGATACGCCTAGGCGCATCGATTCTTGTGGTGGGCTGGTTTTCTATAAACGTTAGACCCCGCAGCTGCTGCGGGATCCTGCTACTTGCTAGTGTTGGTGGAAATGAAAGATGTGCGGCCCCGCTGAAGTCGCAGGATGGCCATCGTGCCTGATGCGCCGCGGCGTATCGCACGTTTGTAGAAAGGAGGTCCCCACAAGCCACCGACTCCAGCGGAGTCGAACAATCTCCCGACCTATTAACATCTTTATTTTCAGAAATTTATGAAGCTTGTCATTGGTAGCGTAGCGTCTCGCACAGCGTGCGGGAAGGGATCTTCAGTGCAGATACACCCCCTACACAGTGGCATTCCTATCCGATGCAAACCCATTTATTCAATTTTCCACACCCAGCATACACAAGCATCGAGCCTACCGTCGTCTTGCAACTCATTGCACTGCAGGATCAGTGCAGATACACCTCCTGCATGCAAAAAGTCTCCAAAAAGAGCGTTCCTGTTCAATCCACCAAAACCCCCATTCCCAAAACATTACATGTAGCTACATCTATTTTTTGATTAACTTCGTATCACAAGGAAGCAGTCCAGTTCGGGCTGTCGCATCGTCCTATGGATCGAAAACATTTTCTCAAAATAGCGGGCCTCACGACCCTCGCAGGAGCGACTATGAATCTAAAAGCACTCAACAACCTGCTGGGCGACCTCGGCACGACCGATCCGCTCCCTGCCATCTTCTTTGGGCATGGCAGCCCGATGAATGCCATCGAAGACAACCGCTTCACCCGCGAAATGAAGGCGGTCGCCGCCAAGCTCGCACCACCCAAGGCCATCCTCATGATTTCGGCCCATTGGGAAACCAAAGGCACCAAGGTCACGGCGCAAGCCCTGCCACCGACCATCCACGACTTCGGCGGATTCCCACAGGCGCTGTTTGATGTGCAATACCCAGCGCCGGGGAGCGAATGGCTCGTCACCGAAACCCAAGCGGCCGTGAACAAGACGCATGTCGACGCCGACAATAGCTGGGGCCTGGACCACGGCTGCTGGAGCGTGACCCGCAACCTCTATCCCGATGCCAACATCCCCATCGTGCAACTGAGCCTGGACTACACCCAACCGCCGCAATACCATTACGAACTTGCAAAAGAGCTGGCAGCCTTGCGCAGCAAGGGCGTGCTCATCATCGGCAGCGGCAATATGGTACACAACCTGCGTATGGTCGCCTGGGACCGCGATTTCAACGTGCCCTATGCATTCGACTGGGCGCAAGAAATCAACGAGACCTTCAAAGCCAACATCCTATCCGGCAATCACCAAGCCCTCATCGACTATCCCAAACTCGGGAAGTCTGCGATGCTCGCCGTGCCGACGCCTGAGCATTATCTGCCTCTGCTGTATGTGCTGGGTGCGCAAAGCAAAAATGATTCATTGGCGTTTTTCAATGATGTGCCCGTCGGCGGATCGCTCTCGATGACCTCGGTATTGCTGGGCTAGGCAGCAAGTTGTGATTGGTCACCAAGGCGACATAAAATTTCGCCATCAGTCAAATTCATCGACAGGAAATTGCATACTTTGTAGACTAATCAATCTAAAAGGATATTTTATTCTATCGATGTACAAAAATGCATATTCCTTTACGCTGCTTTTGCTGATTTCTTTTTCTTTCACTTTCGCTCAAAACTACCGCCATTTCCCACCTACAGGGGGCCGCTGGAAAATCGAGGTCCTGCACGCCAATGCCACCCCTCCGGTGTGCTCCATGATTGAAGCGTATTACCACTATACTAACGGCGACACGATGATCGCTGGATATCCAGTCACGGTTATTCGGAACACCAACGGGGTCATGTGCGCTGGGCAAAACTGGTGCTGGGGTACAACGGGCGCTCGAGACACCTATTTGCACCAAGATAGTGCTGGCCGCGTCTCCATAGTCGACCCGAATGGAGGTAGCCTGCATGCTGTTTTCGATTATTCCTTGCAACCCGGCGACAGCCTGTATGATGTGCAGACCTACCGTGGCGACATGGAATACCGTGTAGATTCGGTCGATACGGTTACTTTTATCGACAACATTGCTCGCAAGCGGCTCTTCCTCAGTTATGGGAGCTATCTCACAGGCAACCAAAACCAGGCGATATGGGTCGAAGGCATCGGTGACCTCTTGCATGGGCCGCTACCCGAATGGGAATTTGAGCAGGGATTCAATAACCATTGCTACACAGAAGACGGCCTCACCCTGTCGACCAATACAAATTTTTCGAGCTGGTGCAGCAGCAATTGCGATCTCCTGATCGGCACAACGCCTAGCACCATGACCGACTGGTCGGTGGCACCCAACCCATCTGGCGGCGCCTGGCATATCACGAGCGGCACACCGATCACCGAAGGGGTGACGGCAAAAGTCTGGAATCTCGCAGGGCAAGAAGTTTGGTCGGGCAGGTTTGATGCAGGGAATGAGATCATCATCGACTTGGGGCCAACCATTCCAAAGGGCCTCTATCTCCTCAATCTCAGTACCGACAACGGCTCCACATCCAGCATCAAGTTGATGCGCGAGTAGCGTGATTACCTGAAAAACCCTCCCCGTTTCAAAAAATACAACGTTCGCCTAGGACGCAAGGAGCAACACCTTCTTTGCGTCCTAGGCGAATGTTGCGGCTTTTTCCCAGAGCAAACATTCGCCAAAAAAATCAGCCGACAATCCGCCCTACCACAATCCCCCACAATTCACCTGAGCCAAGTCACCCCGGCTCCTGACCGAATATCATAAAAAGTTGTCCGATTTTTACTACCTTATAGCCTAACCTCTGGCAGCAGAAGGAAGTATATTCGAATAGCTAATTTCCCTTTTGCCTTTACCGATTTTGATCACTCCCATGAAGATTTTGAACCCTCCCACCCTCAGCAAAATCTTGCTGACTTTGCTCTGCATCGCGCTCCTCGCAGCTTGCAGCAAAAAGCAAGAACCACGCGATTACAAGTTTGACGAAGCCTTTGCGCCCTATATCGGGGCCTACACCACCGGCAAGATTTCTCGACAGTCCACGATCAAGGTGCGGCTCAATGAGGATGCCGTCAAGGAAGACCAAATCGGCGTGACCTTGGCTGAGAATCCTTTCACATTTGAACCAGAGATCGAGGGCAAAGCTGTTTGGATCGATGCACGCACCTTGCAATTTGAACCCAGCAAGCCCATGCCGACGGCCAATCTCTATGAAGCATCCTTCGAACTGGGGAAATATGTCGCTGATCTCGCCGACTCTTTGCAGGTCTTTCCATTCCAGTTTGAGACCGAGCAGCAAAATTTTGAAGTGAGTGTGCTCGGCATCGAAACCCTCGACAAAGAAAAACTCATTTGGCAAGCCCTCAATGGCACCCTCACCACGGCAGACTTTGAGTTTGGCGAAGGCGTGGAGCAGGTCTTGACCGCCACCCAAGACGACAAAGACTTCCGCATCAAGTGGTCACACAGCCTAGACGGCCGCGAGCACACATTCAGGATCGACAGCCTGCGCCGAGGTACATCGGCCTCCATGGTCAATCTCTCTTGGGATGGCGACGCAATCGATGTCGAGAAGGAAGGCAAAACGGAGGTGCGCATTCCAGCCCTTGGTGAATTTAACATCGTCGAATACAAAACCTTCAACGATCCCGACCAATATGTGCTGCTCTCATTCAGCGACCCGATCCGCAAGGCACAAGACCTCAACGGCCTCATCCGCATCGGCGAACTCAAACTGCGCTACACCGTCGAGGGCAATGATGTCAAGGTATTCCCGGCAGTGCGCACGATCGGCGAACAAACGCTCACCGTCTCCCCCGGCGTGCAAAACATCCTCGGCCACAAACTCAAGGAAGGCAAAACCTTTGACATCCAATTTGAGGAAATCAAGCCCGAGGTGCGCATCGTCGGCACGGGCAACATCCTGCCGCGCGCAGGCGCTCAGCTCCCTTTTGCCTTTGAGGCCGTGAGCCTCAAATCGGTGGATTTGGAGATCATGAAAATCTACGAAAACAACATCCTCCAATTCCTGCAAGTCAATGATCTCGAGGGCGACCGCGAACTACAACGCGTGGGCAAGGTCGTGCACAAAAGCACCATCAAACTCGACGGCGACAAGTCCCTGAACCTGCACCAATGGAACCGCCACATCGTGGACTTGGGCAGCCTCATCAATTCCGAGCCGGGAGCCATCTACCGCGTGACGGTCAATTTCAATCAAGAAAACTCACTCTATACTTGTGCAGCAGAGGCTGAGGCGGCAGGCGAATCGACCAAAAAGAAATCAGAGCCAGAGGAAGGCGCTTGGTCGGATGGCGAGGAGGAAAGCAGCTATTGGGAATACTATGACGACACCGACTATGGCGATACTTGGGACAATCGCGACAATCCCTGCCACAAAGCCTACTACACCTACGAGAGCCGGGGCGCGAGCCGCAACATCCTCGCGAGCGACCTCGGCATCATCGCCAAGCGCGGCACTGATGGCACCATGACCATCGCCGTCAACGACCTGCACACGACCGAGCCGCTCGGTGGCGTCGACATTGAAATCTACGATTTCCAGCGCCAAGTGCTCAAGCGCATCAGCACCAACAGCGAAGGCATCGCCACCGCCGACGTAGACATCGTCCCTTTTGTGATTGTGGCGAAACAAGGCGCGCAGCGCGGTTACCTCAAAATGGGGGACGGTTACGCACTCTCATTGAGCAAGTTTGACATTGCCGGGCAGCGTTATTACAAAGGTGTGAAGGGTTTCATCTATGGCGAGCGCGGTGTATGGCGTCCTGGGGACTCGATCTTCACGACTTTTATGTTGGAGGATGAGCTCAATTCGTTGCCACCCGACCACCCCGTCACATTTACCCTGACCAACTCCCTCGGTCAGCTCGTGAACAAAGGCATCAAAACCAGCCATGTGAATGGCGTCTATACCTACCAAACCGCAACCAGCAGTAACGCACCGACCGGCAATTACAACCTGCGGGTCGATGTAGGCGGAGCGAGCTTTGACAAGACGCTCAAGATCGAGACAGTGATGCCCAACCGGCTCAAGATCAAAATCGACTTTGGCAAGGAGTATCTCTCCAAGGAAATGGAAAACATGGAAGGCAAGCTCGAAGTCGCGTGGCTGCATGGCGCGGTCGCCCGTGACCTCGCCGCAGACGTGAGCGTCGCGCTCACATCCACGCCCACGAGCTTCAAGCGTTATGCCGACTATGAATTTGATGACCCGGTGAGGCAATTTGACTCAGAGCGCCAGACCATTTTTGAAGGCAAGGTGGATGAAAACGGCATGGCCAATTTGCCCCTCAAAATCGAAGTCAGCGGCAATGCCCCCGGCATGCTCAACGCCAATTTTGTAACCAAGGTCTTCGAACCCGGCGGCGCATTCTCCACCGACCGATTCAGCCTGCCCTATTACCCTTACGAACGTTTTGTGGGCATCAAACTCCCCAAAGGCGACAAGGCGCGCGGCATGATCCTCACCGACACCGACCACAAGGTCCAAGTCGTCACTGTCGATGCCAGCGGCAACCCCAAAGGCGAAAGCAAGGTCGCCATGACCCTCTACAAACTCGATTGGAAATGGTGGTGGGACCAAACCGCCAACAGCGAGACCACCTACAACGAAAAATTCTACCAAGAGGAAGTCGCCAAAGACACCATCCGCGTGAAAAACGGTGAAGGTTCTTGGAAATTCAATGTCAAATACCCCGCATGGGGCCGCTACATGGTGCGCGCCTGTGACGAGGGCGGCCATTGCACGGGCCAAGTCGTGTACATTGACTGGCCAGGATGGGCAGGCAGGGCGCAAAAGGACAATCCCGGTGGCGCGACCATGCTCACATTCAGCGCCGACAAAGACAAGTACAAGGTCGGGGAGAATGTAACCCTCACCATCCCGACCGGCAAGGCCGGCCGTGCCCTCGTGAGTTTGGAATCGGGTGCCAAGGTCATCAGCACCCAATGGGTCGCGAGCAATGGCCTCGACGCAGCCACCTTCACATTTCCCGCCACCGCTGAAATGGCCCCCAACATCTACGCCCACGTGAGCCTCATTCAGCCCCACGCCCAGACCGTCAACGACTTGCCGATGCGCATGTATGGCGTGATCCCCATCGAGATCACCGACCCCAAAACCGAACTCAAGCCCAAGATCCAAATGGTCGAGGTGCTCGCCCCCATGGAGCGCGCCGACCTCGCCGTGAGCGAGACCTCGGGCCAAGCCATGACCTATACCGTCGCTGTGGTCGACGAAGGTTTGCTCGACCTCACCCGATTCGAGACGCCCAATCCTTGGAAAAGTTTCTATGCCCGCGAGGCGCTCGACGTCAAGACTTGGGACTTGTATGACAAAGTGATCGGAGCCTACGGCGCAGACCTCACCAAGCTGCTCGGCATCGGCGGCGACGACGGGATGGCGCCCAAGGAAGGCAGCAAGCAAAACCGCTTCCGCCCCGTCGTCAAGTTCATGGGGCCATTCAGCCTCAAGCCCGGCGAAACCAAAAAACACAGCTTTACGATGCCCAACTATGTCGGGGCCGTGCGCACCATGGTCGTGGCACGCAGCGGATCGGCCTACGGCTCGGCTGAGAAATCAAGCAAAGTCCGCAAGCCCCTCATGGTGCTTGGCACCCTGCCCCGCGTGCTCGGCCCCGGCGAGGAGCTGCGCCTGCCTGTCACTGTCTTTGCGATGGAAAATCATGTGAAGGATGTGAATGTGACCCTCGAAGCCAGCGACATCTTCACGATCAATGGCGCCAAGACCAAGGCCCTCAGCTTCGCCCGCCCCGGCGACGAGCTGGTGAATTTTGAACTTGCGGTCAAGGAACGCATCGGCAAGGGCACGGTGAAGGTGACGGCGCGTAGCGGCGGCGAAGTGGCGATCTACCACATCGACATCGACGTGCGCAACCCCAATCCCAAGGTCGTGAACGTGACCGAAAAAGCCGTCGACGCCAATCAGCAATGGAACGAAAATGTGACCTATCCCGGCATGGTCGGCACCAACAAAGGCACCTTGGAGCTCAGCACCATTCCCCCGATCAACCTCGGCAAGCGCCTCAAATACCTGCTGGAATATCCGCACGGCTGCGTGGAGCAGACGACCTCGTCGGTCTTCCCGCAACTCTATGTCTCCAACTTGATCGAGATGCCTGCGGGCATGCAGCAGATGATCGACAAAAACATCCGAGCGGGACTCGACCGTTTGGAGACTTTCCAGCAAGCGAGTGGCGGACTTTCTTATTGGCCGGGCACGGGCGAGGTGGATGAATGGGGCACCAACTATGCGGGCAACTTCATCATCGAGGCCAAAAACAAGGGCTATCGCGTCTCGCAGACCTTCCTCACCAAGTGGATTACATTCCAGAAAAAGGCCGCCAAAAACTGGTCTGCAAACGGCCGCCCCGGCCAATTGATCCAAGGCGACCGCCTCTATTTACTGGCGCTCGCGGGTTCGCCTGAGCTGGGTGCGATGAACCGCTTGCGGGAAACGCCGGGCCTGGACAATGTCGCACAATGGCGATTGGCCGCCGCCTACAAGCTCGCCGGGCAGCCTGAAACGGCCGTCCGCCTGAGCCAAGACCTGGCCATCGCCGTGCCGAAGTATCAGGAGCAATGCTTCACCTACGGCAACGACATCCGCGACCAAGCCATCATTTTGGAATGCATCGGCATCATCGGCAATCGGGTGCGCGGGGCGGAATTGAGCAAAAAAGTCGCCAATGCCCTCTCCAAAGACGAGTGGATGAGCACGCAGACGACGGGCTACAGCCTCATCGCGATGGCCAAATATGCGGGGCTGAGCCAAGGCCAAAACAGCAAGATGGAATACGCCTACCGCATCAACGGCGGCAATTGGGTCGATGGCAGCAGCGCAAAACCCATCGCCCAGATCGATCTCGGCGTCGGCAACGGTGCCCAAAGCCGCGTCGAACTTAAGAACAAGGGCACGGGCATCCTCTTTGCGCGGGTAATCGCAGAAGGCATTCCCGCCAAGGGCGACCAAGACGCAAGCCAAAACCACGTGAGCCTCGCCGTCAACTACTTTGACATGGAGGGCGCGCCCCTCGATCCGACGACTTTGGAGCAAGGCACTGACTTTGTGGCGGAGATCACGATGAAAAATCCGGGTACCAAGGGCGACCTCGACGAATTGGCACTCACGCAGATTTTCCCCTCGGGTTGGGAGATCCACAACACGCGGATGGACGGCACGGGATTCGAAAAAGCGATTGCGCAGCCCGACTACCAAGACATCCGCGACGACAGGGTGCTCACGTATTTTGACCTGGGCTCGCCCGGGCAGAAGGCACGTTTTCCTTGGGCCTACCCGACGCGCAAGACGGAGGAGAATGAAAAAACCTTCCGCATCTTGTTGAATGCGAGCTACCTCGGCAAGTTTTACCTGCCCACGATCTACGTCGAAGCGATGTATGACAACTCGATCTCGGCCAGGGTTCCAGGTAAATGGGTGAACGTTGTGACCCCTGAAAATTCCTAACCAAAATGCCCTCTGCGGTTTCTGCGGCTTGATTATGCAAATACTACGATCGCGGAGGGCGCAAAGCCCAGAGTTCCTGCGAACCAGCATTCTACAAAATCGTGAGCTTCATTCGGCAATTCAAATCATCCACCACCCAAGCCCGCACCGGCCTGCCCACACTAATGCGTTGGCTGTTCAAGCCACGCTGGAAAATCCTGCTGTGGATGGTGGCTTTTGGGATATGGTGGCATTATTTCCTCATCCCCAAGCAGCTTTTCAACGACCCGCTCTCCATGGTGCTCGAAGACCGCGAGGGCAATCTGCTCGGCGCCCGCATCGCCGCCGATGGCCAATGGCGCTTTCCCGCATCCGACACCGTCCCAGAAAAATTTGCCAAGTGCATCACGACCTTTGAAGATCGGCGCTTTTACATTCACCCGGGCGTCGACATCCCGTCCTTGGGCCGCGCCATGTGGCAAAACGTCACCAACGGCCGCCTCGTGAGCGGCGGCTCTACCCTCACGATGCAAGTGCTGCGCATGAGCCGCAAAGGGCAGCACCGCAACATCTGGCAAAAAGGCGTCGAGGCCGTGATGGCCCTGCGCGTCGAAATGCGCTATTCCAAAGATGAAATCCTCGCGATGTATGCCAGCAATGCTCCTTTTGGGGGGAATGTCGTGGGCCTAGACGCAGCGGCTTGGCGCTACTTTGGACGAGGACCCGACAAGCTGAGCTGGGCCGAGAGTGCCACCCTCGCCGTCTTGCCCAATGCGCCTTCGCTCATCCACCCGGGCCGCAACCGTAGCGCACTCAAAGCCAAGCGCGACCGCCTGCTCAAGCGCATGTGGGAAGATGCCGTGATCGATTCCGTCACTTGCATGCTCGCCATGGAGGAACCCCTCCCCGACCGGCCGCACGCTTTGCCCGACCTTGCGCCCCATTTGCTCGACCGCAGCCTTGCCGAGGCCGGCAGCGGTCAGCGCGTGCGCAGCACCCTCGACATGCACATGCAGGAGCGTGCGAGTCACATCCTGCAAGCACATCAGCGACGCCTCCTGGAAAACAGCGTGCACAACGCCGCCGCTATCGTGATCGAGGTCGAGTCGGGCGACGTGATCGCCTACGTGGGCAATACACGCCCGAGCGACAGCACGAGCGGGCACGAGGTCGATGTGATCCGCGCCCGACGCAGCACGGGCAGCATTTTGAAGCCCTTTCTCTTTGCGTCCATGCTCGACGACGGCGAGCTGCTGCCCAATACCCTCGTGCCCGACATCCCCACCTATTACGGCGCCTACAATCCGCAAAATTACAACCGCACATTTGACGGGGCCGTGCCCGCCAAGATGGCCCTTGCACGCTCGCTCAACATCCCGGCGATCAGGATGCTCAGCGACTATGGCCACCAGAAATTTTTGCTGCGCCTGCAATCCCTCGGCATGACCACGCTCGACCGCTCGGCCGACGATTATGGCCTGTCGCTGATCCTCGGCGGGGCGGAGGCTACGCTTTGGGACCTCGCCGGCATGTATGCCAGCATGGCCCGCACCGTCAACGATTACCATCGTTTCAACGGCCACTATGTCCAAGGCGGCTTTCATGCGCCCAATTATGTCATGGCCCATTCCATCACGCAGCAGCAAGACTACAAGCCCGTGCTCACCGACGAGTCGCCCTTGGGCGCGGCTGCCTGCTACCAAACCCTCGATGCATTGCTGGCATTGGCGAGGCCGGAGGGCGAAAGCGAATGGATGAATTTCAGCAGCTCGCGGCGGGTGGCTTGGAAGACGGGCACGAGTTATGGCTACCGCGACGCCTGGGCGGTGGGCGTCACGCCCACGCACGTGGTCGCCGTCTGGGCAGGCAATGCCGACGGCGAAGGCCGCCCGGGCCTGATCGGACTTTATGCGGCCGCGCCCATCCTCTTCGACTTATTCAACATGATTCACAGCCCCAATGTCTGGTTTGATGAGCCTTTTGACGACGAGGAAGAGATCACGATTTGCAAAAAGAGCGGGCATCGCGCCAGCGAGATTTGCGACGAATTGGAGCTCGTGCGTGTGCCGGCTCGGGGTGTGAACACGGAGCCTTGCCCCTACCACAAGATGGTGCACTTGGATCCGACGGGCCAATTCAGGGTTCACAGCGACTGCGAGTCACCCGGCAACATGGTACACAAGCCTTGGTTCATCCTCACGCCGAGCGAGGAGGAGTGGTACCGCCGCAAGCACGCCGACTACCTGCCCCTGCCTCCCTGGCGCGCCGATTGCAAGGAAGCCGCCGAGGCCGAAGCCAACAGCACCAACATGGAATTTGTCTACCCCCGCACGAGTAGCAAAGTCTACGTGCCCATCGACCTGAGCGGCAATGTGAGCAGCGTCGTCTTTGAGGCCGCCCACCGCAGGCAAGGCAGCAAAATCCACTGGCACCTAGACCGCACATTCATCGGCACGACCGAAACCTTTCATCAAATGGCCCTGAACCCGACCCCAGGCATGCATACCATTACCCTCGTCGATGACGAGGGGGAAAGGCTGCAGAAGGTTTTTGAAGTGGTGGGGAAGCGGGAGTGAGGGGGGATTAGCGTTGCTTTGCTAGGATTTCACGGACTTCTTGCTCGGTTTTCTCAGCGATGGCTGCAATTTGACTGATCGGCATTCCAGCAGCGACCATTCCTTGGATCAATTTGAATTCCCTTTGCTCGATCTCGACTTTCTTTTGCTCAATCTCGATTTCCCTTTGCTCGACTTCGATTTTCTTTTGTTCCGCCTTCAGTTCCCTTTGCTCGATCTCGATTTTCTTTTGCTCCACTTCGATTTTCATCTGCTCGACCTTTTCAAACAATAGGAGTTCTCGCTGCACGATATCGGCCTCTTGCACCTTGGAGTCATTGTAAATATTTAGTTCAGCCTTTGTCCATGTCTGCTGATCAGCATTGATATAGGCTGTTTTCAAGCCCTCGTCATCGACATTACTTGGGATGAGATCGAGATTTTGAGAATTTTTGAAGAAGTAGGCCCACTTATCAACCAACTCCAGGAGCTCATTTTCTTCCTTGTGAAACTTTTTCAGTTCAATGAAATGGTATTTGACCCCCTTGAGGAGGTTTGCTTCCATTTCAATGTCCCTCGTTTGATCAATCGAGAAGTAGTTCGGATTTATGGTCACATTGAAATCCAAAATACCGATAATGTAGGTTGGGATGCGCACAATAAAGTCATCGCCGCCGTCGATTTCAGCCGAAAATTCCCCGCTAACGTAATAATGCGCTCGCTTTTCAAACCCGTATCGATCCACGATTTGCACCTCGACGATGAATTCCACCCCTTCTTGATCGGTTACAAACACGTCCATTATGCTCGTCTTGCCGACCGGGACAGGTGGAAAAAGATAAGGACTTGCTACAGTGGCGCTTAATAAACGATTTGATCCGTCTGCAAATAAAACCGCATTGAGTAAGGAAATGAGTGCGACCGCATTGCTCGGATTACCAAATATTTTGTGAAAGGCTACATCGTTTTTGACGTCTACAAATTTCATTTTGCACTCGTTTTCAGAGGCAAAGATAAGATTTCCTCGCTGATTTTGGAAGCAAGGTGGGCGGGTTTTAAGGTAACGTTGGGAAGCCGGAGTGCGGGGTGAAGGTCTGCGAACGACGAAAGGTCCAAGCGGTCAAACTTTGCTTTCCTCCCCATATCGAAGCATCCAAGCACGCAGATCAGCCTCAATTGCGGCACGCTCAGGCGCTGTGTCATAATCCTTGGAGTTCCGCCTTTGTTTCCGAGCAGTTTGAAGGCGCTCGGAGAATTTTTCCAGACTCCGATAGCCAAAAACAGCAAATGAAATGCGGTAATGTTCTGAAATTTCAGTGATTGCCCTTAGAATTTGGCCATTTTCCAACAGCTGCCTTGAATTTTGGCAAACCTCCCAAGGAATTCCTAAGTCTGCCCAATATTGTATCTCTTTCAAATAAGTAGATGGGATCTCGAACCCACACCCACGGCGCTTGTAAAGAAGGAGTTCGTAGCATGCCATTCTTTCATCGAAGGAGAGGCCGACCACGGCGTTTTTCAGCAGACCTCTTGCTTGTCGTCCGATGGCATAACCTGTCACGAAACCAACCCAATATTCGCCATCCATTTCTTCAAGCGGGAGCCGATCGGCGTATTCGAAAAGAGAAATTTCATGATGGAGCCCCTTCTCTGTGCCGTCAAATTCACCCTCCAGTATCGGCTCGTACATCATTCCCATAAATATTCAGTTTACTTTTTGGTCTTCCAATGCCAAAAATGCACTCCCTTGCACCCTGATTACTACAAGGTAGGAAAAAAATCGAATAGTGGTCCCGCACAAGCGGTCAAATAATATCGTCAACCCAAGTCACCGAACGCCCACCCATCAACCCTGAACTTTGCAGCATCAAAAAAGAATATGCTTGTCCGGAACTTTAACATTATGTACAAAACGGTGTCATGCCGACCGATGCACCGTGGCGTAGTAGCGGATATTCATCTTCTATTTCATTCCACTGATTTGTTACACACTCATATCATAATGTTTACGCACGAATGCATGCTCCTCGTGTTCCGTCATATAGTCTGCTGGTTGCACATCAAATTTGACCTTGGCAAAATGTGAATCCGCAGCCAAATAATTGTGCAATTCCTTTTTGGCATCTGTCGGGCCGAAGATCAGTACTTCGTCGTAATCCTTGATGATTTCCCCCAATGCTTTGTAGTAGGCGATGTGGTGCCCATGCTCTTTGTTGTGCATAACATTTTCACTCCTCCCGAGGGTTTCCCCCTTATCATCCTTCCCGAAATTCGACTCAATATGCCTCCGCTTCATCTCGGCGTCGACCTTCATCACGTGTGCATCCGAATGATCCATCCAAATTGCCAATCGATTTACAGTTGTCATATTTTTCTTTTTTATCTTATTCCGTTGGAAGCGTCAAAGGTGGCTTGATTTTAGAGTCCTTGCATTGCAAAAACCTGCCAAAAGTTTGCAGTATTCGCAGAATGCCACCTCAAACCCGCCTGTGCGCACGATTTCTTAGCCCGAACGCCCGTTCCCCCCATTTCTTAACCCAAGTCAACGAACGCCCGCTCGACAGCCCTGAACTTTGCATCATCAAAAAAGATAAAGCACGATGAAAGCAATTGAATACAAAGTTTATGGCGGCCCTGAAGTCTTTGAGCTCAATGAGGTCGCACAACCTACACCCAAGCCGAATGAGCTTTTGATCAAGGTCCACGCGACCACGGTCACGGCCGCAGATATTATGATGCGCGAGGGCAAGCCCGAAATTGGCAGGTTGTACTTGGGGTTGAAGGGGCCGAAACGCAGGATATTGGGCTTTGAATTTGCAGGGGAAATTGTGGCACTGGGCGCAGCGGTGACCGCTTTTCAGGTCGGCGACAAGGTTTTTGGCGGCACGACGACCTTGGGATGTTATGCGGAATATGTCTGCGTGAGCGAAAAGGACGTGGTGGCCACGATACCCGATAATATTACGTTTGCGGAGGCTGCGCCCGTGAGCGGCAGCGCGATCACAGCCCTCAATTTTCTGAAGGGCAAGGCTAATATCCAAGCCAAGCATAAAGTCCTGATCAATGGCGCCGCTGGCGGCGTAGGCACCTATGCCGTACAATTGGCGAAATATTACGGTGCGGAGGTGACAGCAGTCTGCAGCACCCCCAATATTGCGCTGGCCAAGTCGCTCGGAGCCGATCACGTGATCGACTACACGCAGCAGGATTTCACCCAAAACGGCAAACAATACGACATCATATTTGACACGGTGAGCAAGAGCTCGTTTGCCGCTTGCAAGGGCTCGCTCACCGCCAAAGGCATGTATTTGCCGACGGTTGTAAACGGCAAAGTGATGCGCCAAATGCTCTGGACCTCGCTCATCGGCGGCAAAAAAGTGAAGTCATCGTCGACAGGACTGCTGCCTGTGAAACAAAGATTGGCCTATCTCCTAGAGATTCGCACGCTAATGCAAACGGGCAAATTGCGCACGGTGATCGACCGGCAATATCCCCTCGCCGAGATGGCCGATGCCCATCGGTATGTGGAGTTGGGCCATAAGAAAGGTGCGGTGGTCGTAAGTGCGTGGTGAATTCAATATGTCAAGACGGGCCATCATGTCATGTCGAGCGGAACGAAGTGAAGCCGAGACATCTTGCGCCCACTGCATACACCCCCTACACAGCGGCCGCACGAACCCTTCACAACGAATTTGTTCATTCTAATAAACTACTAATCCTCTGATCGATTCACAGTATGTCATGTCGAGCAGAACGATGTGCGGATCCAACTGACTGCTATTGCTAGAGCGACAAATTGGAGTATTCAAGAGGGAGGTGTATTTGTTGGCGCT
>JANPHP010000293.1:0-12771 GCA_031424495.1 Bacteroidota bacterium | reverse complement strand
TGGGTGCAGACGACGCCACCGCCAAACAAGCTGCCGTGCAAAATCTGGCATTGGAAACTGCGATTGCCAAAGCTTCACGGACCATTGAAGCCACACGCGATCCCGTGAAAAACTACAATAAATTCACTTTCCAGCAGCTTAAGAGCGAAATGCCGCTTTTCAATTGGGATTTTTTCAATGATGCGCTCGGCCTCAGAGGTGTGGACACTGTCGTCGTCGGGCAGCCTGAGTTTTTGCGGTCGGTCAATGGCTTGCTCAAGTCCATCGCGCTGCAAGACTGGAAAAACTACCTGAAACTCCAGCTAATCTCCAGCTACGCTGAATATGTGGATGACAAGACCTTCAATGAATCATTCGCATTTTACAGCACCGCATTGAATGGTGTCAAGGTCGCAAAGCCACGCTGGAAACGCGTCGTTGCGCGCACTGATGATGCATTGGGCGAGCTCGTGGGGCAAGTTTATGTCGACGAATACTTACCCAAAGGCACCAAAGAAAAGCTCCTTGAAATCGGCAATGCCATCAAAGATGTTTATGCAGAGCGCATCCAAAAGCTCGACTGGATGAGCGATGCTACCAAAGCAAAAGCGCAAGAGAAGCTCGCGGGAATCGTGATGAAGGTCGGTTATCCCGACAAATGGAAAGATTTGAGCAGTCTGGACATCAACCGTGCATCGTTTGCCGAAAGCAATATGAACGCAAACCGCTGGCAGTTCAGGTATATGTTGCAGAAGTTTGGCAAACCAGTGGACCGCGCCGAATGGAATATGCAGCCACAATACTACAACGCCTATTACAGCCCGAGCAACAATGAAATCGTCGTGCCCGGCTGCAATATTATGGTGCCAGGCTACGAAGGCAAATTGGCGGATGATGCGATTTTGTACTCGATCATCGGCGGCTCGACTTTCGGCCACGAGATCACGCATGGATTTGACGATCAGGGAAGCAAGTATGACAAATATGGCAACCTGAGTGACTGGTGGACCCAGGAAGACAATGCCAAATTTTTCGCGAAGACCAAGATGATTGTGGCACAGTTCAATGAATATATAGCCGTCGACACCTTGCATGTCAATGGCGAGATCACCCAAGGCGAAAATATCGCTGACTTGGGCGGCATCATCATGGGTTACGAAGCCTTCAAGCGCACCGCGCAGTACAAAAACAAGGAAAAGATCGCAGGGCTCACTCCCGACGAACGCTTCTTTTTGGGCTACGCCCTCGCATGGATGATCAATGAGCGTCCAGAATCGATCGCCAATAAGGTTCGCAGTGACGTGCATTCACCTGCGAAGCAGCGTGTGATCGGTCCGCTCACGAACATGCCCGAGTTTTATGCCACCTTTGGCATCAAAGAGGGTGATGCGATGTGGCGCGCAGACAGTGTGCGCGTGAGCATTTGGTAATCTTGTCAAGGGCGCCGCTGATTGCCAGCGGCTTTTGCTAAAACATGCCGCCTCAGGAACTTCTGTTTTTGAGACGGCATCTATTTTCGGGGGCGTCTTGCTTTTACCCTAAAAAGGTTTTTACTTAGTGTTTATTTGACACTTAGTATTTGCTAATGATGGTCGTATGAAGAAGAACTTTTCCCTGCTCATTCTCCTGCTCTGCATTGTTTTTTCCACGGTAAGCGCCCAGGTGGTGAGTGTGCTTCCTACTTTTCCCATTGCGTCTGATTCGGTTGAGATCATTTTTGATGCCACGCAAGGCAATGGCGCCTTGACCGGGGTAAGCCCCGTCTATGCCCATACCGGCGTCGTGACCAATCTGAGTGCGACAGGTACTTCATGGCTCTATGTGCAAGGCAATTGGGGTACAGCAGACCCTCGCGTGCTCATGACCAGCCTCGGCAACAATCGTTGGCGGATGAAGTACCACATGCGCAATTTTTATGGCGTGCCTCCCGGCGAATCGATTCTCAAGATGGCATTTGTTTTCAGGAATGCCAGCGGCGCAACCGTGGGGCGCAACAGCGATGGCTCAGACATTTTCTACAATGTCGCCCAAAACAACCAGTTGAACGTAGCCTTTACCACGCCATCGGCCATTTCAATCGTCGCCTCCCAAGGAGCACCGATACCCACTGTTGCTTCTGCCTCTGGAACGGCGACGCTCACCCTTACTGACAATGGCACGCAGGTCTACACCACCAATGGTACGACCTTCAATCACACCATATTAGCAGGCAACCCAGGCAATCACCGCGTGATTGTCACTGCAAGCGACGGCTCTACAACAGCTGCAGACTCATTTTATTATGCTGTAAATCCGCCGATTACAACTGCTGCCTTGCCAGCGGGCACCTTGCGCGGCCTCACGCGGGTGAGTCCTACAACCATGCGCCTCACACTCGATGCGCCCGGCAAGACTGGCGTCTACATCCTCTGTGACAACAACAATTACATTGCCGACACTGCCTATTTCATGAATAAAACGCCAGACGGCAATACTTTCTGGAAAAATATTACGGTCACGCCAGGTCAGGTGATGACCTACCAATATTTGATCGACGGCAACCTCAAGGTGGCTGACCCATTTTCTGAGTTGATTCTCGACCCGAGCAATGATCAGTGGGTGACGCCCGCCGTATTCCCCAACATGCCCAGTTATCCCACTGGCAAGACCACGAGCATTGTGACCGTGTTGGATGCCGACGGCACACCCTTTACTTGGCAAGTACCTAATTTCACGAAGCCCGCCGCTGAGGAACTCGTGGTATATGAGCTGCTGGTGCGCGATTTCCTAGCGTCGCATGACTACGCGACGATGCTGGACACGCTCGACTATCTGCAGCGTCTCGGCATCAATGCCATCGAGTTCATGCCGCTCAACGAATTTGAAGGCAATGAGAGTTGGGGTTACAATCCTTCGTTTCACATGGCGCTCGACAAATATTATGGACCTGCCGATCAGTTGAAGGCGCTCATCGATGCCTGTCATCAGCGGGGTATCGCTGTGATTTTGGATATTGCTTTCAACCACGCATTCAGCCAGAGCCCGTTGTGTCAGATGTATTGGGATGCGACCAATTTCAAGCCAAGGTCAGACAATCCTTGGCTCAATCCAGATGCCCGCCACCCCTTCAATGTGGGTTATGACTTCAACCACGAGTCGGCTTGGACGCGCAGGGTTTTCACGCGCACCATGCGCTATTGGCTCACCGAATTCAAATTGGACGGGTTTCGTTTTGACCTCTCCAAAGGATTCACCCAAACCAATAGCGGGAGCAATGTAGGCCTCTGGGGCAATTTTGACCAGAGCAGGATCAATATCTGGGATGCGTACAAGGACTCTTTGCGCATGACCGTGCCCGATGCCTACTTGATTTTGGAGCACTTTGCAGACAATTCTGAGGAAACCGCCCTCCACAATATGGGCTTCATGCTCTGGGGAAATCACAATTACAATTACAATGAAGCCACAATGGGTTTCATCGGCACCTCCAATTTTGAGTGGATCGATTACCAACGTCGCGGCTGGAATTCACCCAAAGTGATGGGCTACATGGAAAGCCACGATGAGGAGCGCCTTATGTTCAAAAACCTCACCTATGGCAATAGCAATGGGGCTTACAACATTCGGCAGCTCAGTACTGCCCTTGGCAGGATGGAGCTTGCGGGGAATTTCTTCTTTACCATTCCTGGTCCGAAAATGATGTGGCAATTTGGTGAACGTGGATATGATATCTCTATTGATGATCCTTGCCGTGTCTGCAATCATCCACCGCGCTGGGAGTATATGAATGAAGCTGCTCGTCAGCGCCTTTACAAAGTCTGGTCGGCACTGATCGACTTGAAGACGAATCAGCAGGTCTTCAATACCAGCAATTACAGCAATGACCTCGGGGGCGGCGTCAAGCGCAACTATCTGAATGATGCATCGATGGATGTAGCCGTTTTCGGCAACTTTGAAGTAAGCACGATTACCTTCAATGCCGATTTCCAGCATACAGGCCGGTGGTATGAGTTTTGGAGCGGCGACAGCCTCGACGTGACGAATACGGCAATGTCTTATACCTTGGGTGCAGGCGAGTATCGCCTGTACACGACCGTGCGTCTTCCCAAGCCTGACTTGAGCTTTGTGCTCGACGTTGCTGACGGTTTGGAGCGCACTGAATCGCTACAAATCTGGCCCAATCCAGCTGCTGAGTCTGTACAGTTTGCCTTTGATCTTACAGAGGCTGGCACGACAGTCGTGGGTCTGTATGACCTTACAGGCCGCCAAGTGCGCACAATTCCTGCGGGATTCCAGTCGCAAGGAGAGCATCAAATGGCTTTTGATGTGCGTGACTTGCCATCGGGCAATTACATCTTGCGTGTGCAGCACGCGAGCGGCACGCTTTCCAAGCCTGTGGTGGTGAGGCGGTAATTTTGCCTCGCCGCCTGCGTTTGCAATGACCTCTTAGGAAGTGATTTATGGCATCCGCTCAAAAACAAGCTCGGTCAGCTCGCTGGTCGAGCTTGTTTTTGAGCGCAATCACCACGGCACCAAGCAATTTTTACGTGCCTTCGCCTTCCTGCTGCAGGTTGAGACTAGTTTTAGGATTCAGCTTGGTGACCACTTTTTTGCCGGTCTTTGCTTCCAATTCGTTGAGGGCCACCTTGGCGACATTGCCGCCCTGGGCAGCTATTTCCATGCTCTCCTCAAAGGTTTCTGGGTTTACTGCCTGGGATATATCCTTGGTGGATGCTTCGGCGAGCATGTTCAAGATCAGCTCGGTATTGGTCATGTTGTCGCGAAGGTTTTCCTTTTTCAGGCCCTTCAAGACTTTGTATTCTTTGGTACTATGCCCAGACCAAGCGCGGGTAATGATATCGGTGAGTGTTGCAAACTGCATTCCCCCTTCAATGCCTCGGCTTCTCCACTCGTCAGTGAGTTCTTTGCGAATTTCAATGCTTTTGAGGCGCTGATTGATCCAACTTTCTGAATACCCGAGTTGCAAGTATTGCTCCAATGCCCTGTCTATTGTTAGCTCAGGGTCTTGCATCTCATCGAGGCGCTCAGCGGCGACCTGCGCCAACCAAGTTTTGAAGGGTTCGGCTTTTGGGGATGGGATCGACTGGATCAGCCTGAATAGTTGCTCTGTGTCAGCAACATCTGTGAGACGCATCTTGCCGTCTGGGGCTGGCATTTTCAAACCGTGACAATTTGTCACGGTTTCATTTCCTTCTGCTTTGAGCCGCTGTTTCAACTTCCTCCAATAGGCAGGAGAATCCACGCTTTCGGTCAAAACACTTACCACATCCACAATGGCGAAATACCACTTCTCGCTGGCCTCATCCCAAAGTGAACGGACACTTTTTGCTTCAAATATTTGAATCGCGTTTTGCTTTTTCATCTTGTTTCTTGCTCACAATTTCATTCCACACATGTTGATACCACAAATATAGGCATTGATGGTGAATTATGCAAATAGTTTTGGGCAGATGCGCATTTTGAAAGTGGGTGCTTGACGCGGCATTTCCCTGGTTTCTAGGCATAGCTGCTCATCATCGCCCCTTTTTCCTTTTGCTGCTTTCATTGGCAATCGGGCACGTCCCTGATCCCTAGAAACCGCTTGATTCTGGTCAGAAATTTCAGCAATATCTATTTGACCACTTGTATCCTGAACCGATATTGCCGATTTTTCGCAAGCGAAGGAATAAAATCTAAGCGAGATCACCGACGTTTGTGCAATCATTGCAAAATCGGAGGGATCGTATCGAGCATTTGGATCTGAGTTCTTCGCCGAAAAACCAACTTTTGAATGAATACCCTCAAGATATTCCTCGCATCCTCCTCGGAACTTAAAGATGATCGTGTTCAGTTTGAACTTTTTATCGGTCGTGAAAACAAGAAACTCGTGCCCAAAGCGCTGTTTCTTGAGCTCGTGATCTGGGAAGATTTCCTAGATGCGATGGGCCCTGATGGATTGCAGGCCGAATACAACAAGGCGATCAAGGAGTGCGATGTTTTTGTGATGCTATATTTTACCAAGGTCGGCAAATATACCGCAGAGGAATTTGAAACTGCATTTGGCGCGTTTACGGAGGATGGGACGCCGCTGATCTATACTTTTTTCAAAGATGCATCCATCAATACGGGGGCGGCGCGCAAAGATGATTTACTTTCTTTGTGGGCCTTTCAAGATAAGCTCAAGTCGCTTGGGCATTACCAGACTGTGTACAAAAACACAGAGGACCTGTTGCTCAGGTTTCGCAGTCAGCTGGATTTGATCTTGGAGGAGATGGAGGATGCAACAAAAGATGACTCGCTTTGGCAAGGAATGGAGCCGCAATCCAGAAGTATCAACCCCGATCTTAAAAACAATATTTTTAACAAAGGCATTCTAGGGATGAGTGGTCGACAGCGATTGATCCCGCGATTCAATCGGTTTGGTCGGGATAGCTTCGCGGATGATAAGGTTGATGAAACGCTCAATGCTGACAATGCATTTCCAGCCAAGGGGCCTTCATCTATCGGAACCAATCCAGCGAAGCCAAATTTGCTTCCCGACGAAGGCATGGTTTTGTACAGCATTCCCGAGAAAATGCAGCTCGACCATACTTACCGCTGTGTGGTTCGCATCGCGACTGACCGCAAAACATTGGTCAAGGGGCTCTCCAAGGATGTGGTAAACCGTAAATTTGAACCGGATGTGCGCATTGCTGATCAAATGACGGTATACATTGAGAAATCGCCCCATTTCTTGGTCGAGGCCATCGGTGGCGTGAGCGCGCAAGCCGTGAAGCTCGACCGCGCGACGGAGTGGAATTTCAACGTGCGCCCTTTGCACGCAGGCAATCATCCGCTCGACCTTTGCATTTCCATCGTCTTGCCTGAGGGGCCATATATAAAGGTGCTGACCAAGACGGTCATGGTGGGAGTGGAGCCTGTAGAGTGGGTTCTCGCATTTGAGGAGGCGCCTTTGGAATTGGTTGCCGCAGCGCCCTCGCAGGTGCATTCGGGCACGGGAGACAATGTCGCAGGTGACAAAATCGGGCAACAAATCAATATGAGTAGCAATAGCACCTACCATGAAAATACCAGCGCCACGGAATCAGGCGCGAAACTCAAACCCTCCAAAATTTTGTTTGTAGCCGCGAGTCCCGACGAACTCGACCGCATACAAGTCGAGAAGGAATATCGCATCATCAAGACCGAGATGGGGCTCGGGCAATACCGCGATCGTTACGAGTTTTTGCAGCCGCAATTTGGCGTGACGATCACCGACCTCGTGCGGGCGATGGGCCAAAAACCGCAAATCGTGCATTTTTCAGGGCATGGCGATGAAAAAGGCCTGATTCTCGCCACCGAAGACGGCAAATCACAGCCCATGCCGGAGGCTGCCCTGCGGCGATTGTTCAAGCCCTTGCAAGGCGTAGGGCAGATCGTCTTACTCAACGCCTGCTACTCGGCAACGCAAGCGACGGAAATCTCCAAATTTGGCCTCTATGTCGTCGGTGCTAACGAGCAAATCAGCGACGAAGCCTCGCTCGCCTTCGCCAAGGGACTTTACATCGGCCTCGGTGACGGCAAGTCCTTTGAAGACGCTTACAACGACGCCATGATCGTGCTCATCACGGTCGATGCGGCATTTGAGACCGTATTGGAGGTCTGGAAGGATGGGATTAAGTTGGAGCTTTGAGGGGGGGAATGATTCGAAAGAAGGCGGATGATGGGTTTAGTGAAAAGTTCGAGGGCCAGATGCGGCAGGGGAGAAGTTGGGAAAAGAGGAGGGATCTTTATGAATTAGCGATTTTGGCGCAGAGGTAATGTTTCCCTCAAGTATACCATCACGGGATCAACCCTTTATCCTTCAGAAATTTTTCAATTTTCTCAGGTTTCATGATTTCATCGTATTGCGATTTTACCTTTCCAAGTTTGCAGTCTTCCTCGATAAGTTTCAGAAAATCCTTGAAGTCGCGATTTTCCGTTGATAGGCGATTTACTGTATCCCAATCGATTTCCGGATTGATTCGCGCGGGAAACAGAATATTGCTTTCATAAATATTGATTGGATCCAACTTGATAAGACCTATACCGAACGCATTGTTGAGCCTTCTGATTTCATTCATTAGTTCATCATCATCGTCGAGTTGCAGTGTTACCAAGTAGCCTTCATTGGCCCAACTAGAATTGGAAACAGCTTGGAAATAGCATTCGCGTAAATTGCTAAAGCCGATGTTCACTTTCAACTCAAATGAAAACAGGCGAATCGAACTCACCGATAAATGGTTTTGCAACTTAAGCAGTTCATCTGTGTAATGTTGAAAAGGAAAATAAACACCGACCATATCAGGATGCAACCATTCGTTCTGGCCTTTTTTGCCCTTTGTAGAATTCTCATGAAAAACAGTTTTCAGATAGGCCTGGAAATGTGCACTATTCTTTGCAAACGCCACCAGAATAGGGTGCAAATCTCTTTCATGGAAGGTGCGCTTTTGTGGTACGGACACTTTCGTTTCGATCGCCTGCTGGATTCCCGTGGGAGTTTTTTCTGGCGAATTGGCGCTCAATTTTCTTAGGGCAAAGAGAGCTGGACGACGGCTCGTCTGAATAATTCTTGATTCATCTCCTTGCTCGGACATATCGGTGTAACAATAGGCGGAAATCGTTGCCCAAGGCGTTTTCCCCGGTGTAGTGAAGTCCCCAATGGTTCCCCACTCATTGGCTCTTTGCCATATTTCCATCGCTGATAGCGGTTCGGTCGATTTCTCGAGAGTCCGTTCAATTACATCCCACCAACTCGTTTTTGCCATTGCGAAATCTAGGTATTCTGTCAATTTAGTGCAAAAAACAATGCAACAATTTTCTTTGCGTTCCAGCTCATGCCCACCAGCCGGGTGCAAAGCCTGCGAATCCCATTCCCCCATTGCACCCCTCCCCCAAAAGCCCTATCTTCGCTCCCCAAAGAAAAAGGCAATAAAATGTTGAGAAAGCTATTCCTCACGCTCACACTCGCTCTCACACTCTCACTCACACTGAGAGCCGCCGAGGGCATGTGGATCCCTGCGCTGCTCAGGTCGCTCAATGAGACCGACATGAAGGCCATGGGCCTCAAGCTCAGTGCCGAAGATATTTATTCGGTGAACAAATCCAGCCTCAAGGACGCCATCGTGCTCTTTGGGGGCGGCTGCACCGCCGAAGTGGTCTCCACCCAAGGACTCATCCTCACCAACCACCACTGCGGGTTTTCGCAAATTCAGTCCCACAGTTCGGTAGAGCACGACTACCTCACCGATGGTTTTTGGGCGATGACCAAAGCCGATGAGCTGTCCAATCCTGGGCTCACTGCGACCTTCATCGTGCGCATCGAGGATGTGACAGCACGCGTGCTCGACGGCACCGCTGGCTTGGATCCTGCCTCGCGCGCCGCCCGCGTCGCGGCCAATATGCAGACGATCAAGTCGGCGACTGAAAAGGCCGAACCCAAACACCAAGTCGATATCAAGCCATTTTTCTACGGCAATGAGTTTTACATGATCGTCACGAAAACCTTTCGCGACGTGCGCCTCGTGGGTGCGCCTCCCGGTGGCGTCGGCAAATTTGGTGGCGACACCGACAACTGGATGTGGCCCCGCCACACAGGCGACTTTTCCGTTTTCCGCATTTATGCGAATGGCGACAACGAGCCGGCTGACTATTCCGCCGACAACAAGCCCTATGTGCCCGGGTATTCTTTGCCCGTTTCGGTGAAGGGCACGCAGCCAGGGGATTTTACGATGGTTTATGGTTTTCCTGGGCAGACACAGCAATACCTGCATTCATCCGCAGTGAAATTTGTGATCGGGGAGATGAACCCGCGCGCGATCGCCATGCGCGACAAAAGCCTCGCGCTCATCAATGAGACGATGGCGAGCAGCGACCGCTTGCGCATCGCTTATGCCTCCAAGCAGGCGCGCATTGCGAATGCATGGAAAAAATGGATCGGTGAATGCAAGGGATTGGAGCGTCTGCACGCCGTGGAAATGAAGCAGGCCATGGAACGCAAATTTGCGGACTTGGTCGGCAAAAATCCGGAGTTGTCGGGTGTTTATGGGAATGTATTGCAGGAATTGGAGGGCCACTATGCTGCTGGAAAGCAGTATTTGATGGCGCGTTCCATGTTGGTCGAGTTTTTTTACACTGGGCCGGAGGCCTTGCGCTTTGCCTCCGCATTTGCTGGACTTGCCGATAACTATCCCAAACTTGTGGAGGATGGCAAACTGGCGGATGAGATTCGCAAACTGAAGGAAAGCACGACTGGATTTTACAAAAATTATGATCCGATGACGGATCAGAAAATCCTCGCGGCGCTGTACCCGATGTATATTGAGGGATTGGATCCCGCCTTGCGCCCCGACATCCACGCTGGGCTCAGCGCAAAATATGCCAATGATTGGAATCGTTACGCCGCCGAGGCATTTTCCAAATCTGTCTTTACCGATGAGGCTCGATTGAATGCATTCCTCGACAAATTCAGCAAAAAAAGCCCTAAAGTCATTCAAAATGACCCCATTTATCTACTTCAAAAAAGTGTGACGGCCGCTTGGAAAGACAAGGCCGCTGCCCAAGCTGGTGCATTTGAAGCCAAACTCCAGGACCTGATGCGGGTGTATGTGAAAGGCATGATGACTGTTTTCAATGACAAAAAATATTGGCCAGATGCCAACAGCACTTTGCGGGTGGCTTATGGCAAAATTGAAGGCAGTGAGCCCCAAGATGGCGTGATCTACAAGCCCTACACGACGATGGCGGGCGTTTTGGAAAAATATGTGCCTGGCGACCGTGAGTTTGACTTGCCGCAACGCCTCGTCGACATGGCCCGCAATAAACAATACGGCCAATATGCGAATGCCAAAGGCGATTTGGTCGTGGCTTTTACGGCGAGTAATCAAACTACGGGTGGCAATTCAGGCAGCCCTGTGATCGACGGCAGCGGGAACTTGATCGGCATCAACTTCGACCGCAGCTGGGAGAGTACCATGAGCGACATCATGTATGACCCCGAGCGTTGCCGCAATATCGTGGCCGACATTCGCTATATTTTGTGGGTGATCGACAACTACGCCGGAGCCGGACACCTCATTCAAGAAATGAAAATCGTGCGCTGATGAGCTACGAGAAACGCGAGGAAAGCACCAACGTATTCAATGCCGATCGGGCCGATGCCCAGATGAATTGGGCGATGGAAAAGGCGCGCCTCACCATCGGTTATTTCAAGGAATGCATCCTACATTCACCTGAAAATCAGTATGGCCACAGCCTCAAAGTGCGTATCGAGGACCAACATGGGATTGAGCACATGTGGCTCAACGATCCCGTGCTCGACGACGACGGCCTATTTTATGGTGTGATCGACAGCGATCCCGTTACAGTCACGAGCGTAAAGGCTGGCACACGGATTGGCTTCGATTTGGATGCCATTTCCGATTGGTTGCTTGTTGAGGATGGGCGATTGATCGGCGGATACACGATCCGTGTGTACCGCGAGAGTCTGACCGATTCAGAGCGTGGCGAATTTGACCGTGGATTTGGGATCGCGGTGGATTATGGCTACGATTATTTTGCACACGATATGAATACGCCAGAGGGGGCAATTCTCTGTTTGGAGGATGCCTACACGGCGGGCGATGTCGAGGCTGCGATCGCATGCAAGGATTTTGAAACCGAGGCGCGGATGCTGCTCGATCAGATTCCTAGCTTGGCGGGTTATGCCGAGGATTTGATCACGCAGACTGCTGAAACCTTGCGGCTGTCGTTTGAGGCCCACATGCGTAGAGGCGAGATGCCTACATTTGAGGGCTTCTTGCATGCATTTCCCGAACGGGAATTCATCGACAAAGACACGGTGATCGTGAGCGAGATTTGTTATCACCCCGACGGCCGGCTTACGCTTGATCGCTTGGTTGTGACGCGGCATGGGGATGAGTGGCGTGTCGGGCCACCTGCGAATGTGGATGAGAATGCGCATGAGGGGTGAGGAATTAGAAATTAGGAATTAGAAATTGGGTGGATGGTCATGCGTGTTCTGATTGATAAAACTTCAACAGGCTTCGGGAATTTGGGTTTTCTGCCTTTTTCCGTCCGTGATCATTCTCCATTTCTGCGGATTGTTTGGCTCGTTTTGATTGCAACTTGGATTGTCGGATGCGGTGCCACTTCGGATTCTAAGACGAATATGCCGGATTCGGTGGCGACTGCGGCGCAAGGTGCTGCTTCGGCTTCGGATGCATCTTCAGATCCTGCGCTTGACATGAAGATGGAAAGCCTGCCCGTTGCTGAGTTCATCGCCCAATTTCACCTGCAAAAGCGTCCGGAAACCTGTGAACTTGCAAAGGACTTCGCAAAGAAAATCGACCCAACCCTGCGGCATTTTGAGCGGGTGGAGGTGATCTTGGCGGATGGGAGGCGCACGGAGATCAGGATGCAGCAATTTGGCGCTTGGGGCATCTGGAAAAACAGTGCTGGCAATTACGAAATGCTGACCACGCTCGTGAACAATGTGGGCACGCTCATGCATTTGCATACGCTGAACCCCCGATTTGAATCTTTGGGCACATTTGAAGTGGCGCGTCGCAGCTATTTTGACGGGGAAGAGTCTGTGAAAAAGGGATATTTTGAAGATGAATTGAATTATCGCTACACGGTGGCGAGCCGCCGCGATGGTGTGCGCATCGACAGCGTGACCGGCTGGGTCGTCGTCGCCAATACCGGCAACTACAAGATCATGGACGAGGTGCGGTAGCATGTTCTCACGCTGCGATTGCCGCCCAGTATAGGGCAATCGCATGAAAATTGCGAGCG
>JANPHP010000292.1:0-7878 GCA_031424495.1 Bacteroidota bacterium | reverse complement strand
AGATTGTCCCATTTACCCGCTCTCGGGGGTTGCATTTGCGCGCAATGAAGCTAAATTTGCAATCATTGGCGTCGCCGCCAGTTTGTTTTTCTATTCTTCCACCTAGAAGGCATACTTTAATCATGAAAAAATTCACGTTGTTGATGGCCTTGCTGCTCGCAGGCACTTTTACATTTGCGCAAACGGTTCCCCTCAAAGTCACATTCAAGTTTTTGAACATTGTCGAGGGTTATGACCATGATTGCAAGACTGAGGTCTTTATCGATGGCGTCTCTGTAGGCGAATCTGCTACCGTAAAAGAGTCCAAGGGCTGCTCGTTCCCTGTGAATGTTGCCGTCGGAAACCACGACATCAAGGTCGTGAATTATGCCCTGTATGAAGGCAACTGGGAAGAGCACAGCGTCGCCAACAACTACAGCATCGACTGCACATGGGAAGAAAACAACCACAGCTTCAAAAAAGAAAGCAAGCTGTTTTTGGTTTATGACATCGATAGCCAAGCCTATGTGGCTTGGAAAAAGGCTCCAAAGATCAAGAAGCCTAAAAAAAGCAAAAACGCTGAGGGTTGATCCTTCATTGCAGTTTGAAGAAATACTGAAAAGCGAGGTCGATGGCCTCGCTTTTTTTGTGGGCCTAGCACGGGAAGTTCAGAGAATGGACTGTATCGCCTTTTGCAGTCAATCCCGAATGCATCAGGCAATCTGAACTTCGGATTAGATGGTTCTTGATACGCGCCGATTTCGCAGCTCACCTTCGCGATTGACAGCCCGAAAGTCGTTTACGTTCTTGTCGAGATTGCCCTGAAGAGCGACCTTGCAGCTGCAAAAATTGCATCTGATTAGGAATGGATGAGCATTGAAAAGCGCAACGCGAGGATTGCGACAGCGTTTATGGAAAAGCACAAGGGGCATCCGACGGATGCCCCTTGTGCGAAGTTTTATCATTGCCTTGCGGCAATTATGGGATCAATGCATGACCTGCACCTTGGCGATGCGGCTGCCCGTGGCGGCCTGCACGCGCACGAGGTACATGCCATCGGCGATGTCGCTCACGCTGAAATCGATGATGTTGGAGCCGGCGGCCAAGGTGACATCACGGCGCAAAATCACACGGCCAGAGAGATCCGTCACCGTGAGGGCAGCATCACCCTCGGTCAGTGTCGTGTAGTTCACAAAGAGGTTCTGCGCTACGGGATTGGGGTAGACCTGCATCACATCCTCAATGATACCGCTCAGATCTTTGCCTACGACAGGCTCGATCGCACCTGAACCGCGCCAGTTGGCAGCCTGTGTAGAGGCCCGCACCGTGTAGGAAGTCGTGGTATTGAACGCGCCGCTGTATCCAAAAACCTTGATGTAGTAGACAGCACCCGTTGTGGCGGTATTGTAAGTGATCGACTCGCTCGTGGTGCCGCCATTGGCGGATGATCCAATCTGCACACCGGCACTGTTGTAGAGCACGACGTCATAGTCGGCAGGTAGCGTGGTGACTGTCACCTTGAGCTTGGGTGCCGCAGTCAACGTCGTCACCTTGAAATAATCGATGTCGGTGGCCGTGCAGATCTTGGCAAGGCCGTTGGTGTTCACGGCCAATGTCTTGGCCGTGGCCTGGGTTTCATTGGCTTCATAGCTGTCGGTACATGTCGCAGCCAAAGTGGTGAAGTTTGCACCCACCACATAAGCGCTGCTGCCGCCGCTGCAGACGGCCTGCACTTGCCAATTGTAAATGGTGGCAGCAGTGAGCCCAGTGAGCACCTTGCTGGCTGAAGTACTGGTTGTGGTCGTCCATGTAGCGCCACCATTGATTTTGTATTGGATATTGTAGCTTGTGGCGCCGGTCACACCCGTCCAGCTCAGCGTGGCACCGCTAGAGGTGACTGCACTGCTCGCCAATGCCGATGGATTGCCACAAGCGACAGCGCTGCTCAGTGTCACTCCATAATCCTCGACCTCTCCGTAGGAAAATGCCTCACACTCAGTAGGTGCAGCATTGTATTTCATGGAAATGCGCATACGAGAAGTCGTGGCAGTGGCGGTCGTGGGCACGGTGATGGTTCCCGTGCGAGCGGTCGTGCTCGTGGTGCCTGCGTCATACAACAACTCGCCCGCATCGGCAAAGTCCTTGTCATTGTTCAAGTCCATCCATATTTTCCAATATTCTGGAAAGGATGTGGATGTGAAGCCGGGCGTTAGGGTGAAGCTGTAAGCGGTGCCCTTGACAAATGCGACATTGGTGCCGGTATAGTTACCATAACCACTGTTGTTGCCTGAGCTGTTGGTAAAGGTGCCAATTGCCACCGATTGGATCCACTCGTCGGCCGTGGAGCCGCCTGCAGAGGTACAATAGGTCGCTGTGACTCCGCAGCCTGTCGACGTTTGCAAACTTGCACGTGGACCGCCTGTGCCCAAGACAGACACCATGCGTGCCTTTTGGCCAGCGGTATACATGTTCATAGCGGCATCGTCGGTATAGTCCATGTAGTTTTGAAACATCACGCCGGGGCTGGTTGTCGTGCAGCCGTCTGTTCTCACGACTCCGATGCCGGGATTGCCATAGACCATTTCGCACTGATTGGGGGTGTCTGTGACGGCGTCTGAGCCAGAGCACTCGGTACCTGCAGAGCAAGTGCCGTTGCCTTGGCCGCAATCATCGCCCCAGATATGGTACAGGTTGAGCCAGTGACCGACTTCATGCGTCGCGGTGCGCCCGAGGTTGAATGGAGCTGTTGCCGTGCCAGAGGTGCCAAAGGCGGTATAGTTAATGACGACGCCATCCGTAGCGGTTGGGCCACCGGGAAATTGGGCATATCCCAAGAGACCGCCACCGAGGGGGCAAACCCAGAGGTTGAGGTATTTGGTCGCGTCCCAGGGCGTCTTGCCGCCAGTGGCGTTGGATTTCACAAGATCGTCGTCGATGAACGATGTAGTCGCTGTAGAGGTTCGTGT
The DNA here is from genome assembly GCA_031424495.1 of Bacteroidota bacterium. Lineage (GTDB taxonomy): Bacteria > Bacteroidota > Bacteroidia > J057 > JADKCL01 > JADKCL01. Next base: position 4,933 of record JANPHP010000292.1, on the reverse strand, counting down.
GATGCCGGTCGTGGCTGCTCCGGTAGGGTCTATCGTGGCGAGGCAGAAATTGACTTCGCAGTCGACCGCAACACCTGCAAAGGCTGCAGGCGTGTTGACTTTGTCGGCATTGAGGCGGCGAAAGTCATTGTTGAGGACTGTGATTTGGGATAAAATCTGCGCATCGCTGATGTTTTGCGTTGCATTGTTGTACACCACGTGTACCACCACGGGGATATTGTACACAACATCTTGCCCCAAGTCTTGATACTGGTCTACAAAGGCCTGAGTTTGCGCTTCGATGCGGGCACGAATGCCAGCAAGATGCGGATCCAAAGCTTCCAGACGAGCCTGGTTCTCCATTGTGTTGCATTTACGCTGTTGCGCGACGAGGCTGCTGCCAAGGAGCAAGGCGAATAAGAAGAGTAAGGAATTTTTCATGCGATCGAATTAAATGACAGGTATTAGAGAACGTGAATTTAGCCAATGCAAGAAAACAAGCTATCCTTTTTAAAGGGTGAATGCGCAGCTTGTTGGGTTTGAGCATGCACTGTATCAAACCTCAACGTGGGTCTGCACGACTCCTCGATCCTAAATCCATTTAGTTTGCGAAAAAATGATCTGTAACGGCATACTAAATCATTGAAAATAGCACATCTCGACTCAAAACACATGTAAGAAATCGGAGAGAATACACAAACAGGCGAGCAAGGCGGGCAGCACCACTCAGATTTTGGACCAACACACATTTACCTACCTCCTAATGGTTACCAAAACGCTGTTTTACGCTCGACTCGATTTGCAGCGGCTTGTTTATAAGCGGCATGGACTTGGCTACACTACCTGCCGATCAGATATTCCGCTTTTGCTGCGACTTGCGCAGCCGCGCAGGATGTACCCGCCAAGTGGCTTTGGGATTGTCGGCCGGCTGCACTGAGATCGACTTTTGATTGACACGGATCGCCAAGCCTACGATCAAGCGCCCATCGTCGGCATCAAACTCCACCCAGTCGCCTATTCTGAATTTGGTCATTTCCATCAAAGTGGAAGCTTGCCGCATGAAACGAATGCGCTCCACCACCTCGTGATTGAGGTGTATCAATTCATCATAAGACAGCCGATTAAGTGCTGCGAGCAAGTGATTCAGGTCGCTGGGGCTATTACTCATAAAAATACCGAATAAATCTTCCTCCGAAGATCGCCTATTCAGCCATGTAGCCACCTCGACTTTTCAAGAAGTATTTGTGGAAAGCATGCGCTTCCCAGCCTCAATGCTTGTCCAAATCAACCCCGCATCCGCGAGTATGTCGGGTAACCGGGCTCCATCGGCGAATAGATCACAAACAGCTTGGTGTCTTCATGCGCCTGCACTTCCAGCGCGCCATCGCCAGAGGCGATCAAAAAATCGTCGGCATGCAACTCCTTGTCATCGACCGACATGCGTCCGCTCACCAGATAGACCGACATTACCTCGCCCCGCTCCCACGGCAAGCGATGGCTGCCCTCGCCCATGCGCAACTCCTCGATGCGCACTGCAGGGCTGTCCATTTCCAAGGGCGAACCTTCTCCCTTATAGGTTTTCACGACGACACCTTCGCGGGCCGTCAAGGGAAATACTGCCGAAGGAAAATCGTCGTAACTCGCTGGCTTGCCCATGGTCACGTTCAGATTGGGATCCATCCAAATCTGGAAAATCGATGAGTTTTCCATGACCTTCTCTGAATGCGAGATGCCGCTACCTGCACGGATGATCTGCATATCGCCCGTGGAGAGTTTGCGCCATGACCGCAACTTCGTGTCGTAGTGCTCAATCTCGCCTTGCAAGACAAATGACATGATCTCAAAACCCTTGTGCGGATGCAGGCCGATGGTGCTGTCTGCACCTGGTGTCCAGGCATGCGCCCAATAAAACAAATTGGAATAGGGCTTCAAGTGACCGCCCTCGCCCGGGAAGCCGATCGGCTTATTCTCCAAAATGGCCCCAAAGTTGAATTCACCTTGGCCTTGATTCGCTTTTTTGACGATTTCCAAATGCATGACGCTTTCCTTTTACGACCAATAACACGACCGCCCCTTCAAATGTTGCGGCCCATCAAGGTACAAAAAATCATGCATTCGCCCCAAAGCTTTGAGCCGACCAAAACCTGTATCAGCCCTCCTACACCGTTGTGCGTCGCTCATTTCCAATCGCTCATCCCTAATTCCTCAGTGCCAATTCTTCATTGTTCATGATTCATTCCCCATATCTGCGTAACTTTGCGGCCTGTGAGCGAAAAAGTATTTAAATCGGGCTTTGTAAGCATCATCGGCAAACCCAATGCGGGCAAGTCGACATTGATGAATGCCCTCGTGGGGCGCAAGCTCGCCATCACGACGCCCAAGGCGCAAACCACACGCCACCGCATCCTCGGCATCGCGAGCAGCGACGACTACCAAATCGTGTTTAGCGACACACCAGGGGTCATTTTGCCGCAATACAAATTGCACCGCGCCATGATGGGCGCCGTGCATGCCTCATTGGAAGATGCCGATCTCTTTTTGTTGTTGGTGGATGTAAATGAGAAATTTCCCGAGGACCTCGTGATCAAATTGGCCCAAAAAAGCCAAGTGCCCGTGCTCCTCGTCCTGAACAAGGTCGACCTGAGCACTGAGGAAAAGGTGAAGGCGCGTCACGCAGAGATCACTGCCAAAGTGAATGTCGTCGGCGCCATCGGCATCAGCGCCCGCATCAACATCAATCTTTTTGAGCTCAAAAAGATGATCATCGACCTGCTCCCAGAAGGGCCCGAATACTTCGACCCGACAGAGATCAGCGACCGCCCCGAGCGCTTTTTTGTGGCCGAGCTCATCCGTGAGGCCCTCTTTTTGCGGGTAAAGGATGAGGTGCCTTACAGCTGCGAAGTGGGGGTGATACAATTTGAGGAAAAAGACAATGTGACCGTCATCGACGCCGAGATCAATGTGGAGCGCGACTCCCAAAAAGGCATCATCGTGGGCAAGGGCGGCAAAATGATCAAAGACATCGGCAGCGATGCACGCAGGTCCATCGAGGCGTTTCTGGAACGCAAGGTGTACCTGGAGTTGCACGTGCGCGTGTCTGACAATTGGAAAAACAACAGTTTGCGGCTGAGAAGCTTCGGATACAGGGAGTGATCCCATCCATCAAAGAGAAAATACATGAGCGGAATAGTAGCCATCATCGGCCGACCCAACGTGGGCAAATCCACGCTTTTCAATCGCCTCATCGAGGCACGCAAGGCCATCGTAGATGATGAGAGCGGCGTCACACGCGACCGCCACTATGGCGTGAGCGAGTGGAACGGCGTCAAGTTTACCGTTGTCGACACCGGCGGCTACGTCGTCGAGAGTGACGACGTTTTTGAGAAGGCCATTCGTGAGCAGGTCCATATCGCGATGGAAGAGGCCGACGTCCTCTTGTTCATGGTCGACTCCATGGTCGGCGTCATGACGCTCGACGAGGAGTTTGCGAGCATCGTGCGCCGCAGCAAAAAACCCGTCATGCTGGTCGCCAACAAAGCCGACAACTACGAGCGCAGCGAGTTGGTGTATGAGTTTTATGAGCTCGCCCTCGGTGAGGTCTTTGCAATCTCATCCCTCAACGGCACCGGCACTGGCGAGTTGATGGACCGCATCATCGAAAACCTGCCCGTCGACAAGCCCGAGCCCTCAGTCGCCGACATTCCCAAATTCGCAATCGTCGGCCGCCCCAATGTGGGCAAGTCCTCGTTGGTGAATGCATTGCTCGGCAAGGATCAAAACATCGTGACATCAATCTCGGGCACGACCCGCGACTCGATTTATACACGCTACACGGCATTCGGCCTCGACCTCTACCTCGTGGACACGGCCGGCTTGCGCCGCAAAGCCAAGGTGCATGAAAACATCGAGTTTTACAGCACGCTGCGCAGCATCAAGGCCATCGAGGAGTGCGATGTCGCGATCTTGCTCATCGACGCCACGCAAGGCATGGAGGCACAAGACCTCAGCATCATGAGCAACATCACCACCAACGGCAAGGGCTTGGTGATCTACGTGAACAAGTGGGACCTCATCGAAAAGGAAACCAATACTGCCCGCGACTACGAGGCCATCATCAAGGAGCGCATCGCCCCCCTCTCCAACGTGCCGATCGTCTTTGGATCCGCCCTGGAAAAGCAGCGCATCCTCAAAGCCCTTGAGGTCGCCGTCGAGGTTTATACCGAAAAGGAAAAGAAAATCTCGACCTCCGACCTCAACGAGGTCATGCAGGCCGCTTGGAATGCCCACCGCCCAGCAGCAATGCGCGGCAAGATCATCCGCATCAAATATGTGACCCAGATTCCGGCGAGCATTCCGACCTTCCTATTCTTCTGCAATCACCCCAAACTCATTCAAGAGAGCTACAAGCGTTACCTGGAAAACCAGCTGCGCGACGCATTTAGCTTCAAGGGTGTGCCGATCAATATCTTCTTCCGCCAAAAATGAGCAGAATTTACAGAATTTTCTGAATCACTTGGGGTGTTGAATTCTGGGTGGTGAGCAGATTCTACTGAATGACTTGGTGTGTGAATGCTGGGTGCTGAGCTGAGTTTGCAGCATCACATTCGGTGTTGAATTCTGGGTGGTTATGGGAGATTTTTTGAATCACTTGGTGAATTGGCTCGTTTCGGGGATTGGGTGAATTTGAAGTGTTGTTTGGGGAATTGGCTTTGCTGGATTTACGCTTGTATGTGCTGACTGGGAATTGCAAATTCTGCTGCCCTTATTGTTTGGTGGGATGAATGGGCTTGTTCAGAGGTCGGATAAATGCCCTCGCATGATCGCTGCGGTTTGGGCCTTTAATTCCTCTACACCTAGCTCTGTGGTGCCTTCGATCACATCCCAATACACATCGACGATGCCGGGGGATAGGTCGAGTTCGCGGATGGGGTCGTTGAATTTGCGGGGATCGTTG
>JANPHP010000291.1:0-44282 GCA_031424495.1 Bacteroidota bacterium | reverse complement strand
CTGCTCAATCTGGTGCACTGTTCGCCTGCTCATTGGGTCGAAAAAAAAGCCGGAACGCAGCAGTTTTTTTGCCCAAAACGAGGAATTTTCGCAAAAAATGCCTATCTTTATTTTCCCTGCAGAGGCGCTCCCAAGCCTCAGCGGGACTTAATCGCTTTCACCACTCAAGGATTTTTGAAAATGAAAAACATGAACGTAGGCGTACTGATTGGCGGCTTGGTGCTGTTTGGCTCCCCCCTCATCTACTCCATTGTATCTGGCAACAGCCTGCTCAATCCCCAAACTGGCACTGGCGGCAACCCCATGATGGAGCGCATCATTCTCGCGGTTTTGCTCATCGGTTCGCTCGGCTTGGCATTTTTCCTCGGAAACAGGAAACAATGACATCCTGAGCAGTAGCGCATAAAAAGAGAAAAGTGAACAGCCGCCTAGCGCGGCTGTTCACTTTTCATTTTGGAGTGGATCAAGCGATGTTTGTAAACACGTTTTGGATGTCGTCATCCTCCTCGATGCGGTCCAGCATCTTCTCGATATCCACCAATTGTTCTTCTGTGTACTCGACAGGGCTGTTGGCAATGCGCTGCAGCGATGATTTGGTCACCTCCAACTTCAGGTCGTCCAAGGCTTTGGACATGCTGCCAAAGTGGGTATAGTTGGCGTAGATGTAGATCGTGCCTTCGTTGAGCTCAATTTCATCGAGACCTGCATCGATGAGGCTGAATTCAAGCTCCTCCAGGTCGATGCCAGGCTTGGCGACGACCTCGAACACAGCCTTGCGGGAGAAAAGGAACTCAAACGAACCCGTAGGCACCATGCCCCCACCAGCCTTGCTGAAGTAATTTTTCACGTTGGCGACGGTGCGCACAGGGTTGTCGGTCGCGCACTCGACGACGACCATCACGCCGTGGGGCCCTTTGCCCTCATAGATCACCTCTTTCATCTCCTCGGCATCCTTGCCCGAGGCACGCGCGATCGCGTTGTCGATATTGTCCTTGGGCATGTTTTCAGCCTTCGCGTTCATGATCGCGGAGCGGAGCTTGCCATTGGCCTCTGGGTCGGCCCCGCCTTCTTTGGCGGCTATTGTGATCGCTTTGGACAGTTTTGGAAAAATCCTGGACATCTTGTCCCAACGTTTTTCCTTGGACGCACGACGGTATTCAAACGCTCTTCCCATTTTCTTGGTGGTTTTGAGAGAATTATTCAATTGAAGGCGCGAATATACGAATCAGAAACATAAGTTCAGCGATGCGAATCTTTCCATCGGTCCCAGCGAATGGGAGAATTGTCAGAAACCGACCTTCTTGGAACTAAACCATCGATTGGCTTGGATCCCGCCGGTCATGCTCGCTCGATGCAAACATGGCGCCGATCGTTCATTCATATCATTGCCCGAATGCCAATTCAATATGAATTCTGTCAATTGTGCAAAATTCTGCCGATTGCATGTATTGAATCCTATTAGCCTTGGCTTTACCTTTGCGGAGCCAAAAAAGGAAAGAATTTTCATGGTTACCGATTGGACTTCCATCATGTCTTCCGTGGTTTTTATCGTCTTGGTCACGAGCGAAGCCATCTTGAGTCGGCGCAAAAACCTGGAATTGTTTGAGCGTCGGGACACCCTTGCCAATATCGCCTTGGGCATCCTTACCTTTGCCACCAAGATGGGCAGCAAAGCCGCGATCTTGCTCCTTTATACCTCGATTTTCGAGCTTGCCCCCTGGACATTCCCCGAAAACTCCTGGCTGTGGTTCATCGCCGGACTGCTGCTCAACGATTTAATGTTTTATTGGTACCACCGCATCAGCCATACCACGCGCTTTTTCTGGGCGCTCCACGTCGCGCACCACAGCTCAGAAAAGATGAATATCACGACGGCGATCAGGGGCAATTTTCTCAACAATCTCTTTCATGCCCTTTTTTGGATACCGATGCTCTTTTTGGGCTTCCCTCCCATCATCGTCTTGACCACGGATGCATTCTCCTATTTTTATCAACTTTGGTTGCACACCCGCATCATTCCCAAATTGGGGCCTATCGAGCGCGTGCTGAACACACCGAGCCATCATCGGGTGCACCACGGCAGCAATCCGCAATACATCGACAAGAACTATGCGGCCGTTTTCATTTTTTGGGACAAGATTTTCGGGACATTTGAGGAAGAGGAGGAGGAAGTGCGTTACGGACTGACCAAACCTTTTGAGACCCACAATCCGCTGAAGATCGCATTTTATGAGTTTGGCGCTGTCTTTCGGGACACCGCGGCACGCAAGGGCTTCAAAGCCAAGATTAAGGAGCTTTTCAGGAAACCCTGAGCGATTTTGCAATCACTTACGGTAGAAAACCCAAAAGCCAGTACGTTGAAGTAGCTGGCTTTGGGAAAAGGGGAAATGTTGAATTTTCAATGAATACCCGAGTCACCGGGAAGTAGCTAAATCGCTCTGCTCCAGTCTACACCGTCGCCGATCCTAGGATTCCGCGACCACAGGGCAGGGCGATGGCCAAAATAATTTTCTGAATAAATACGTGATTCCATCAAGCCACCTGCCATCGGCGGACGAATGCCACCCCAAACCGGCAAGTCGCGCAATCGTGTCGGCTGCTCGAACCCTGTCGAGGCCGACTGCATGGCCTGTGAGCCTGTCGCAAGGTCCACTTTGTGGATGCGTTTCAACTGATCGGCGCCTTGTTGTGTACTTCGGGCGCCTACAATATGCAAGGGTTGGCCCTGTGCACTCGCAGCAAAATGAAGGTCTGCGAGGTCGTGGATGGGAGCCTCAGCCGTGGACCCGCTGACATCTACGGGTAGCCGGTACCAGATTTCAAAATCGCCTTCAGGGTCGGTTTCTGACAGACCTAGGCGCTGCGATCCATTCACCTGTGGCAAAAACATTTCGATCTGGGCCGGATATACCGGCCTTTGTGTCGGATGATCAACGAGGTTGCCCCGTAGGCACCAAACGTCGAGTTGTGCCATTGCCTCATCCAATTCATTCAATGCGAGATTCTTAGACCAGAAGCAGCTGGCACTTCCGGCATCGGACTGCCAAGTAGGCACAAATGCATCCATGACGAGGTAGATGCTGGGAAAAGCAGCCTCTGGGCCCGCCATCGGCGGCAAAAAGGTAAGCTCCAAAACGGGAATCAATGGACCGCCTGCATAAAAGTATTGCCGATCATCCATATCGATTTGGAAGCTGCCATCAGAATGCAAGGGCTCCCGCGCCAATGGTACCTCCTCCACGAGCTCAAACTCTTGCTCTGTGAGCAAGGGAAACTGCCCGCCCTGCTGCGCTGCCTGCGCAAAGGGAGCTAAGCCCATGTCATAAACACTCAGGAAAATGCCTGCCTCAGTCCCGATCGCGATGCGCTCAAGCGGAGAAGAAATATGACCTTGGATGACGTAATGCATAGCCGATGCGCAATAGAGGGATGATCCTGATGTTGGGTGGGAGCCTTTGCAGGCACAATGCCGAGGCAATGGTGGGCGATGGCAACAACCGGCTTCGGTGGCTGTGCAAATCGATCCTCACCTCGGGTTGTTGCTGCAAAGGCTCCCCAATAAAAGAACGTGGTGATTTTTGGTAATCGAGTAAAAGAACGCGTGTGATTTTTGAAAAATGAAAAAAAGAACGGGTGTTTTTGATTCAATCATGAAGCCTAGTTAAACGGATTTTCCATGCTGCATTCCAATGGAATGCTAAAACAGATGCCTTCCTCTTCGGTGGTGGTGATGGTCACCGGGCAAGAGGAAAGATTCAAACAGTATCTTTCTTGGGATTCGCACTGGATCACAATGAGCTTGTCGCCCGCAGTAAATGTGCAAATCGAGCCCGCTGGGAAACATGCCAAGAGCTTCTGCCCCTCTGCGGCATACTCAGACATCCAACCTGAGATGTCGGGTGGGGTACCGCCCACAGACTCGCCTGCAGGGCAGCAACTGTCAGGTGCCTCGGCGCTACAGCTACCGACGACGTGAAAGTTGTCGATGATGATCACCTCGGTGCCGGTGTCGTTGGGGATGTAGTGATTTTTATCGCCACCGACGACATAAGCGATACGTGTCAATGCCATGAAACCCTCTGCGCTGAGCGGTTGTATCAGTTGCAATCTGCGTATCGGTGGATTGCTACCTGCAATAGCTCCGGTAGAATCGATGCGAATGGCTTTGCTCACGATCTCAGCATTCACAGGCGTCATCAATTGCATTTGCCCCTTGGCTTCTGGCAACAAAAGCAATCCCAAGCCGATATCGTCTACAAACCGTTTTGCTCCTTCTTGCAAAACGAGCTTGCCATTTTCTACGATAACCGACATTCGCTCACCGACAAGTAGTTGCGCAGCAGCGTATTGCGGAAACGTCAAGTCGGCCATTCCCTTCGTCGTCTCCAAGCTTTTCAGCACCGGCTTCCCGTCTTTCAAGGTCAGCAGATAGCCCCCGCCCTTATTGGGGATGCAGCTTTGCTGACCTTCAAAATTGAGGCAGATTTGTTCCTTGCTCCAGCTCACGTGGTTATCTTGGCAACCCATGATCCCCAACATCAACAAGCAAGAAAGCAAAACAAAACAAAGGTTCTTCATACACAATTTCCAGGTTGATCAGCGCTGCATGGAGCGCGCAAGACAGTGAGACAAACCTACGATTCTCCTCTACAGCACCAATTTCATTCTTTTTCTAAATTCAGCAATTCAAAAATGACATATCTAATGATTAATCGTATTTTGGCATAGTTTCATCTATTTTCATCAGTAATCTGAATCAACTTAGGCGTGGGAATCAAGGCATCAGATGACCTCTTTCAACTCATCAAGGCGATGAGTCCAGCCGAGAAGCGGGCCTTTAGCCTGCTGAGTGACCGGCACGCCCGGCAGGAAGGCAACAATTACCTTTTGCTGTTTGATGCCATCGCCGCCCAAAAGGATTATGATGAAGCCGCACTCAGGCAGTTGTTTGCGGGCAAGGCCTTGCTCAACAACCTCAGTGAAGCCAAGGGCTACCTTTACCGCAGCCTGTTGCGCTGCATGCGGTTCAGCAAGGGGCCCGAATCTGCCGAGACCGAGCTGCGTGAGATTCTCGACCACCTAGAACTGCTGTTTGAAAAAGGTCTGTTTGAGCAAGCTGAGCGTCAGGTCAAGCTAGGCTTAGAAAAGGCTGTGAAGCTAGATCTCCATGCATTCGCTGCCGAATTCATCAGGTGGCAGCGGCGTATTGCCAAGTGGCGCGGCGGCAAGAATCTTTTGCAAACCTTGGAGCAAATCGGTGCCGAAGAGGCCGAGGCCTTGCAACACCTGCGCGTCGAGGCACAGCTACGCGACCTCATGGGCCGTATCCAAACCATGCTTGCGCAGCAGGTCGATCTTGTGGGCGCAAGTGCACATGCCGAGCTACAAGCGCTCATGGCCCATCCGGCCCTCGTCGATCCGCCCGTCGCAGCTGGCTTTCATGCGCTCTCTAGCTACTATTATGCACATGCCTATTACCAGCGCATCCAAGGCCATAGCCTCGCCGTGACCCAAGCTTGGGAACGGGTCGTGGCCGCGTTTGAGGCACATCCTGTACAAATCAAGCGTCAATCCGACCAATACACCAATGCATTGGCCTCCCTGATCGACGCGCAGCTCAACTCTCGTCAGCTAGACAAGATTCCCGAGGAATTGGCACGGATGCGGCTCCTGAAAAACCGGGAGCCGCGCACGATTGCACGGCTATTTTTTCTCGACCAGCACCTCAGTTTTCGATTTGCGCTGGTCACGGGCAAGTTGTCAGAAGCGCTGCTGCGCGTCACAGAGCTGGAATCTGGCATGCTCAAGCACAGCAAATACCTGAGCGCGAGTTTGGAGATCACGCTACTCTATAATATGTGTGCGCTATTTTTCCTCGCAGAGCGATTTCCAGAGGCGCAACGCTACATCAACCAAGCACTTAACCGGCCCCACTTGCCAATACGTGAAGACATCGTCGACGCATTGCGCATTTTGGAGATGATCTCCCGCTACGCGCGTGGGCAGGCCGACGTGCTTGAGCACCTCTACCGCGCACAGGAGCGTCGTCTGCGGCAGCGCGAGACGCGACACCCATTCAGCCTGCTCGCCCATCGTTTCATCGGCAAGCTGCTCGCCGCCGTCGATGCAGCTGAGACGCGCGCCATCATCACCGAGATGCAAGCCGAGATGCAGGCCATCGCGGCACAAGGCAAGCCCGTCGGATTTGAAGAACTCAATTTCTGGCTGCGGGGCCGCATCGAGGGCAAGCGCATTGTGACGGTGATGCAGTCAGGTGGCGATCGCCCGAATGGGTGATTTTGCGGGGCAAGGATGGTGATGGTCGCGGCCATCGATTTGAGCGCAAATGTGATCCTCAGAAAGAACCGCAACGATTGTAGAGCGTGCAAAGAGGCTGCTTTCTCTGCGAACTTTGCGGTTATATCATCCACAGTAAACGAGATGGCTGGCACGAGGCGGAACACTGCGAATTCCCTTCAAAATCAGCATGGGTTCCAAATTCTCCTTATCTTTCGTTCAGATGAAAAATTGGTGGCTACTCCTCATATTAAACGTGCTGATGATCACTCTTGCACAAGCTGAACAGCCGTGGTGGCAGTCTACGAGCATTTATCAGATTTATCCTCGCTCCTTTCAAGACAGCGATGGAGACGGCATCGGCGACCTCAAAGGCATCATTTCCAGGCTGGATTATGTGAAGGACTTGGGCTTTGAGACGATCTGGGTATCGCCATTTTATGCGAGTCCGCAGGCCGACTTTGGGTATGACATCAGCGATTACAGATCTGTTGCACCAGAGTATGGCACGCTTGCGGATGCAGAGGCGCTCATTGCAGGGGTGCACGCGCGGGGGATGAAGATTGTGTTTGACATGGTGCTCAACCATACCAGTATTGCGCACCCTTGGTTTGTGGAGTCCTCTCAGAGCCGCGACAATGCCAAGTCTGATTGGTATATCTGGCGCGATGGCCGTGGCAAGGATGGCAAACGTGCGCCCAACAATTGGACGAGCATACCTGGGCCGGGCGGATGGCACTATTCAGCGCAACGCAAGCAATGGTTTTTTGCGTCATTTCTCCCTTGTCAGCCAGATTTGAATTATTACAATCCTGAGGTGCGCGCTGCGATGAAAGACATATTGCGCTTTTGGCTCGCCAAGGGTGTGGATGGATTCAGGCTCGATATTTTTAATGCCATCATCAAGGACGATCAGTTTCGCAACAACCCATTTTCCCTACATTACATTCCCACCAAAGATGGCATGCACGCCCGTTGCCAAAAACGTATCCACACAGTAAACCATGTGGGCAATTTTGCATTGGCGACAGAGATCAGGGCCGTGGTGGATGAGTTTCCCGATCGATTTCTGGTGGGCGAGGTCTTTGGTGAGCACCCCACAATCCGCAAGTTTCTCGGCGAAAAGCAGGATGGGCTGAATCTGATTTTCCTGTTTGACATGCTGTTTTTCAAGTATGATGCGGCATTTTTCAGGGAGCGATTGGAGGAATATGCGCATTATTATGCAAGCCCTGGCGTGCCGACATTTGTGATCGGCAATCACGACAACAAGCGCAGCATCGGCCGCCTCGATGGCGACCTCGACAAGGCCAAATTGTTGGCTGTTTTGCAAATGACGACGCGCGGTGTGCCCGTCGTTTATTATGGGGAGGAAATCGGCATGCTCGACGCCGAGATTCCCAAAAAAGATGCCCTAGATCCGATCTCGCACATGTATGAGGGCGTGCCCGAGTGGCTGCGCAAGCGCATGCCGGTGCCGCTCAACCGCGACGTATGCCGCACGCCGATGCAGTGGAACGCGGGCGCGAATGCGGGATTCACCTCCCCTATCGCAAAATCTTGGCTACCATTTTCCGCCGATTTGGAGCATCGCAATGTGGCTGCGCAAGCGGCTGACAGCAATTCCTTGTTTAATATCTATCGGGATTTATTGCGGCTCCGCAAAACCTACCCGGGCTTTACCAAACCCTATCAAGAGCTGATACCAAAGTCTTTGCTCCCGCCTAATGTACTCGGTTTCAGGCGCGGCGATTCAGGCCACCTGGCATGGGTGCTGCTGAATTTTGGCGATCGGGCGGCGGAAATTAGCAATTCATTGGGCATCAAGACCGTGCTACTGCAAGTCGGGCAAGTGCAGGTAGATGCAGAGGGTGGCCGCATTTCCTTGGAAAAAAACAGTGCGATCGTCTGTTTTGTGAATACGTTTTGAGGCGGGGATTGCTGTCCAAATTTGAACCGCCCCGCCTTCATCGGGATAGACGCCGGGCGCTAAGTTCGCAGAGTCTGTTTTGCTTTTATGAAGCACTCTCTCTGCGTTCTCTTCGGTTATTTATCAGCACTACCGCACAAATTTCGACTCCGCCCAGGTGAGTTTTTCACCTGAAGGCAAGCGCAAACCAGTGCTCCAAACTTCGACATCGCTGGATGTCAATCCGTCGGTACCGCTATCAGCATGATTCACCTTTGCATCGGGCCAGGCCGCAGCGCCCATTTCCTTAAATTCGCCATCTACCAAATGGTAGACCGACAATTCGTAGGAATAAGATGATGCTTCATCTTCCGATCCAGATTCCTCGGCGGTCATTTTGTCGTAATTAAAGGAGCTGTAACCAAAGAGGATATAGGTGCCTGAATTGCTTTGCAACAACTGATAAACCTGATCGTAATCGCTGCTGCGCGCCGTGGAATTGTAGCTCGTAGAGTATTCAAATCGCGTCGGGGACAGAAAGCGTACGTCTCCGCCCCAATTGGGTGCAAAGCCGCTGATCTTGCCATATTTGCCCATCCATTGTGCATCGGCAATGGAAGCGCCCTCGGCATCGGGCTCGCCCTGCATCTGTTCCCGGATGAGCTTAAAGAAACCGGTGAATTGGTCAGGCGCATAGCCGCCATCGACGGCAGTGAGGGAAAAGGGCATGGTCTTATTGGTTTGCAACAGCGTCCAAGTGCCGCTGAGCTGCTTGAGTGCGGGATTCCACTTGCCTTCAAAACGCTCCTTTTCAGAGCCGTCGATCATCGCTTTCAGGAAAAAAGTACCGTTTGCGGGGCATACACGGCCTTTCAAAGCGATCGGCTTGTATTGTGTCTGGTAGGCATAGCTGCCTTCGATGTCCAGACATTCAGCGCCCTGATTGCTGAAAAATGAAGTCGTATGGTTGCAATTGAGCTGCATTTCGATCTTGAGTTTCTCGCCAAGCAATCCTCTGAGCTGTATATCGCCCGAGATGTGGTCGCCCTCGTCGCGTGCACTAGCGAGCAAGGCTGGCATCATCAGCATGATTGCCAATAGGATTTTCAGGAAACTGGATTTCATCAAAGTCATATTTTGTGGAATGCAAATATGGTGATTGCGTTTGATTTTTGAAGATGAATTTCAAGGACATTCTGATAGTGATGCTCGATGAAATATGCAAGCCATTGAAATGAATTCTCAAATCCTACCTTCACCCGGCGCCAGGCCTGACAAACGAGCCATCATTCCAGCACATATTTTTTGCCATCCCAATACAATCGTTGCTCTGCGGGCAGCAAGACGCCATCGCTCGTGAGCTCTGCATAACAAACGTCGTAAGGATCATGGTCAAATGAATAAAGCGGAGGAATCCTAGTAGGCATGCATTGCGCCGTCACATCGGTGACGACATCGCCGACGAGTTGATACACCCGCAATTCACTCATGCAGCTGAGTTTGCCTTCCTCTTCATCCAAATCATCGGCCGAGGTCTTGAAATAGTTGCGGTAATTATACAAATGCGCGACGTAAGTGCCGCTCGTCGACGGCAGCAATTGAAATATCTGCCAAGTGTTGGTGGAGCGGTTTTGATTGGAAACAGAGGTCCAATATTGTACCCTTGCAGGCGCAAAAGTTTCGATATCGCCCAGCCAATTCACCTTGAAGGTCCAAATCTCGCCCCAGACGCCGGGCGTCCAACCACAATTGCTGATGGTCGCCTCCTCGGGGCCGCGATCGGTGGTCATGTGGGCTTCGAACACTTTGTAGAAGCCCTTCATGGCGCTTGCGCGCATGCTGCGATGGTAGGAAACAAGCGAAAATGGCAGGGTTTTGGCTGTCTTCAGCAGCGTCCAAGTGCCTGTAAATTTTTGGGTATAGGCATCATAGCTGCCCTCAAAGCGTTCAGTATCATTGGTGCCATTGTTGGCGACGAGAAAGAAGCTCTTGTTTGCGGGGCAATAGCGCCCACGCAAGTGAATGGGTAGCAACTGTGTGCGGTAATAATAATTGCCCTCCAAATCCTGGCATTCTTTGCTTTTGGTGAGGTGGATGGGGTCATAATCACCATTGTTCAGGATCATCTCGATTTTGAGTTTGCTGCCTAGCAAACCCACGAGTTGAATGTCTTTGGAGATGTTCACATCGGTAATGCGGGCTTGTGCGGCGACGTTACACAGGAGGCAAAAAATGATGAGCAATAGTTTGTATTTCATAAATATGATTGATGGCTTGCAGTTATTTTCCTGTTTTGAGACTGCCACCTTCCGAAAAATAAAAATTGCGATCGCCAATGCGAATGGCGTCACTCAAGACAGTAGCCCCGCAACCCGATTGTGCTGCAATCGCCTGTCGCAAAGGTTTATATTGGTAGGGAGTAATGTCGGTCCATTCCGCATGCTGAATCTGGAAAACAGATACAAAAGCAGAACACCTGCTGACGATGCCCCGGTCATCGGACTTGCTAAACGAAGCTTCTGAATAATGCAAGAGCTTTGTGCCGGGCAACATTTGAAATACATCGTAACCACGTGTGGTATTGCCATCGCGCACCAAAGTGCGCTCAACCTCGATCCTGAATTTGGATAGGTACCAAAATGCGCTCTCCTTGCCTTTGATGGCGGTGATTTCGCCGCCAGATGATCCATATTCCATTTTCTGGACGATGGTATGAAATGCGCTGGGATAGCGCAACCATAGTACCAATAAATCGGAGGCATACCGGTAAAGCCAATCCGCATATTTAAGGCCCGCGCCCACGATCTTGAGCTGAAATGGCAATCGCTGAAGGCTAGCCGCGGATCCCCAAGTACCTTTCACGATACCGGTCTTGGTTTCCCAAGTACCGGCAAATCGCTCCGTTTCCTCATCCCCCTCAAAATGTCGCAAGATGAAGCGCCGACTTGCAAAAAAGAGCTGCCCCTTGAGCGCAATCGGCTGCATCGTTTTGTGTTCATAATAAACGCCCTCCACCGTGCGAGCGCTGTCGCCACCGCTGCCGAAGAAGGGTTGCAGCCCATCGCCATGCAATTGCAATTCGATGCGGGTGCTGTCGCCGAGTGTGCCGGCGAGTTGCATATCGTCGGCGACTAGCTCGACTGTGGCTTGGGCAAAGCAACTTGCGCCAAACCAGAGGCACAGAGACAATAGGATCGCTGTGAATGCTTTGCGTTGCATTCCCAAAAATAGGGAATAAGTGGCAGCGAGAAAATATTGATTTCCGCACTCCCGAAAGTTGTCAAGCTCTTGAATATCCCGATTTCGAAACTGAGCTGCAAAGTACGGCGAGGGCTTAGCCCATGCAACCGAAGTGCGCACCGAGCCATCGCCGATGCCAAATTTCAGTGGCTCATAGCCATGTCGCATTAATCCTCGCCCGATGCTGTCAATGTCCTGCTTGAGATTTGGTATCGTGGATGCTAAGCCTTAGCTTTGAGGTCTATATCATATCTTCTACCACCACTAAATAACTGAGTAATGAAGAAACTATTTGTCCTATTCATGTTCGTGACGCTCACAGTCGCGGCATTTGCACAGAGTGCCGAACTTACCGGCGTACGCAAAAGAGAATTTCGCGGCGTGTTTCCGATTCTGAACAAATCCACCAAGGCATGTGAAGGCTACTATTGCTTTTATGTGAATGAAAAGGAAGAAAAAGGCATGATGAACTTCATCATCGCACTTTTTGACAAGGACTTCAAAATGATCAAGCAGACGCCGATCAGCATCACCAAGCGCAGCCAAGTCGACGGCAGCGAGTTCAATGGCAGCGACTTCATGTTTTTGTTCAATGACATCTACAAAAAAGCGGTGACCAAAGTCACCGTCGACAAGTCTGGCAACATCATCAAAACCTTGGGTACGATTGAGGATAAGCGCTTTGAGGCGACTGCCGACGTGTATCCTGCTGGCGAAGGCGGCTTTTTTGTGGTGCAACCCATCAAGGACCCCAAGCCCGGCTATACGATCGAGCGATTGGACCGCACCCTCAAATCCACCTGGAAAAAAACTTATGGAGTCGACAAGGGCTATACCTATCCCGAAGAAGTCACTGTCGGCAATGGTCGCATCGCGATCATTCAAGTGACGGGTGCCTCACGCATGAGTGCAAAAATGCATGGTGACCTCGTGGTGCTCGACGAGACGAGCGGCAAAGACCTCTTTACCTATCCACTGTATGATGGCACGACCACGGCCGTGCCCTCTACCCTGCTTATGGATGAGACACACAATATCGTTGCAGGCGGCATGTATTTCAACGGTGAGAAATGGGACAATACCAACTCTGACGGTATCTTTTTCCTCAAGCTAGACCCTTCTGGCAAAGTGCTCATCGACCGTCGCGAAGACTGGGACAACGGCATTCAAAAAATCATCAAAGACGCGTCCAAAAAGACCCTCACCATCAGCAGCAAGCCCAAAGTGTACTTTCACAGCATCGTACAGGGCGTAGATGGCGGCTACCAAATCATCGGTGAAACCTTCAAAAAGAACATCGTCCTCATGAATTCGGTCCTTTCTGATCAAATCACTGGCCGCTTTATCGGCGATATCAATTCCACCACCACCGACAATAAGCCCGTAACTTTTGAGGTCATGGACTTCATCATCTTCAACTTCAACAGCAAGGGCGACATGACCAATGTGAACATCATCGAGAAAGAGCACACCAAGGTGTCTTGCTACTACCCCTACCAAAACTATGGTGGTTTGGCGCTGGCCAAGGTGGTCGCCAAATATGGCTTCTTCAACTATGCGTTTATGATGACGATGCCCGACGGCAAGCAGGAGTTTTTGGTGTCTTCAAACTTCACCAAGGCTCCGAATATCGGTTTCACGACGATTCTGCCTGGCGAGGAATCGGTCACCAAAACGATCCCCGTCGACAAGCGCACGATCCGCGGTGGTGGCATCGGTGTTATGCCCGCTCAGCCCGGCAACGTCGGGGTGTATATCTTTGACAAGAAGGAAGAAACGGTGCTGATCTACAATCAGCCTGTGAAATTCTAAGGAATTGATCTCACTCGCCTTGGGCGAGTCTTGCGCGAGCGCAAAGCACTACAGTGACTTTGCGCTCGTTTGTTTTAGAGGGGGGTATCGCTGGTGAATATTGCAACCGGTAGAGGGCGCAAAGGCCGTAAAGACAGTGATACTCTTTGCGATCTCTGCGCCCTCTGCGGTTATCTTTTTGCCACGCCTACAATATGGCAGCATCGAGGCCGAAAAACTGAACCTAGATTACCACCCAAAGCCAAACTTGATGCCGATAGACAGCGCTGGCTTCCAAGTAGAAACGCGCGAAGGTTGCTGTATGATCGTCACCGGGCCGGTATAATCGCATTCGGCCAAATTGGTACCGCGATAGCGCATGCCCAAGCCTGCATAGAAGTCAAACAAGACATTGTCGCTCACGAAGAGGATATAGCCCGCATTCACCTTAAAATCCAAGATGTTGCGCGACTCCTTGACGCCCACAGAGGGCGTAAATCCGCTGCAACTCACAAGTGTGGTCGCGTAGTGGCGATAGCCGATCTCTGGACCGAAATACCACTCCTCTGGCGCTGCCACATGCTTGTTTGGGAAAAAATGCAAGGCTGCACGGGTAGAATAACCGACGCGGGCTTCGCGACCTGTGAATTCATAAGATGTGAATCCCAACAACTCGGCCCAGAAATCATAGCCATAAGTGATGCCGAGACCAACCTCTGCCGTGAGCTGCTGCGCAATGCGGCGCTCATAAAAAATCGGCAAGTCACCGTTGAGCGCACTCAGCGGATTGATCTTGATGAGATTGTAAATCTCACTGTCGCGGTCCTTGCGGTGATATTCCACTCGGGAGTACGTGATAGTGGGGCCGCCACCGGGTGTCGGCGTAGGTGTCGGCGTAGGTGTCGGCGTGGGATCGGGTTTGGGTTCCACTACATTCAAAACATCCTTAGCCCCATTTTCATATTTGATCATGAAGACGGTCTTTTTGTCGACAGAGATTACTGGCCCATCAAGATTGGAAAATGCCTTGTACTTGACAAATTCCGGTGTGATCTCGGTGACCTTCGCGACCACCTCTTCGCCATTGTTGAAGGTGATGATGTCTTGCGCTTGTGCTGAAAGGCCACAAAACGCGATAAATGCAACGAGCAGAATTGCTTTACAGTAGATACGCATCGTAAGGATCATTTTTGGGTGCATGCAGACGCAAGTTACAATTTTTCTGAATCGGAAGGCGGGGATTTCTGGCAGCCCTGAGCGCTTCCAAGATGGACAGTAAACGTCAGAGCCTTAGACTAACAACCACTGACAGCGATGAGATAGCATCGCCCGAGAACGCAGAGATAGTGTGACCTCACAAGTAACACAGATTGAATAGGCATAAAGGACGGTGCCCCACATCGATTAATGCCCAACCACCGACTCGGTGATCTTGTAGTGCAAATGCAGCAGCTTGATCCCAAAATAGGTAAAGACATGGTCGGTGCGCAAGATGCCATAAGCGTCCTCAAAGACGTGAATCACCTCATGCACCGGCAGGCGCAATACCTTGACAAATCCACTTTTGGATTTGCGCACGCGGTAGTAGCCGCTTTCCCCCATCCGACTGCCATTCGACAGCATCTTTACCGATCCATCGGCTTGTACCACGGCCTCTAGCAGCACAGTCACATTGCCGCCAGGGAGCGGAAATGTAGCCCGAAGACAATGCTTGTCAGTCTCTGCGATGTAGACATGCGAATAGAAGCCCGCAAACACGATCTGATTGTTTTTGAGTGCCTTGCGTTGCCAACAGGTGAGTTTGGTCTTGCCGTCGGGGGATGTAAGCCTGATGATCTGACTCGCCATGCCGTGGCTCGTCGCCAAGGCGTCGAGCGGAATGTTGAGCTGATGCTGCTGTGGACTCACCAAGCGGATCAATAGCTTGGCCATCGGTGCCATGATGCTGAACCACTGCGTCCAAATATCCATTTTGAAGCGGGCCGTATGCTCATAAAAGTCTGCCACACGTGCGCTTGCAAGTGCTGCATTGGGATCGGCAGGATTGATCATTTCTGCAAAATCATCGACCAAACCTATGGACGGATCTTGGTTGATGGCATAACCATGCTCAGCTGCAAATCGGGCATAATATTCATCTCCAATGATCTCCTGCTCAGACATCGGGCCGTCTAGCCACGGTCGATCATGGAGTGCGACGCGCCTTCCTAGCAGGATGACGATCAAATTGATGGCGGCTCTGACGATGCTGCTGATCATGTGTTTTGAGGCTGAATAGGTAAATGGTAGATGTCTTTCATTAGCCTACCGATTTCGGCTTTTTGTAGGACAATTCCTAGTCGGGGCTGTGCGTAACGCACAGCAGAGCTACTGAAAATCAACAGCAGACAGCGATGAGAACGCATCGCCCGAGAATGCAGAGACAAGGCTTCCTATCCGGCAACAAACGCTATCTTCAGATCCAAAAGCACAATTTGTGATCACTAGCGTGCAATCACGACCTTGGCAGTGGCCTCGCCTGCACTTGTGCGCACATGCATCATGTACACGCCCGGCGCGAGGTCGCTGAGGGTGATGCCGTGCTTGCCAGCCATCAGGCGGTTTTTATAGACCACCTTTCCCACGAGGTTCACCAGTTCGACAGACGCTGCCTCCAGTCCGATATCGCTGATTTCAAGTACGAATGCACCTGCGTTGGGATTGGGATAGATCGCCACAACACCCGCCATGACGTCTGCCACGCCGATGATGATGACGTTGGTGCAGGCAGAGGTATCGCTGCAACCCTGTATTGTCAATATTACAGCGTAATCTCCCGTGACAGTCGGTTCAAAACTGGCATTGGTTGCGCCCGAAATCGGCTGCCCATTGCCGCAATTGATCCACTGGTAAGTCGCTCCAACCACCTGTGTGGTAAGCATATTGCCCACGAGACTCACTGTCGTGTCGATGATCACAAGATCGACCGTCGTACCGATGAGGCTGTCGCATCCAAATATGGTCTGGAACGTGCTGGTATGCGATGTCTGCGCGGTAATATTATTCTCTACAAATCCGTCTGGATAGGTATAGCTCCCTCCATAGCAAACTGAGTCCTGGGCTAGGACAAAATAGTTGTTGGCTACATTGACTGTGGTCTCGATGATGCTGTCGCAACCACTGATCGTTTGCAGCATACTCGTGTGAATCACCGGAATCGTAATATTGCTATCGAGCGTGCCGTCGGGAAAGAGGTAACTCCCTCCACTGCAGACAATTGCCGTTTCAGCATAGTTGTAACTCGGCAATACATCTACTGTCGTGACGATGCTGCTGTCACAGCCACGTACATCCAAAAGTGTGCTGGTATAGATGACTTGAGAGGTGATATTGGTCTGGGTCGAGCTGTCGGGAAATGTATAACTGCCCCCGCTGCAGACTACACCGATATCCAATATTTGGTTGAAAGGATAGGCGTCGACTGTCGTCACGATCACGCTGTCACAACCATTGACCGCAGTGAGGTTAGAGGTATAGCTCGTAGGACCTTGGACAGAAATGACGGTAGGGCCGGCGCCTGGAAATGTATAACTCGCACCCCAGCACACCAAAGGGTAGGCATATTGTAGGTAACCGTTAGCGGCATTGCCGACACTTGTGATGGCGGCGGTAGATGCGATCCAATTGGAGGTGGCGCCATTCAATGCAAAATTGGTGAGGGTGCCATTGTTGGCGCTGCCAGAGTTGTCGATGAGCGTGGTTATGGTGGAATTATTACCGCCGGGCAGACCTTGGTTGCAATTGTAGTAGGCCACGAGACTGGTCTGAGGCCCAGCAAATTGGCGGTTCATATTACCTTGGATCTCGCATTGTGAGCGGGCACTCGCCCATACCCGTACCTCATCGAGCGCACCAGGAAAATATTGCGCGCCACCCGGCCGCGTGCCTATCGTCATCAAGCCGTTGGTGCCCGTCGAGGAGCTGCCCCCCGGGACAGCGGCTTGGAGCACACCATTGAAAAACACCGCAACCGACTGTGTACTCGCTGTCCATCGTGCAGCGACATGCGTCCATTGGCTACCTGGCAAGGTGGCGGTGGTCGCAAGGCTGTAAGTCGTGCCGTTGGAAACGACATAAAAGTAAATCTGATTGGTGCCGCCGGTGCTCATTGTTGCAAAATTGGTGGCGCTGAATTGTGCATAGATGATGCGGCTAAACACGGCTCCCGTGGGATAAACCCATGCCTCAAAGGTAAAATCGTTGGTGGAAATGTTGCTAAACAAGGTCGGCAAGGTGCAGACGACTTGATCGTTGGCGCCATCCAAGTGTATTGCATTGCCTGGCTGGGCATAAGCAAGCGAAGCGATCAAGAGCAGAGCAGAAATAAAGCTGAGAATTGTTTTCACCACGAATAATTAGGTTTTCAAAGTAAGCAATATGCAAAATCAAACCATCATTCCAAAAATTTCCTGCGGAATGTTATATTTGATCGGGAACTTTTTTCAACTCCCAAAAGTTATCGCTGCATGAAACGCAAAGAATTCATCAAAACATCGGCCATTTTGGGTGCGAGCTTGGCCATACCCGCCTTTCTGAAGGCCGACTCTGGGATGGTGCTCGGCCCCTCGGCACGCAAGGTCGCCGAGATCCTGAATATGAAACGCGAGATGGTGGGCACGCTGCCCATTTTGCGGGCATTTGCTGGCGACAAGCAGGATTTGGTATCGCCCTATGTCTTGTTTGATGAATTCGGTCCTGTGACCATGGATGCCGGCATTGCGCCCTTGCGCGTAGGTGCGCATCCACATGCAGGTGTGATCCCGACGACCTTTTTCCTCTCGGGCAATGGTCACCACCGAGACAGCCTCGATTTTGATTTTCAGATCGGCAAGGGCGATTTTATGATGTTCAGCTCGGGGCGCGGCGCGATCCACATGGAGGAGACCGGCAAAGCCTTGCAAGCCGAAGGCGGCATTTACCACGGCTTTCAAATCTGGCTCAATATGCCTGCGGCACACAAACACGATGCACCTGCGACCCTGCTTTTTGCCGACAAGGATTTCGGCAAGCTCGACACCGACAAGGTAAAGGCCACCGTGGTTCTGGGCGAATTATTGGGCGCGAAGTCACAAATCGCGACCTTGAGTCCAGCATTTTATTACCATATTACGCTAGCTGCCGATACCCGTCTCGACATTCCCACAGACCCGACCCACAATGCCCTCGTCTACCTGATACAAGGCAATTTGGAATTGGAAAATCAGCGGGAACTGTCAGCCAATCAGGTCGCATTGTTTGCGCGTGGCGAACGCGACATCAGCCTGTATGCCAAGGAAGGCGCAGAGATTTTGGTGCTCGGCGGTCAGCCTTTGGATGAGGTTGTTTATTCCTACGGCCCTTTTGTGATGAATACCGAGGAGCAGATCAGGGCATGCATTCGGGACTATCAGATGGGAAAAATGGGCAATCCCGACAAGGTGGACGCACGCTAATTGTGCATCACGGCGCGACAAGGAAGACTTGCTTATTGCGGTAAATCACGCCATTACGCTCAAAAACAGCGCGCATCGCTAGGTTGTCGGCATGCGTAGAGCCGAGGTAACAATCGCAATGCATCTCCTTGAGGTATACCAAGCCCAGGCGGTGCAAGTCTCCACCAAAACCCTGCCCGCGGTAATCAGGGTGGATGCCAATGTAATTCATAAATCCGGCGGTGATATTGTGGCTGATTGTGACTCTAAAATTGATGATGCCAAAGGGAACATCCGCCCAGTAGGCAACATACATTTGCTCAGGGACATGCAGCTCTGCAATTTCCGCAATGAAGCGTTGCAAAAATGCAGATGGACTTTCAGCATGGCGTAAGGTCGCAAGTGGATCACCCTGATTACAGTCCCAAAACAATTGTTGATACTCAGTCAAAGGTAGCGTGGATGCCAATCGCAATGACAGTTCTCGCTGCGGTGGCCGGACCACTTCAAAATTGTGACGGTAAAGGAATTTTTCATATTTCACAGCAAATCCAGCATTCACCAAGGCCTCAAATATGGGTTTGCGCGCATCGGTGAGATGAACCAACACCTCCGTGCCTGCAGCCTTGCAATCATCAAATAGGCGGCTGAGCAGGATATTGCGCACTTCATGATCGTCCGTTTCGCCGTCCCATCCAACGATGAACAGGACTGTGTCCATTGCGTGGCGATCGCCACTTATGCTAGCCACGTATTCCTCGCCGCGATAGATCGCGTAACGAAGGTGGTTTTCATCTTGGTGCAATTGCACCGTGAGTGACATGGCCATTGAGCAGTGAAAAGGATTGGGCCAAATAGAAAATCAAAGGCTAACGCTCGATCACGATTCGATGGATATTGATATGGCTTTGCTGAGTCGTGATCTCCAAATATCCGTAGCGATAAGCCGATCCCTCTTGCAATCGAAAACCTACATACCTTCTGCCCTGTGTGGACCACAATCTATAAAGACGGTTGTGCCGTATGACAGGGCTGTCAGGCGCGCCGGATGAGGAAATATAATCACTCCTACTGTAAAGGCTGCCGTACCTTGATGCCCAATGCTGCTGCGCATCGATGCGTTGATTGCTCAGAAAGGCGATGGGCGTGGCGACAGAATCCATGGAAACAAAATATTCTTGGCCCGCACAGTGGTCTCCAGAAAGTCGATTGTAATAGGTAATAGTGCCGCCCGCACTGTCTGGAGGCAAATCGTAGCATACAAATGCGGAATCATACACTGTCTCGAGGGCGAGTTCGCAGAGCCCTTCCGTGACGCCTATGCCTGCGCCCGCATAGCTGCCTGTGGAGCTAAAGCTTGAACTTGTCCCCAAGCCAATCGAAGCTCCTGCAATGGAATCCAAAATATGGTTGTACCCATGCACCTGTCCAGATTCTCCATCCACATACATGGCATAAGTCCTGAAATCCCAAACCTGCAAATGGTTTCCCTCCTCACCCGCCAATACATAACCTTTTCGCGTGAGAAAGCTCTCTGTAACTGCTGGATCGGCAACGGGAGCCTCGTTGAACTCACTGCAGCCAATCAGGGAGATCATTCCGAGCAAAGCAAAAGCGAAGATCAACAATCGATTACGCATCACAAAAATTTTGAGGGTACAGCACAAATAACAAAAACATGGATGCCTATGCAAATCAAATCAGACGATGATCTTACGTACTCAGCCACTGGGCGATCACGTAAAGTGTTGCCGCAACGCTATGGATTGTTTCGGGGAATTGAATCTGCTGTAAACCTTCAGTGGATTACAACTATCGTTCTGATTTTTGCCGGATACGATTTGGACGACGCAATATGGCGCAGGTGATTGGGGAGGAATATATGGACAAAGGTCGAACCCGAAGTCCTATACGCCAACTTCAGTCCCTCCCAATAAATCTCAATTGGCCCAATACCGCCCCTGCACGCACATGGTCATTGGTGGCTACGAGTGCCTGCGGCGTGCCTGGAGGGCAAGCAGTCGTCAACAACAAGGATACCTTCCATGCACAATCTCCCTTACGTGCAAGCACTTGGTAGATGCGCATATAGCCCTGCAATCCGTCGGGCCATTTTGCAAGTCCCGTGTACAAATGCAGCTCATCCACATCAAATATGCGTGCCCCCTCGGCTGATGGTCCTGTGTAATCCCATGCGAGGAGCTGTGGCAGCTCCTCATGCGCTTGCAACAATTGCTCTACAGGAAACCCGATGAGGCTCACAATATGATCGGTCCAATTGCGCATGTCTGAGCCGCCTGTTGCTTGCGGCATGAAGCTGACCACCAGCCATTCCGAAGGCTGCAATCCCCGGTAGACATGCGTTTGCGTCATCGGTTCCACAATTTCCAAGGGTGGCTGCGACCAAGCCTCTGGAACGGGCATGGCATACTGCAGCGCTTCATGCGTCACATATTGCGTAGGCCATGCGGCAAGCAAAGTCGGCTGCATCCAAATCGGAATTGCACTCCCCCTTGGCGGAACATCGGGTTCCGAATGCAAGGCCTCAGGATTCATAGACGCTGTTGAAATAGCGGGTCAGATCAGACAATTCCAAGAGGAAGGTTCCATCAGGTTGCTCCTTTGCTTCCATCAGCGGCTTGCCAAAATGACCGCCGAGCAAGGGTTTGGAATACTTCCGGCCAAAATTTCCCCAAGGATTGCGAATGCTCAAGTACTTATGGCCATCGGTCTCAGACAATGCCAAAACCGAGTAGGCGTGGCTGGAAGCAAGCCCCGGTACATCTTCGGTATTTTCACCGCCTGATCTGCCTGTTCCTCCTTTTCCCCATTCCTTAGTACCCAACGCCACAAACTTTCCACGATTGAGCAAACCTTCGATTTGGGTAAACAGTCCCCTTGCTTCGGGCGAATACACCTTCGAACCCAAACGTTGCTCAACGACTCCTTCAGGAATCGCAGTTTTGGCGCCAGCCTGACCCAAGATCTGCTCAAAAGTATCATGGGAATGGCCACCGCCGCCAATTCCTTCATAGCCATCAGCCTTGCCCTTGAACACTGCGTAGGCCTTCTCGACCAACAAAGGCCACAAGGCACCGTGGACACTCGCGTAAATCGGTTGATGGGTGGCGGGGTCCATATACATCTGTTTGTCTACCTTGATCCAAAGCGCGGTGTATTTGGGTGGTGCCCCTGCTTTGTTGAAGAAACGCACGGCAACAGTGCCGCCGCCTGTGTCCTTGACCATGTCGCTGATCACAGTGGGCTTGAGCCTAGCGATCGACGCCAAGGCAGCCAAGGCATAACAGTCTCCCAAACCGCCCTGATGAATGTCGTTTGCGCTAGGCCCACCGGCAGCAAATATCGGCGTGGCGGCGTGCGTATCTGCCAGCGATTCGATGCCAGGTGCGGTTTCCTTGTCGACATCTGCCTCTGCCACATAGAATATCGTCTTATTGGAGGTGATTTGTAATTCTCCAACTACAGGCTGCACTTTTGCGATGTTCACCTTGGTTCCTGCTTTCAGTGCACTTTTCTGTTCAGGGGCCTGCCGCATCACCTCATGCTCAGCGATCTTACCTGGGGCATGGACTTGGTACAATGCGATCAAATCTGGAGACAATGGACCAAGTTCCATCGCAGCAACATCTTTATTGAGCACACCGCCCAAGTCGCCTGGAGCCGGCATGGCACTCACAAGCAAGTCATCGGGAGGCGAATAGGTACCATTGAGTAGGCTGATGCGCACTTTATCCGCAAGCCGCTCGCTCAGTGCCAGCTTCTCATCCAGCGGGATTGCGCGCTTTGCAATGGCGATGATCTGATCATACGACTGAAAACGGCTGCCGTCCCAGGCAATCGCAGGCATACGGTCCACGAGCTGCTGGCTCTCGGCCATGTCCACAGCATCGGTTCCTGCTACAAGAGTAGCCCTAAGGCCATTGAACAAATTGGCAGATGGCCCCCATATTTGTCCTCCTATCGCTCCTACCTTGAGTGAGAACGCTGGCGAGAATGCGAGCGCCATTCTGAGTATCGGATCCAAGCCCGTATACCGCTCACTGATCGTCGCACTGCAAGTCGCAAAGATGGTCGCTAGCGTTGCGTCGCCTGGGGCGGTCGCAAAGGTATTTTCGATGATCGACGGGATATTGTCGGCATGGTCTGCCGCAAAGAGATTGGTCAACTGACCGACGCGCAGCACAATCGCACCCTCGTCCAGCACAAGTTGTGCGACCGGCGGCATCGCCGCAGGCTGTGAGCCTTTAGCATCGCCTTGCTCCGCACTTCCTTCCGAGAATTGAAGGGCTTTTGCACCCATCACATCAGCCTCGGTTTCCAACATCGGATCATCGTTGAGCCCTTTGCCACCTTTCATTTGCACGGTAGGCTTCACGCGACCCTGCTTTTGTTGCACGACGTGCCAAGCCTCATGGGGCAAATGTTTTTCCTGACCAGATGCGACATGGATCTCGGTGCCTTGCGCAAAGGCCAATGCCTGCATTTGTGCAGGCTTGTCTGAGTTGTAATGCACCTGCACGTCGTCCATGGACATGCCAGACAGGTGCTCGATGCCAGCCTTGAGATTGCCCGGCAGCCCTGTGGCATTTGCATTTCCAGCAGCAGCTTTGGATTTCAGGGATGTTGGCGCTGTGTAGGCATCAGCTTTGGCTTGCCAAGCAGCAGATTCCTGTACCTGAGGGCTGCCATCGGCCATCAATTGGTAGGCCTTCAATTGGGTGATTTGCGGGCTGTTGTCTGCCGCCTCCTGCACTTGGCGCTGAGCAACCGCATCGGGCCCAAGTGACATGATCGGAAATGACAACTCCCCGCCGACTTGGTCGTGGGTGCTTTCATTGGAGGCAGACTTTTTCTGGCTGACCTGTGATCTTTCCATAGCTGTTTTCATACGTCCCTGCTGCTGAATCCATTAATACCACATTGCCATCTCCGCAAATGCATACTCCACGCGACCGACATGCGCATCCACCACATCGACAAACTGACGAACAAGGTGCACATCACATAGATAGGACAAAATAACATCATAAGCAGGAATTTGTTACAAATTTCGATTTTCCCGACAGATCGTCTAGCTTTCGTTTGGGAACGTGTAGGGGGGCAAGCTTGGGTTGCCACGCTCGGCATCGGCGTGCTTAACAAGCGCGGAGCGCTCTCAGGACGCGGAGATAGTGGGACTTCACGAGCAACACAGACTGTGCGATCTCTGTGGGTTCATTCATAGCAGGAGCCTATGATTAACAACCGCAACGGGCGATGAGAACGGGCGATGGTTGATGCGGTACCGAATTTGAATTGGCCAGTGGACTTATCATCAATGGAAACGACATGAAATAAATTAACTTTGTCCCAAGAAAATCTAGGATATGAAAATCAAAGACTTTGAGATCGAGCGGTATTTTGCAAAATATGAATTTAGCACCCAATACCTGCTGAGCTGCTCGGATTGCGACGGATTTCTGGTCAGCGACATCCTAAAATTTGCGACTGCAGATGAACGAAATCATTGGGAAAATCTGCAACTGAGCTATACCGAGACCAGGGGCAGCGTCGCCCTGCGGGCGGCGATCTCAGGTTTGTACAGCGACATTTCTGTCGATGAAATCTTGGTCGCATCTCCCGGCGAGGCCAATTTTGTGCTCATGAATGTATTGCTGCAAGCGGGAGACGAAGTGATCTGTATGGCCCCCATGTACCAATCATTGTATGAAGTCGCGCAAAGTATTGGCTGCAAGCTCGTCTTTTGGGAGCCCGACAATCAAGTTGATTGGTATTACAATCCTGCAAAACTGCAGGGGCTCGTCACGCCACAAACCAAACTCATCATTGTCAATTTCCCCCACAATCCCACCGGATACTCGCCTAGCCTAGACGAATGGCAGCAGATCATCGAGATCGCACGCAGGCAGGACATCTACCTTTTTTCAGATGAAATGTACCGTGGATTGGTGAATGACCCTGCATACGAGATCCCGGCGGCATGCGATTGTTACCAAAACGCAATATCGCTTTGGGGCATGGCCAAATCGTTTGGCATGGCAGGTTTGCGCATCGGTTGGCTAGCCTCCAAAAACAAAGAAATCCTGCAAAAAGTAGAGGCATTCAAAGATTACCTATCCATCTGCAACAGCGCCCCGAGTGAATTGCTCGCGACGATTGCGTTGCAGCATCAAAGCTTTTTCTTGCAGCACAATCTCGGCAAGATCAGGCGCAATCAGTCGATTTTCAAGGCTTTTGCCGACCGTAATTCCGGAGTTATCGGCTATCACCAACCCCGCTCAGGCTCGACGACATTCATTCAATTGAAAAATATCCCGAATACCATGGACTATGCCGAGCAGCTCGTGCAAGCGACAGGTATCATGCTTTTGCCTTCGGAGACCTACAACTACGGCTCCGGCTTTTGCAGAATAGGATTTGGGCGTCGCAATATGCCCGAGGTACTCGCAATTTGGGAGCGATGGATAGAACTGCACCTGTAAACTTGGACGAGATTCCCTATCTTCAACCCAAAATACACCAACATGGATACACCCGACCAAACACTGACCCTCTATCCCAAGAAATCGAGGTTAGCACTTGTCCTTCTTGGATCTCTGATTTTTTGCATTGGAGGCTATTGGATGGTCCAGCGTGGCGATTCATTTGGGTGGGTGGTCATAGCGTGCTTTGGGCTCGCTTTCATCGTGTTACCGTTTTCCCTGCTCCCCAACAAATCTTACCTCAAACTGACGGCGGACGGTTTTGAGTCGAAAACGCCATTCAATACCAAATTCACCAAATGGAGCGATGTCGACACCTTTTTTGTGGGGTATATCGGTAGCAATAAAAGCGTCCTTTTCAACTACAGCGCATCCTACACCCGCCAAGCCATGGGCAGAGAGCTGGCAAAAAGCCTCAATGGAGGGGAGGGCGCTATACTCAACAATTACGATCTATCCATCGACGAATTGGCTGCTTTGATGAATGAATGGAAGATGAGGCATGACTTGCAAGTGGCAGCAAAAAAGACCTCGGGCTTTTGGTAGATCGACTTCAATTGCCGTTTCAGGAGCGATCTTGGCTGATTTTGCCTCCGCAGGTGGTTCACAATTTCATGGTGAGACCCCAAAAAATTACTATCTTTGACGCTTCAACGCTCTTATCAAAAAACACTTTCTTTCACAAAATGAGTACGGAAAATACAAGTTTGATGCAGGCAGCTCGCCAATCGCTGGAAGGCAAATGGGGTCTGTCGATTGGTACATTTTTGGTCTATGGCTTGGTCGCAAGTGCTGGCAACTCGATTGCTGGCCTTGGTACATTGGCGGCGATGGCGATTGCTGGTCCGCTGGCGCTGGGTGGGGCCATGTTTTCGCTTGCCATAGCCCGTGGACAGGAAGTGAAGCTCGAGATCATCTTCAAAGGCTTTTCAAGGTTTGCACCGACATTGGTAGCCTATCTGCTTTCTACCTTGTACACTTTTCTGTGGTCATTGTTGTTTGTCGTGCCCGGCATCATTGCAGCACTGTCTTACTCGATGATCTTTTATATTATGGCTGATGATGCAGAAATCAGCGGAGAAGACGCCGTCAAGAAAAGCAAAGCCATGATGGATGGCTACAAAGGCAAGCTGTTTCGTTTGCACCTGCGTTTTGTCCTCTGGGGTATCGCGTGTTTGTTTACGCTTGGCATCGGCTTTTTCTGGTTGGTTCCCTATATCCATATTACGATGGCCAAGTTTTATGAAGATATTAAAGGAGGCGCAGCCGGTACAGCATATCCCAAGCCATTTGAGTGAGATGCTGATGGGTCATTGCTGAATAGCAGTATGGTCAAATAGAAACCGCCAAGGGCGTAGAGAGCGCAGAGATCAATGCTGGTCTTTGCGCACTTTGCGCCCTCTGCCGTTAGTAGTTAAATGTCAGCCAACTATGAAGATGCTCCACAATATTCATCAGACAGGACCCAAAATGATTCAAAAGTACTGGATCATCATCATGCTCTTTGTCCTATCCCTGACGGGTTGCGCAAGGCTCGACGCCATAGACTACACTCCCAAACTGAGCCCTGAGGCCTTTTTGCAGCAGCAGCCCTCTGTGCATATCGCAATGGGGTCGCTCGATTTCATGCTGTGTCAGCCGAGTTCAAGTGTCTTTGTATTCTTGGTGGCATTCTTCACCATTTTTACGGGCTACAAAATTTTGTCGCGGGCAGATGGACAATGGTCGCGGCAGTGGTGGGGCGTGGGCCTCCTGCTCACGGGCGTGGGCGCATTGCTTGCAGGCGTGAGCTATCAGGCAATGGGCTACGAGATCAAATGCAATGGCCGCGAATTTTGCACCTTCACAAGCTGGTGGGAAATCTTTTACATGCTTTTGTCGGCGCTAGGCATGGCTGCATTTGTGATTGCTGCGGCCTATTCGAATGCACAAGGCTTGGCTAGGAAAACAATCATTTATTGTGCTGCGCTTGGTGCAATCAGCTATTCAGCGATGCTATTGTGGGGCGCATTTACCGCCAATCAATTGCTGGTATCTTTTGAATTCATGGCAGTGTTTTCCACCATGGTGGTCTTGTTTTTGATTGCGCTCCACGGATCAGGATTTGCAAAAAACAAGGATGCAATGAATCTGACCTCCCTGAAAGCATGGCTGATCTTTGTGGCTGTATTCCTCGGTTATATCCTGTATTTAACCCTTCAAATCAGTGCGGCATTGTGGAAGACAGGGGTTTGGTTTACGGAGAATGATGTGCTGCACCTGGGCATGATCTATTGGGTATTTTATGTAGGGCGGAATGTAGCTAATGTGGTGCAGGATGCGGGAAATGTTGGCAAACCTGATTTGGCTAGCTGATCGCGCTGCGGTTTAATTCATGGCGGAGCAGCTGAAAAACAACCGCATAGAACCCTGAGACCGCAGAGAAAGTGCTACCCGAGCAGCTATGCCGCTTTCCATTTCCCCATAACTTGTTGTAAATTCGGACACGTTTGGACATGAATCCTTATTTGCAGCGCAGAAATGAGTCTTTATACAAGAGAAATAGACAACACCGAGCTTTTTAAGTTGTACAAGAAGCTTGTGGGCATCGACGGGATCGGGCAAGATGAAATCAAGATCTTGACGGGACTCGTTCTGACGGTCGCCAATCAGGTCGGTCCACAGATGGCGAATATCAACCTCACATTCAAGCAATACACCGACCATAGCCTCACCCACCTGCTGAATATCGCCGACCTGATCTACAAATTTCTGCCGCAATCCAAAAAGAAAGGCGTCACCATCGGCCTCAATGCACTCGAACTGACCCTACTCTGGACAGGCATCTTGTTGCACGATGTCGGCATGTTTGTCACAGAAGCCGAGAAAGAAGCGGAACTCAAGACAGAAGCCTACCGCAAGTACAAATTGCGCTGCCAAGACAGGGTCGAGGCTGCCGCGCGTGCCCGCAAGGCAGGCAATGAGTTGCGTGCACGGGCCATTGAGGATGCCATGGTCGCTGAGTATTACCGTCGCGTGCATGCCCGCCGCAGCAATGCATACATCCAAAAACACTTTGCCGACGAGTTCAAGTTTCGTGAAAGTGAATTTGTAAAAGTCGCTGCCGATCTCGCAGAGAGCCACAATTGGCAAGTGTTTCAGCGTGAAACGAGACTGTCTCACGAGCCTTCCGTCGCAGGTTTGGAAAAAGATCACCGCATCGGCAGTGTCCCTGTAAATCTGCAATATCTCGCCTGCTGCCTGCGCATGGGCGATATCCTCGATTTTGACCGGTCGCGCACGCCCCTAGTCGTCTTTGAGCACATGGACTTTACGGAGAACATCTCCGAGGTCGAGTGGAATAAACACCGCAGCATCAAGGGCTGGAAGATCGATCAGCGCGAGGTCTATTTCCAAGCAGAGTGTACCAAGCCGGAATATTATGTTGCGGTGCAGGAGTTTCTCACTTGGGTAGATGCCGAGTTGGAAAACTTTGAGCGCATCGTTGAGACCTTCAAGGAAAAGGAGCAAGAGCGCTACCCCTTGGTTTTGCCGCCGCGTGTGAAGCGTCACAAGGTAAAAATGGCCAATCCCAACCACATCGCAGGTGCATTCAAGTATCAGTTGGAGTTTGATCAGATCTTGAAACTCTTGATGGACAGGAGCCTCTATCCCGACCCTGCGCTATTCTTGCGGGAATTGCTCCAAAACAGCCTCGATGCCTGCCGCTACCAATCTGCCCTCGCCCAAGACGCCAATATGGGCGACAAGTACGAGCCGAGGATAGATGTATGGGATTATAGCCAAGATGCAGCCGACCCGAGGATAGAGTTTCGCGACAATGGCATCGGCATGAACCGCGAGACCATCGAGTCTTATTTCCTCAGGGTAGGCAAGAGTTTTTACCGCTCACCCGAGTTCATGACCGAGCGCGAGCTGCTTGCCGAGAAAGGTATTTATTTGGACTCCTGCTCCCGATTTGGTATCGGTTTCCTCTCTTGTTTTTTGGCTGGCGATAAAATCGAAGTAGATACCTACCGCGAGGGGCACAAGCCCATGCGCATCACCATCACCGGCCCATCCAAATACTTTTTGGTGGAGGAATTGGTTGCAACTCAGCCGCACATACCCTATGCTTCCCCGATCGATCGGTCGACAGATGGCCCACCACAATATCCCGGCACCAAGGTCACAGTACACCTGAGACCCGATTGGCGGCAGCATATCGAGGCCACTGAGTTGGGATTTGTTTGGGATACGATCCATACTTATGCCGTGGCGGCTGAGTATGAGATTTATGTACACTTGCCTGGGCAGGATGCTAGGGTTGTGAGTGGGAAGGAGTTTTTTGAGCCAACAATACCGGAGGGATATTTTAAGGAAGTTGAGGCAGCGACTGCGGGGGGAAAGGCACTTATTAATGCTATGAAATTTGTTTCGATTCCCTTGCCGCCCAATGATGATGACTTGATCTTTGAGGGTGGATTGTGGGTGGTGATGTTTGATGATGGGACTGAATATGGTAGTCCTCGGCGGGGGTGGTTGGAGTTGAGATTTGAGGAGGAGAACGAATATTTATTTGGTAATAATACTTCTATCGGATTTCTGCATCCTGCCTTTGAATTTCTGACTGCATTTGGTTGGCTAAACAAAACCAATAGGCATAAGCAAATAGCAAATGCACTCAAAAGTAACGATTGGGAAACCATCAAACTCGAGCACGCTTCACAAAGGGAGGCCCGATATCGATTTTCCGCTTTCGATTCTCAGGATTCCAAAGTTGATTGGATCCAACTGACCGCCGAAGAGCAAAAGTTTGTAATCAATGTGATAGAGGAGAGGTTCGAAACATTTCGATATAATCGGAATGATGAAATCTCAATTTCACCTAGTGTCATTGGGGCGATCCTTGAAAAAGATCTTCCGACTTTCGTAGAACTACTTTCTCCCGAATTACCGCAGGAATGGGCTGAGCGAAGTTTTCACCAAGTGCAATACAAAATTGCCCTATCTGGTATCTTTACACCAAGTGGAATCATGGATTGGGACCCGAAAGTAGGATATGCAAGCAAATTTGACCTTTTCCCTAGCGATGTCATTGGAAAAATGAATCTGAAAGGCAATCAAGTACCCGAAACAACCGCAAGTAGATTGTACATTCTTCCTGAAAATGCGAAGGCGATGATGATCAAGGTGGGGAAAGCTGTGCTCGATTGGGCATACAATGGAATGATCACCCATGACAGAGAAGAAAGTTGGACGAGCTTATTTCGAAGATATTTGGATCACTATATGAATCAAATGTCAGAGGTCATTCTTGCATTTCCAAAAATTTTGAACGACGAGGTTGGTTTGACTGGGTATCACGCGTATTATTCTAATGAGGATGGAACAGAGGATACTGAATCAGAGAAGACGGAAGACCTAAGACTCTCCCTAGCCCTTCAACAAAACGGTGCCATCCTACCCGTTTTCGATTACAGCGATCCCGACCCTCGCCCTCATCCCTGCTACTACGACGAGGACATCTTCCAAGAAGCCCCCCTAATCACCACCGCCGATGGCCACAAATACCGTGACCTCAGGGAATGGACCAAAAAGTACATCCCCGACCTCGTGATCACGGCTGTTGCCAAGCTCCCCTCTTGAGCAGGGTGCGAGAGCGCCCAGACACGCCTCTAGGCTAGGCAAAATTGCAATGCACACTCAAAAACCCCTCCAATTCGCTCCAAAAGGGGCATGTTTACAAAAAGTAAACATGATATGTGCTCCAGGTAGATATGCTATATACCCCAGGTAGATATGATATCTACTCCAGGTAGATATCATATCTGCTTCAGGTAGATATCGTGTTTACAAAAGGTAAACACGGTGTTTGCTTTTTGTAAACACGGTGTTTACCAAAGGTAAACACGATATCTACCTGGCGCAGATATCCTATCTACCCGGCGCAGATATCATATCTACCTGAGGCACATATCATGTTTACCTTTTGTAGACATCGGCCTTTTTGAGTCAAAATGGGCGGTTTGGGCTGGCAATATCGAGCTGATGCAAGCAGAAAGGGCTAATAGCGTGAAGTAGAATTCCTAAAAATGCCGATCG
This sequence comes from Bacteroidota bacterium, assembly GCA_031424495.1. Lineage (GTDB taxonomy): Bacteria > Bacteroidota > Bacteroidia > J057 > JADKCL01 > JADKCL01. The sequence goes on along the minus strand of JANPHP010000291.1, from coordinate 13,008 downwards.
CCATCAGTGGCAAGCCTGCTAACAAAGCAATTTACCATCGGTGAAAGTGGATTGGGGATGCAAATGAAGGCGAGACATACTGCGGAAAAAATCCAACTAAAGGGAGGTCGATGCAGTGTGACTTTTGAACAATCTTCAAAAATGATCTGAATGAAAAGGTAAGATTATCCACAAATATTCTCATTCCCGATCAGGCACCAAGAACATTCCCCCAAACGCTCCTTCAAAAATTGCAAGCGACTGTCCATCTTAGTAGATGAATATCAATTCCTTGCGTGCATTTTTTCACATCGCTGGCCAGCAATTGGAGATGATTTGCAGCCTTTACATCAGCTTTGCACGCAAATCCATGTTTTGAGGGGTGACTATCTCAGGGTCAAATTGTTTACCGAATCAAGAAAATTACCTAACTTCATTGCTTGTAGGTATCTATTTGATCATAAATGTTTGAAAAATGCTGAATACGACTTGTATGAAAAAGCTATTGTTGGTGCTTTGCTCGTTGGTTCCTGTCATGATGTTTGCCCAAACGGGATCATCGCTGCAAAAGATCACGGTAAGTAGCGTGACGCTCATGATGGACAGTGTGCGCACAGCGGCAGATGTGGATGCAATCAAGACAACAATCACAAAGCATCAAGAGGTCAAAGATTTTGACATCAAATCCAAGAATTGCAACTTCACGATCGACAACAGTCACAATACGCTCGACGTCATATTTAGTGACTTGGCACAAATGGGGCAGCCTGCCCGGGTCTACTCCATCGAGGCCAATCAGACATTTACCCGCGTGCCAGAGGAGAATTGCCAAAGCAAAAAAGGTGAACCCGAGCTGAAAGAAGCCGATTACCTGAAATCCATAAAGAAAGACTGAGCCAGTCAAAACCACTGTTTTTCTTTATCATTTTGACTGAGTATGAAAAGAATATACAAAGTTTTAGCCTTGCTCGGATTGTTGCTGCTCCTGTGTTCAAGCCTCGTGCATGCAGCGGCTACAGTGACTGTCACGGTGAACTCTGGTACGTGCTCGACGACTTGCACAGACGGCTTCATCGGTGGCTCGCCAGATCCACAGTGGCGTGTGAATATTGAAGGCCAAGGATTCACCACCTACCCTGCAGCGGGCATCTGTTTCACCAATCCGCCCAACCTGCAATACACCAGCTCGAGTTATGTCTGCTCGCTCCCATCGACTGTCAACGTTTGTTTCCGCTGTTTTGAAGACGACGGCGCAAGTTGCGTGGTGAGCCAAAGCTGCCAAACAGATATCTGCGGCAATTTCGCGATTCCAGCCCCCGGTAGCAGTGCAACTTATACTCTCACGATCCCCAACAATGGCGTCAATACCAGTTGGGGATCGGTCACTTTTACGGTGGCCACGAGCGGATTTTTGTCACCCACTCCTACCAATGACGACATCTGCAATGCGCAAGCATTGGTTTTGGGCACGACGACCAATGGCAACAATACCTGCGCATCGGTCCAACCTAGCGAGGTAGACCCTGCTTCGGGCTCCATTTCGCCATCCAATACCGTCTGGTACAGCTTTGTGGCACCACCTTCGGGCCACGTCACCGTGAGTACCAACTATGGTGGCACGAGCTTCGACACGGAGATCGCCATCTACCGTGCGAATGCATCGCCCTGCCCCGGCAGTGTGTGGGGCAACCTCACTGAGGTGGGCAGCAACGACGACATCACGGTACTCTTGAACCTGAAGTCTGAAGTCGACCTGCAATGCCTCACCCCAGGACAGACTTATTATGTACAGGTCGATGGGAATGGCGGTGCTGATTTTGGGCCATTTCAGGTGAATGTAACTTCGGTAGGTCCCCCTATCGCCACCAACAACAACTTGTGCAATGCCATCGGCCTCACCTTGGGAACGACTTACAGTGGCAACAACAATTGTGCAAGCGTGCAAGCCGGTGAGCCCATGGGCACCTGCGGGCAACAATTCAACACCGTCTGGCACACCTTTGTGGCACCTGCTTCGGGCCACGTGTCGGTGAACACTGATTTGGGCGGCACCAACTTTGACACCCAAGTCACCGTTTATCAAGCTTCGTCAAATCCCTGCCCAGGCACCAATTTTGGATTGCTGGGCGAACGTGGTTGCAACGACGATATCACATTTCTAATCAATACCAGGTCCCAAGTCGATGTGGAATGTTTGACGCCGGGATCGACCTATTACCTGCAACTCGGCGGCGCTGGCGCGGGCGACTATGGCAATTATCAAGTGAATGTGAGCGCGGTGGGTCCTCCCCTGCCCACACATGACAACATTTGCAACGCGATACCGCTCACAGTAGGCGTCACGGGCACCTACAACAACAACTGCGCGACGGTGCAACCGGGCGAAGTCGATCCTTCATCGGGCGTCATTTCTCCCTCCAATACCGTCTGGCATACATTTGTAGCGCCAGCTTCTGGGCACGTGATCGTGGGCACAGACTATCCAGGTACTGCTTTTGACACAGAGATCGCCATTTACCGTGCAAGCACTTCGCCCTGCCCCGGCAACGTCTGGAGCAACCTCGTGGAGGTCGGTAGCAGCGACGACAAGATCCTACTTTTCAACCTCAACTCTGAAGCCGACATCAATTGTCTTACACCCGGCGTCACATATTATATACAAGTCGACGGGAACGGCGCTGGCGACTATGGCCAATACCAGATCAATGTGAGCTCGACAGGCCCTGTGCAGGCGAACAATGACTTGATCTGCAATGCCATCAACCTCGGCACGATCGGCCTCGCAGGCACGTTTACCAACAACAACCAAAACAACCTGTGTGCAACGATTTCGCCCGGCGAACCCAATTTCCCGGGTTGCCTCTCTGGCATTGACGCCACGGTATGGGTGCGGTTTACCACGGGAGCCTCGCTCGGTTATGAGATGACCATCTCTGCCGCCAACGACCCCTTGAGCTTGGGCGATCAGATCGATTTGCAACTCGGTTTGTACACGACGAGCAATGGCTTGTGCTCCGGCACACTCAATGCTGTGGATTGTGACTACACACCTGGCTTTTTTGCAGAGGACCTAATTGTGAAGTGCTTGCTGCCCAATACAACCTATTGGGTGCAGATCGATGGATCGGCACTCAATACGCGCGGATTTTTGGGCCTCACAGTGACCGACGACGGCCGTGCGCGCGCCGTCAACGACTTGCGCTGCAATGCCACTAACTTGGGTACCATACCCAATTTGGGTCAGGTTTCTCTGCCCAATGAAAACAACTATTGTGGCGGCGTGGAACCCGGTGAGCCAGTGCCCTTGACCTTTGGCTTGGATCAGACCGTTTGGTACAAATTCAAGCCACCAGCAAGTGGCAGCGTGGAGATCGAGTTGATCGACAACGGCTCAGACTTGATCGACTTGCAGCTTGCCGTTTGGCATAGCGACAACAATACTTGCACGGGCTTTTTCTCGGAAGAGGACAGCTATGATGATGCACTGTCGTTCAGCATCGACGGGCCGCAGGCCTTGCGCTTGAAGTGCTTGGACACATCGGCTACTTATTTCATCCAGGTGGACGGTGCCTATCTGCCACTGCTCGACAACCATGTCGGCGATTTCCAGATCATCGTGCGTGACTACAACGTGACTGCCGCTACCAATGACAGCATTTGCAACCCGATCTACCTCGGCAACCCGAGCGGTGGTCCCGTGACCTATTATTACCACAACTTCTGCGCTGACAATATCTTGGAGCCGCTCCCGACATGTTTCGGAACCAATATGACGGTGTGGTACACTTTTACAGCACCTCCGACGGGGAGAATCCATATCAATTTGGAAAGTGATCCGCTCAATGTCGGTGACTACATCGACTTGCAAGTGGCTGTGTATGGACTTGCTGGCGATGTTTGCACCGGCGCGCCCACACAACAAGGTTGCGATTACAATGACTTGTTGGAGTTTCCACCACTCTCTCGTGATGAAGAGATCGACGTGAGTTGCCTCACGCCGGGACGCTTGTATTGGATCATGGTCGATGGATCTGACGATCCCGACGATGTCGACGGATTCTTCCGCATCACAGTGACCGAAAATCCGGGGCCGGCCCCGGTTACCAATGACAACATATGCCAAGCTACACCATTGGGCACGGTACCCAACGTCGGTAGCCTCGTGAGTCCTGAGCAGCACAACTTTTGTGCAACAGTGGAGCCCGGTGAACCCACGCCAGGCTTGTCCTTGATCCCATTTGGTTTGGATCAGACGGTATGGTATACATTTGTCGCGCCCGCATCTGGAAACATGACCATCAATGCGGCCAATGACCCATTCAACCGCCCAGACAACATCGACTTGCAACTGGCTGTGTATGAAAGCAGCAACAACACTTGCACCGGTACATTTACCGAGGTGAATAGCGACTATGATCCAGGATTTTTCAGCGAAGATCTTGGACTTACCTGTTTGCAACCAGGTCGCACCTATTTCTTGCAAGTCGATGGAGCGTTGCTGCCTCCGCCTCCACTCCCGACGGTATTGGTAGAGGGCTATTTTAACCTGACGCTCACTGCTGATCCAGCCTATGTGCCGATGCCGACCAATGACGACATTTGCAATTCTGTAAATCTTGGCGTGGTACCATCGGGATTGCCAACGCCTGTCTTCAATGGCAGCAACTATTGCACCGATACTGAAGCGGGTGAGCCGAGCGTGAATACTTGCCCGGTTACCTTTCAATACACCTGTGACGAGACGGTTTGGTTCACATTTACCACCAACAATAACCCCGGTGCGATCACGGTGAGCCTCTTCAACCTCAACGGCATCGTGCCAGCGATTACGGTTTATGAGGCTGCCGTATTCCCCAACTGTACATTTGGCAACTTGGGTTATATCGCTGACCAGACTGGTATTCCATTTACCAATTTGAGCCTTACCATCCCTTGCCTTACTCGCAACACGACCTATTTTGTGCAGGTGGATGGCGTGGATTTCATAGGTGACGAGGGCGCATTCAGCATTCAAATCACTGACAATGCTGTGCCGCAGATCTTGCCTGCAAATGACGACATCTGCTTGGCGACCAACTTGGGAACGATTCCGCTTGGCGGCTCATCACCACTGACTCCTGGCACCAATATTTGTTCTACCGAGGAGGTGAATGAGCCCAATGTGAGTGGATTGCCAGACCGCACCGATCCGCTTTACGATGAGACCGTCTGGTACCGCTTCACGACCTCGGGCACCCCTGGCACGATCAATGTGAATGTGACGGGTGTCACCGGCGGATTGCAGACCGTGTTGCACATCTACCGTGCAGATGCGCCGCCCTCTTGTGCATTTACCGACCTCACCGAGTATGACAATTCCACCGCTGCGCTGCCCAACAATAACCTGAACATGATCTTGGATTGTTTGGAGCCCAACACAACCTATTATGTGCAACTTGACGGATTGGACGTGATCGGCGACGACGGCAATTTCAGCATTCAAATCGTGGACAATGGTACGCCACACCTGTTCCCGCCCAATGATGATATCTGCAACAGCATCAGCCTCGGTGTCGTGCCACCTGGCGGCAACTCTGCCAACCTCGCTGGGCACAACTTCTGTGCAACGACTGAAGGCGGCGAGCCAAATGTGAGCGGCTGTTCCTACCTGAGTGATCCGCTGTGTGACGAGACGGTTTGGTATTCATTTACCACGAGTGCCACCCCCGGCCTCACGACCGTGAACATCACCAATGCCGTGGGCATCAATGCCTCGATCAACGTGTACTTGGCGACGCCCAACCCTAGCTGCGTGTTTAGCAACCTCACATTGATTGAAGACGCCGACGACCTCTTCAGCAACAACGTCTCGGTAGCCATCCCTTGCTTGCGCCCCAATACGACCTATCTCGTACAGGTCGATGGCGTGGACATCTTGGGCGACGAGGGCACGTTTAACATATTTGTCAACGACAATGGTGCAGCCAATACCTATCCGACCAATGACAACATCTGCTCAGCGCAAAACTTGGGTGCTGTGCCATTTGGCGGAGCTACAGCATTGACTCCGGGCAACAACTTCTGTGCAAATACTGAAGTCGGCGAGCCCAATGTCGATCCTTGCCCAGTCGTGAGTAGCCTCACCTGCGATGAGACCGTATGGTACCGCTTCACGACGAGCGCGTCGCCTGGCGCCATCACTGTGGCCATCACCAATGCTGTGGGCATCAATGCTGTAATCAATATTTACAGTGTGTCGCCTCCAGGCAGCTGCCTATTCAGCAACCTCACCTTGGTCGCTTCAAGAGACGATCTCTTGAGCAACAACGTGAGCATTACGATCCCGTGCTTGCCCGGCAATCAGCAGTACCTTGTGCAGGTCGACGGCCTTGACGTCGTGGGTGACAATGGCACCTTCAGCATCCGCGTGAGTGACAACGGGACTTTTGTCGGGGCACCTGCCAACGACAACTTGTGCAACGCAATCGCCATGGGCAACCCCAACAATGGTTCGGTGGGCCCGCTGGCTGGCAACAACAATTGTGCAACGCAGCAAAGCGGTGAAGCCAACGTGAGTGGAGATGATGAAACGGTCTGGTACACGTTCATCGCCCCCAACTCAGGTGCAGCCACGATCAACATCAACAGTGTGTCGGGCATCGATGCCAATTTCACACTCTATCAAAGCACGGGGCCTTGCGGGTTTACCAACTTGCAACAGGTCGGCAACAACCACGACAACCTGATCAGTTTCAGCGTGAGCCATACCGAGGAGTGCTTGGTTCCAGGTGCGACCTATTACATCCAAATCGATGGCGGGGACATTTTCGGCGACTATGGCAACTTCACCGTGACAGTGAGTGATCCGCATGCTGGTTTTGTCGGTCCAGGCAACGACCCTTGCAATAGCTCGGTCGTGGTGCCGATCGGTACTGAACCCTGCCAAGGCTCGGGACTCTGGAATGTTTACAACTACGGCAATCCGACGGTCTCGCTCAACACGCCATTTGTGCAAGGCTGTGGTGGCAACTGTGGCGACACCTGGTATAGTTTTGTGATGCCACCATCGGGCACGGTGCTCTTGGAGGGCAATGATGAGTATGGCTTCTTGGGCCTCAACAATTCACAGCTCACGGTGGCCGCCTATACGGGACCTTGCAACAACCTCACCCCGATCAACTGTGATCAGGGGGGCGTTTTTGACGATCCGATCTACTACATCACGGCTGCCCCTGGCACGGTCGTGTACATCCAAGTCTTTGACGATGGCGGCGACGACTTCAACGAGACTTTTGGCTTGTGTCTCACCGACCGTTGTGGCTCAGATGATTGCTCACAGGCGCAGCCGATGCAAACTGGCATTTGGTATTGCTGGGATACAGATGGAGCCACAGGCGAATCGATCCCCACGGATCCAGGTTATCTGGAGTGTGGCGATGGCACCGACCCCGGCCACTCTGTATATTTCAGCTATATCAACGCTTGCTCCAGCTTCACGATGAGTGTGAGGGGAACGATCGGTGGCCTTTGCGTGCTTGGCGAGCCGACTGACGGTGTCTCGATCGCAATATTTGTAGACAATACGCCTTGTGACGGTGCGCCACAAGCCATGCTCGATTGTGAGCAGACCGATGCTTGCCTAGGAACGAGCTATTTCTTCTCACATTCTTACAACCTGCCGATCGGTACCCGCATGATCATACAGATCGATGGATTTGACTTCTCGGGCAATGACAATGGGCAGATCAGGATAGATGAAAACTGTCCATTGGATGTGGAATACAGCACATTTACAGGCTATCGGGAAAATGAAGTGCACAACCTCAGGTGGTCGGTCACGAATGAAAATGCCTACAACGGTAATTTTATCGTGGAGCGCAGCCTCACAGGGCAAAATTTCGAGCCGATCGGCCAGGTCGCTGGTACAGAATACATTCAGGATGGAGGCAGCTCGGGAGGCAACGCATCTACACTGATCGACTATGGATTTACCGACGTGGCGCCCGTACCTGGACACAACTACTATCGACTGAAATTCATCGATCAAAATGGCACGGTCACTGAATCAGAGATGATTGATCTCTACTTTGAGGGCCAAGCACTTGCGCAGATCATGGGCCTCTACCCCAACCCTGCGCGTGACTGGGTGAATTTGGAAACCTTCATCCCAACCGCTGGCACTTATGAAATAAGCGTCGTGGACTTGGCTGGTAAAGTGGTGATCTCTGGTGACTTTGATCTAGAAGTAGGCATCAATCGGCAGCGATTTGAGCTGAATGCGATCAGTGCAGGTATGTATATCGTGCGGCTGAAAGGCAAAAATGACCGCAGCAGCGACCACCGCAAGTTTATCAAGCAGTAGTCTTTGCAATTTTGTATCGTAAAACGCGCCGTCAAGTAACTTGACGGCGCGTTTTGCGTTTATATAAATCCGATGGAATTTCGGAAGCCCTAATACTCAAAATATTAGCCCCAATCTGCGAAATAGGAAAGTCTAAAAGCAGCGCAAAACGTTACAAGCAGATCTTTCCAAAAAATGGCAATTGATCAACAAAAAAATGTTAGCACGCATGCATTTTTATCAATTTTCGCTTTTTTCTTACCTCAACTCAAATTTGGGTGATAAATTGATTGACAGATAGGTAAATATTCTAACGGTTTAACTATCTTCAAACTCATAGTTCTTGCGGTATATCATGAATTTTGGGTGTTAAAATTCATGGCCGTTTTATTCATTACCCAATATACTCTAAAGCTTATGATTAAGTTCAGAATGCCTATGCTTTACCTGATGCTCGGTGGCTTATTGCTGGGATCGTCTGCCGCCACCGCGACGACGTTGCAACCACAGCGACAGTCGATGACGGTCGCTCCTCCAGTCGGCGGTGACATTGAAAGTCAAATGCTCAAAAAGGTGCTCAACGGCGCACTTGAGATTTGGCCAAATCCAAACAATTACTCTTACGGTACTTTGAGGAGTAGCTACAATCATGGGGCACTCACCATCGTGCAGCACGTCTATCCGCAACCTGTGCCGCCATATCCTTATGAGGCATTTCTGGTCACATTTGATGGAATCACCGTCTGTGTGATCGTACCAATCTAAAGCAAATTATCATCTGTGTTCAACAAGGCATGCCAAAGTAGCCGTCTGCTCAGTCGGTTACTTTGGCTGCCTCATTTTATCTTTCTCTGCATTTTGGGCGCGCGCTACCCCAAAGGTTTCGGCGATAAAACGCTGCTTGGCAATCATTACGCTGATGCCTTCAAGCTTGGCATCGAGCCATACACTTACATTGAAAATCGTGGCTGCATGTTTTTCAAATGGATCCTCCAAGATCTCCAAAATCTCGGTGCGAAAGCCCTGCATCAAGGCAGGAAACATACATGGATCAGAAAGCGAGATCGCATCCTTGAAAAATTTCAGGAAGCGGCGCTCATATTTTTGCATCCGCTCTTGCTTGTAGATGAACCGGTAGGTCGACTTAAGGTTGTATTCGATCAGGTCATAGTTACCGAGTTCAAAGTGCGTGAGCACGTTCATGAGTCGCATGCCGGCTTGCAAATCGGTGCGCAGATTGCTGCGGGGATGGTTCAAAAAGCGATTGATCCAGACGAGTGCTTTTGAATACTCCTCTGTGATCATGTAATAGTGTGCACAGGTATAAGCTGCATTGAGACGCGTAGCAATCGCCAGGTCATTTTCCAAGGAATCTAATTCCTCTTCATATTCCCGCAAAAATTCCTCGGTTGCCAGCTCAGCGACGGTGCTCTTGAGCGCCATCACGTAGAGGTAATACTTATCAAAACGAGCGACGCGCTCCTGCGGCGTCGTAATCTTTACGGCTTTGATCTTTTCCAGCAATGGAAACATCTCTTCGTGCCCAGTCGTCCACAACAAGTGGTGAGCGGTGGTCACCACGTGTTTGAGATAGTTGATCTTGTCATCTTCCAAGATCGCAGGTGCCCCCTCAAAGAGCAGCACCGCACGCCGCGCATGGTAGGCCGAGAGGGCATGATCGGTTTGGTAAAAGGCGATGCGCCGGTGTACCTCGTGGTACAAGATGCGCGCCCGCAAGCTCAAGGCCTCAGACTCGTCTTGCAGCAAGGGGTGCGCAAGCATGCGTGAAACTTCATCGAGATCGTCTTCTTTGCGCGCAACATGACGTGTGGACAGCATGATAAATGTCTGTCGCTCCAACCGCTGAAACGCTGCCAAGTTGATGATCTTGTCGATCGTCACGCGCTCTGTAAACTCGACCTCCCTGATACTTTCAGGAAGCAACTTGATATTTTCGGTAATTTTCAGGATTTCGACCTCGGTGCGCAGCAGCTTGAGCAGCTCTTCAAAGCGTTCGCGTGAGCTCACCCCCTCCTTGGCCTTGTTCAGAAGCTTCTTGGCCTGGAAGTAGAGGTTCTTTTCCAGCAGAATGCGCACATGGATCGAAATCGAGGAGAGCTCGGCGTCGATACCCTTGTGAAAATAGGCCAATGCATTCAGGATGGAGTTGTAGAGGTAATTTTTGTTGTAGGCAAACTGCTTTTCAAATTTGTGGTCGAGCTTGAATTTTTTCAAGATCTTCTGCTCATCATATTCATCGAGGTTATCGATGACGTCAAATAGCTGCAGATATTTTTTGTCGCCAGCAGTCAGCTGTGCCAGGATACGGAAATTCCGTTTCTCTCCCCTCGTGAGGGATTTGATCAACTGAAACAACGCATCCTGTTTCTTCATATCCAAAAAGCTCTACAAGCAGAAGCCGCGACAATCACCTCACGGTCTTCAAAAGGTCCCAAACAATACTTTCTAAGAAAATATAAAGTGTATAGACCAACCACGTTCCTAATATAGGTATTGGGGAGATCAAAGTCAATACTGAAACGCAGATCCGCAACACTATCTTTGGATATTGACGCAAAAGCGCCTGATCAAACCGATTTGAGCGGCGGCGCGAAGCCACTTGGTTTTGCAAACGAACGCTAGCAAGCGTCGCCAATTGCGATGCAACGACAATTGCGAGATGACTTTCGGGCAATCCTTTCCAAAATTGTACAGGTAGATTTCAAGCTTTCAATCAATGCCAAAATCTAACGCAATTATCTAATTATCAATTTATTAACCCATGATTAACCTGTACGAATGATCGTTAGCATCCAAATATTTGCCGAAAATGAGGTTGGCCATCCTGAGGACGAACGGTAGGTTTGCATCAGGTTAAACACCTAAATAGCTTTACGGGTAAATATAGCGCGTTCTTTACATGAAATCAGACAGGCTTGGTGATATTCACCAAGCCTGTTTTTTTGTCCCTACCCTATTGTGGAAGCTCACGTGTGAATGCCCATCGATCGGCACTGGACATTGTTGCGTTGTATCGATAGCCCCAAGCCACAAAGTCCTTGATCGCCAATACTTCATTGATTCGATTGTTGATGATCCACGCCCCCATTTTGCCGCGTGCCTTTTTCGCCCAAAAACTCACAATCTTGTAATCGTCCCCTTTTCGGTCCAAAAACACAGGTGTGATCAGCTCTGCTTGTAACGATGGTACATGCACAGCGCCAAAATATTCCTGCGAAGCCAAATTGAGCAATACACCACTTCCAGATGCTGCAATTGCAACGTTCAGTTGGGAGGTGATTTGCTTTCCCCAGAAGGCATAGAGATCATTGGGGCGGCCGACCTTGAGCCGGGTTCCCATTTCCAACCGGTAGGGTTGAATGCGGTCCATGGGCCGCAAGATGCCGTAGAGACCCGACAAGATGCGCAAATGCGATTGGGCAAATTCAAAATCTGACTCGCTGAATTGGCTAGCCTCCATGCCTTGGTAGACATCTCCATCAAAAGCCAACAAAGCTTGTTTGGAAGTGGATACTTGATCCCCTGTCTCAAACTGCAGGTAGCGATCGACATTCAGGCTTGCAAGGTCCTGAGAAATGTCCATCAATTGCATTACCTTTTTTGTAGAAAGTGTCCTCAGCTTGTGGATCAATTTGGTCGTCTGATCCAAAAAAACGGGGGTTGATGCGAGTTGGGTGTTTGCTGGTGTTTCGAAATCGAGGCTTTTGGCCGGAGAAATTACCGTAATCATGATCGAGATTTTGCACAAAAGTAGATGACGCGCATCACAACGCAAAGGCGGAGTTCCCACATTGGAAACCCCGCCTTGCGTTCAACATGCTCAGCTGTGTAACACAGCCTCTGGGCGCTGTGCATACTTGCTGAAATGCATCGAGAAGCTCGCAGTGCCTGAACTCAGGCTGCGAATTGCAGCCACATAGCCAAACATTTCATGGAGCGGCACCTCAGCATTGATTTGCTGGCCTCGCTCATTCGCCTCCAAGCCCGTAATGCGGCCTCGGCGACGGTTGAGGTCAGAGATCACAGCGCCTGTAAATTGCTCGGGGCAATGCGCCTCGACAGTCATCACAGGCTCCATCACGACAGGGCCTGCCTGCTCACATGCGAGCAGTATGGCCGTGTAAGCGCAACTCTCGAAGGAAGCAGCATCGGAATCCTCCCGGTGAATGTCGCCGTCGAGCAGCCTCACGTGGATGCCGTCGATAGGATGACCGTTGGCGAGGCCCCGTTGAAGCGCGCGCCGCATGCCTTTCTCGATCGCAGGCACATAAGCCGCTGGGATCGCACCGCCTACAATCTCATTCACAAAAGTGAAGCCTGTACCAGCCTCCAAGGGACTCACCTCGATCAGCATTTCTGCAAATTGGCCAGTACCTCCATTTTGTTTCTTGAGCCGCTCATGGTGGCGCACACTTCGCGTGATCGTTGTGCGGTAGGCTACGGCAGGGCGCCCCGTGCGGATCGCAAGGCCATAGTCCTCTTGCAGACGATCGACCACCACCTCCAAGTGCAATTCACCCAACCCACTCAGCAGCAACTGCCCAGACTCAGCGTCGGTGCGGTAGCGCAACGCAGGATCCTCAGACGCCAACTGACTGAGGGCGGCGGCAAGTTTGCCTTCTTGTCCCTTGACAGCCGACTCGATGGCGAGGTCGATCACCGGCTTGGGAAACTCGATGCTTTCCAAG
>JANPHP010000290.1:0-4295 GCA_031424495.1 Bacteroidota bacterium | reverse complement strand
GCTGTGGCACTTGGTGAAAAACGGGGTAAACCCATACCACAGCCGTCACAAGTCCGTCCCATAAACCCGTACCCGAACCGTAAATCGACCATCCCACCAACTGATACCAAATAGTTCCTGCCGCGGCCGACCGCATCACCGTTCACGCTCCCCCCGTTGATAAATTCATCGTGAAAGATGAAAAAAGTTGGTAATTTGCCCGTTGAACCATGTTTTTTGATGAAGTGTCTTAGCATGATGGGGAAGATCAAGGGAATATTTTCCGACGGGTTGTTTTTTTGCTTACTCACGGTGGCGATCGGCTGCGGTGCTGCAGAAAAACCAAATGACCTTTTGGGGCATTGGAAGGTTGTCTACGTAGACCACGGCGGAATCATCCTCAGCGGACCTTCCTTCAAGGGTACCCAATACACGTTTCGGGACAATGGGCTCGTGTTTGCAGAGAGCCACAAAGGCGATACGCTCACGAGCGGCTACCGCCTGGAGCAAGACACCCTTACCTATATGGGCATCGCCAACCCGGTCGAGGAAAGCTACCATGTAGACACCCTCACCTTCGAAAAACTGGTATTGTCGGCCGAGATCGATGGGATCCCGACCAAGATTCGCATGTATAAACGCAAAAAATAGCCCTCAATTTTGGAGGGAGCGCATTGGATGATTATATTTATGACGGATTGCATTCTTATAGCTGCAGTATGATTAGAAATTACGCTTACTCAACTAAGCTTGTCCTTGTTGCTTTTGTGCTCTTGTGTATGTTTTCAGGGAGTGGCCTCTATGCCGCTGTCTTCAATGACGGCCCGATCATGGTGCAAGCCAAGTTGCGGAGGTTCAGTCCCTCCTTTGCGCAAACGGATGCTGCAGTTTTTGGGGTCGTGGGGCAACCCGACGACCTGAGCTACAACATCTGGGGGCGCGAACCAATCGGCAATGGCGTTTCTTGGACAGGTGGCGGCCCAGGCCTCACCTGCTCGGCCAATGGCTTGCTGGAGGGCTATACCCTCCCCTTCACCGATTGGAATCAAATCTTCTACAACTTCACCTACCCTACCCCCTCCAACGGCAGTCCGCTGGAAATCAGGCTGGATGCTTGGGAGGATGAAAGTCCCGACCAATTGCTGGGCATCGGTTGCGGCGGTTCGCGCTGCGCTTATGACGTGGGCTTTTGCTGCGGCGGTTTCCTCTTCGGGCTCTGCCTCGGCGTGATCGACGACGATGACTTGCACTGCAACAGTGGCAATACAACTCCCTACGCCACGGTCGACTATCGCCTCGGCCCGCCCTGCCAATGGTATTCCCATGGCAACCTCAACGGCACTTGCGCCAATGACGTTTACCACCCTGGCGTGGAAACTTTCTGGCGTTATACCCTCGGTGATGGTTGCGTGAATGCCATCCCGCTCGGCTCACTCGCGCCCGGCTTTTCGCTCATCAACCACTTCAATAGCAACGAGTGCTACAACAATAGCTTCCCCTACGCACCCGGTGGCAATGATGTAACCTATCAGATCAACGTGACCCAGCCGCTCGGCCTTGTCGTGAATACCTGCGGCACGGGCTCGATCCCCACCGACGTGCTGATCCTCAACAGTTCCTGCACACAGATCTTTTCCAACTCCGGCTTTTGCGGCAATGGCTCGCAAATCTCGACGCCGATCTGCAACCCGGGCATCTATTATATCGTGGTCGAAGGCCGCGCCGGCGCGTTGGGTACATTTACCCTGCAAGTCTCAGAAAATCCCGCGCTCGTGGTGCAGGCAAATGCAGGACCCAATGCAGCAGTATGCCAAGGTTTGGGCGTGAACATCGGCGCACAGTTGCCCCAAGTAGCCGCAAGCGGCGGCCAGGGCCCCTACAACTATCTCTGGACGCCCAACACCTTTATTACAACAACCAATACGCCCAGCACGACCGTGAATCCGCCGACCACGCAGACCTATACGCTGCAGGTGACGGATGCGCTCAACTGCGTGAGCCGCGACTCCATGATCGTGACTGTGAACCCCGGCCCGATTGTGAACCTCGGCGTGGACCGTACCGTCTGCCCAGGCACAACCATCAATTTTGATGCTGGACCTGGTTTTGGCGCATATTTCTGGAATACAGGCACCTTTGGGCAGACCGTGAACGTGAGCAATCCAGGGCAATACCTCGTGGTGGTCACCGACTTGTTTGGTTGCCAAGGCAGAGACACCGTCTCGTTGCTCAACTATCCATTGCCCGCGGTCAATCTCGGTCCCGATACATCGATCTGTCTTGGAAATACGCTGCCGATCACGGTCGCCAACGTGTTCCCGACCTATAACTGGAGCACAGGAGCGATCAGCCAAAGCATATCGACCTCTGCCTCTGGCACATTTTCGGTCACGGTCATCGATGCCAATGCTTGCACCAACCGCGATACCATCGTGGTCACGGTCGATACCTTGCCGATCCCGATATTGCCGGGCATCGTGAACAAATGCCCAGGCTCGCCCGTCGTGCTGAATCCCGGCGCTGGATGGCCCACCTATATCTGGAGCACAGGCTCGATCAACCAATTGATCATCACCAATACCGTAGGTCCCTACTCCGTGACCGTCACCGACGGTCAGGGTTGCGTGGGCTCTGCCTCGACGAATGTCGTGGACAATACCCGCCCGCTCGGCTTTGGCGTGACCGCCCCTGCCAACTTCTTCTGCGCAGGCAGCAACATGACCCTCGATGCTGGCACAGGTCCGAATATTGCCGCCTATTATTGGAGCAATGGCGTGACCACGCAGACGAATGTGGTAAATTCCACAGGCCTCTACCATGTCACGGTGACCGATATCAATGGCTGTGAGTGGTCAGATTCAATACAGGTGAATGAGGCGCCGATCCCAGTCGTGGAGTTGGGCCCGAATGTGACCATCTGTCAAGGTAGCAATACCTTGTTGACGGCGCCACAAGGATTCACCTACAGCTGGAGCACCGGCCAAACCCAGCAGATCATCAGCGCCACAACTGCGGGCACCTATTTTGTCACGGTCACCAATCCCGGTACACTCTGCTCAGCAGTTGACTCGATCACGGTGAATGTATTGCCCAATGCAGTGCCGGTATTGCCAGCGACTGTACAGGTTTGTGCAGGCGATCCAGTAACCTTGGATCCAGGGTCGGGCTTCAACAGCTATAGTTGGAGCAATAGCGCCAACAGCCAATCGATTACAGTGACGACGGCGGGGACCTATACGGTGACCGTCACAAATCCTAACGGTTGCCAGTCTACTGCTACGACGACGATTACCAATTATACAGCGGCAGTGGCGCAAGTCTCAGGCAATCCCATCGGTTGCGTCGGCACGCCAACGCAACTCGTAGCCACCGGCGGCTTTGCAAGCTATGCGTGGAGCAATGGCGCGACCACACAAGGCATACAGGTGATATCGACAGGTACCTACACAGTGACTTGTACCAATGGCAATGGCTGCGAAGCGAGTGCATCGATCACGGTGACATTCAACCCGATCCCGACACTCAACTTGCCTGCGTCTGACACTGTATGCCAGTACCAAACCCAAGTTTTGGATGCCGGGCCAGGCTTCACCTCTTATGCTTGGAGCAATGGTGCGACCACGCAGACGATCTCTGCGGGCACCCAGGCGGTATTCACAGTGACGGTGACCAATGCATTTGGTTGCCGGGCGGTCGATAGCATCAGCCTCATTCGCAGCGGTTTGCCACCTGTGGAAATTGGTGATCCGACTGCTGTGATCTGCGAGTTTGGTGACCTCATGGTGTTGGCGGGTCCTTCCTATGTAAACTATAACTGGTCCACGAGCGATGTGAATCAATTCATTACCGTCACGCAGCCGGGCACCTACGCGGTGACGGCGACCGATGCATGGGGTTGTGTGTCGAGCGACCAAGTCACCGTGACCGTAGCTGGTCTCGCTGCACTCGATTTTATGCCGAGCACGGGCACAGCTTGTGCTGGCGAAGTGTATCTGCTCGATGCTGGTTCGCAATGGGGTGATTACCAATGGGCGACAGGCAGTGTGGATCAGTATCTGCTGGTCACGACGCCGGGCACCTATTATGTGACGGTCACCGACCTGCGCGGCTGCCAATACTTTGACTCGACGGTCGTAACGGTGAACACGCCGCCGACCTTGGAGCTAGGTGCGAATGACAACCTCTGCCCCGGCGAATCGATGACCTTGGATGCAGGTGCTGGCTTTGACACTTATGTTTGGAGCACAGGAGCGACCTCGCAGACGATCTCGATCAATACGCCCGGCAATTACACGGTGACGGTGAGCTTTGCCGGC
>JANPHP010000289.1:0-12983 GCA_031424495.1 Bacteroidota bacterium | reverse complement strand
TCAAAATCGTTATTTGGCCTGATCAAATCCTTTATTTGGCCCTCCGCCAGAGGCAAACGGTCTGTGCCCTGCGGCCGGAGGCCGCGGGCTCCTCAACCCTGGTCGGCGAGCTGCTTCTCGATGACTTGCAGGCTCTCTTTGAAGGTGCGGGGCTTGAAGCCGAGCTCGGTCTGGGCCTTGAGGATGATGAATCCGGTTTTGGCGGGGCGCTTGGCGGGCTGATTGAGCGTGTCGCTGCTGACAGGGTTGATGAGCGTTTTGTCGAACTTCCAATAGTCGGCGACGATGTTTACCATCTCAAAGATGCTGTGCATGTCGGGGCCGGAGATGTTGTAGATGCCGTTGCGGTTTTTCATGGTCATGAGCACGACGCCCTCTGCCAGGTCCTCGGCGAGGGTGGCGCAGCGCCACTGATCGTCCACGACATTGATTTTCTTGCCTTTTTCCAATTCGCCCTTGGCCCAGAGCACAAAGTTGCTGCGGGAGCCGTCGGCGATGATGCCGAATACGAGCATGGTGCGGGCGATCGCGAATGGAATGCCCGATGCGGTGACGATCTCCTCGGCGGCGAGCTTGCTGCTGCCGTAGTAAGACAGCGGATTGGGGACGGCTTTTTCGCCGTAGGGCCCTGCGGTGCCGTCAAAGATGAAGTCGGTGGAGATGTGAATGAGGCGCACGCCAAATTCGCGGCAGAGGTCCACGATGATTTGCACGGCGGTCACGTTGAGGAGCCAGCATTTTTCTTGCTCCTTTTCGCACTGATCGACATTGGTCATCGCGGCGGTGTGGATGATCTCGGTCGGCTTGTATTGCTCAAATACGGCCCTGATCGATGCGGCATCGGTCACGTCCATCTCGACATAGACATAACCCTCGTCGAGCGGATTGCGATCGGGCCCCACGCCAGTGGCGATGAGCTGCACAGCCTCGCGGCGACTCAGCTTCTGCACCAATTTCTGGCCCAAAAGGCCATTTGCACCTGTGACTACGATCGTTTTTGTAAACATTCCGATTCAGATCTTCTTTCCTACAGGTTGCAAAATTGGTCAAATCGCAGCCCAATAGCAAAGCGGCGCTAGATTTTGGTGGGGGGAATGTGGCGAGGGAATGCCCTCAAGGGTGGCTGTGTGTTTGATTGGACGAATTGGTTGCATCTGCTTGCGCCCCTTCAGGGCTTGCACACGGGATTGGAGATGGCTTTATCTCGCCATCATTCACTCAAACTGCCGGAACGGAAACAAATGGGCGCTTTTGCGGTCGATCTCGTCGAGTCCCATTTCCAGGTCTGCGGTGGGCAGGGCGCCTAGGTTGTGGCGCTGACCACCCGCGAGGGTCTTGCCGAGCACGACGCGCTTGCTGCCATCGAGGCGCACGCTGTATTCTATGGTATAATAGTGCAATTTGTTTTCGGAGCGGTCGAGCTGCACGATGGCATAGTAAGCTTCAGGGGGAGCGATGGGATCGGGCATCTTGATGATCACGAGGTCACGCTCCTCCCCTGCCCTAAATGTGGCCGCGAGCCCCTCTGGCTCAAACAGCTCCAACTGTTGTGAGCGCGCGGTGCGCTCCCAGGCCTCCAAAAGAAATGGCCCGCTGCTCTCGGCGTCTCCCAAGACATGCCAAACGCTCAGCCCATTTTCCCCAAACAGCATCAGGGGCAGCATGCGATAGGCAAATGAATAATGCAATTTGCGGCTCATCGCCGCCATTTCAAACATCTTATCCATCTTCAAAGTGGGCCGTGACACCCGATCAACCGTTTTTCCGCTCTTGGTGGCAAAAGATCGGGAATTCTTTTCAGAATCTGAAAGGCGCACCGCACAAAATCGGTACAAACTAGCGATGGTAAGCCCATGTGCTTCAAAGTTCAGTAACTACAGTTACGCCGCAGCTCCCAAAAGCTCCCCAACTTTGCCCCATCATTGTTCATTCTTTATTGTTGGAACTTAATCATTTATCCATCATGGGCATCTTAAGCAGCCTCTTCGGAAAAAAAGTAGATCTCGCCGCCATCATCGCCGGTGGCGCAAAAATTGTGGACGTGCGCAGCCCACAGGAGTTCAAAAGTGGCCACGTGAAGGGCTCTGTGAACATTCCGCTCGACCGCATCCGCGCAGAAGTCGCCACCCTGAAAAAAGCCGGCAAGCCGATCATTCTCTGCTGTGCCTCGGGCATGCGCAGCGGCAGCGCCACGAGCATCCTTGAGTCTGAGGGACTGGAAGCTTATAACGGGGGTCCTTGGACTTCGGTAAATAGGTTCGTCTGAATCAGAATTTACAGAATTTGCCGAATTACCAGAATTGACTGGGACTTCATTTTGCGTAGGGATTTGTACTTTGTGTTGGATTTGGAGCGGCATCCTTAGCGTTGGATGTTGGCGATTTGCAGGAGGGTTGGATGCTTGGCATCGATCCTGCTGCAAATTTGCTTTTGGATGCTTAGCTTTGGGTTTATCACCTTTTAATCGGAAGCTTATGAACAGGAATTTTTTTGCAGGACTTTTTGTGGGCCTGGGCTTGCTGGCTATTGTTGCTTTCAAGCCGAGTGAATCCAAGCCAGTGGCTGGGGTGCAGAAGTGGGAGTATATGTCAGTAATTCCCACAGTCAATCAGACAAAAATGCAAGATGCTTTTAACAAGGCAGGCCAAGAAGGATGGGAATATGTTGGACTTGGAACCTTCCATTGGTTCAAGCGCCCCGTCGAATAACCCCCTTCATCGTCAGAATCAGAATTTACAGTCCCGCTAAAAAAGCGGGATTAGATCGGCGCAGCCAATTTGGAGAATCAATTCTGGTGTTGAATTCGTTGCGCTAGACTTGCGTATTTGGCTGAATTGGTATTTGGGGAAATGTTGGTTCACCGAAGCACGCTCATACTGACGCAGCGCGATCTTCGTCCAAACTACTTCAGCCACTCCTGACTTTGTTTTTTCACTTCGGAATGCGGAACAACCTGACCAAGTTTCATTTGTTGCTCTGCCTCATCGATGTCGCGCAAAAGGCCGAGGTGATTGTAGACATCCTCCATCGTGGTATGTTCATCCACCTTGTTGGCTAGTTCTTGTAGATAACCTTTGATTTTCTTTGCCTCCATGACTCTACCTTCTTTAATTCAAAAATAGGCTATCCGCAAGAGCTTTGCAAGCACTGGCACCCTGAAAAACCCTCCCCTCTGCGAACTTTACGAACTTTGCGGTTTCCTATTGGCCACCTCCATTTAAAACCGCAGAGAGCGCCTAGATCGCAGAGCCAAGCACGCTTTCAAGCTCAGTCGTCGCCATCCTCCTGGACAGGCCCGCCAGCTGCGGGGCCATCTGAAATCTCGGAGTGCACGATCCTGCCGCCAAGGTTGCCTGCACGGGCCATCAAACCAAAGGCCACCAAGGACAGACCCAAGACCACGATCGGCATGAGGCGCCCGTCGCGCAGCTTGCGCACCGCCAGCGTGATGATGGCCCCAAATGCCGTGAGCATCATCGCCAAATGTGCGGGGAATGCTGCCTCCTCGTGTTCGTGGATCATCGCGTGGTCATACTGCCCTACGCCATGCTCCAGTACCTCCTCGGCGCCTTCGCCTGTCTGATGCGCCACAAAAGACGCGACACCCAGCAGGATAAATACCACCAAGGCCAGGCTTACGATGGCCTTTTCCTTGCGAAAAATGCCCCAAGCCAAGATCGCCGATGCCAGCGCCCCGCCGATTATCGGGACGTGATTGACCAACAAATGCAGATGTGCGTCGTTCATAAAATTCAACATTTTTGAAGCTGCGAAGTTAAGTATGTTTTCAGGGAATAGGCGAATGAGAAGCGTCAACAATCGGTCTGAATAATTACAATCGACCCTGCCTTTTTGATTGCCATTTCCCTACATTTGCCCCCGAAATATCTGTGCAAAATCGACGCTACGGAATTATGAAGGTTAATCTCGCTTCCACCGACAAGTTTGAAACCCGCCACATCGGCCCCTCTGAGGCTGATACGGCCGCCATGCTCAAAGCCATCGGGGCAGACTCCCTCGATCAGCTGATCGAGCAGACCATCCCATCAGCCATTCGCCTCAAGCAAGGCCTCGAAACCCCTGCTGCACTGAGCGAATACAACTATTTGCGCCTGCTGCGGGGCATCGCCGCCAAAAACAAAGTCTTCACCAATTTCATCGGCATGGGCTACTACGGTACCGTCGTGCCGCCGGTGATCCAGCGCAACATCTTGGAAAATCCAGGATGGTATACCCAATACACCCCCTACCAGGCAGAAATCGCGCAAGGCCGCCTAGAAGCCCTGCTCAATTTCCAGACCATGGTGGCCGACCTCACAGGCATGGCCCTCGCCAATGCCTCCCTCCTCGACGAGGGCACTGCAGCTGCCGAGGCCATGATCATGGTCTACCACGAGCGTAACAAGCGTGCCAAAGGCGCTTCTGCCAACCGTTTTCTCGTTTCCAGCGACGTGTTTGCCCAGACAATCGACGTCTTGGTGACCCGCGCCGAACCGCTCGGCATCCAAGTCGAGGTGAGCGCTCCCGGTACTTGGAACTGGGACGACATGGTATTTGGCTGCATGCTGCAATACCCCACGGCGGCTGGCAATGTCGAGGACTATGCCCACCTGACCGCAAAAGCCAAGGAAATCGGTGCTTTCAGCATCTTTGCCAGCGACCTGCTTGCGCTTGCACTGCTCAAGTCGCCCGGTGCCATCGGTGCCGACGTCGTCGTCGGCAACAGCCAACGCATGGGCGTGCCCATGGGCTTTGGCGGACCACACGCTGGATTCTTTGCAACCACCGACAATTTCAAGCGTCAGATCCCCGGCCGCATCATCGGCGTCTCGATCGACTCAGAGGGCAATCCAGCATTGCGCATGGCGCTCCAAACGCGTGAGCAGCACATCAAGCGCGAGAAAGCCACATCCAATATCTGTACCGCCCAAGCCCTGCTCGCCATCATGGCCAGCATGTATGCTGTCTACCACGGCCCCGACGGCCTGCGCAACATCGCCCTGCGCGTGCACACCCTCGCCCGCCTCTCGGCAAATGCCTTGCAGCAACTCGGCTACGTGCAGTCCAACAAGCTCTTTTTTGACACCCTGCATGTGGAATTGGGTGGCGTGTCGGTCGATACACTGCGCCGCGAGGCAGAGGCACGCAGCCTGAACCTGCGCTACATCGATGGCGGCAGCGTGAGCCTCGCCATCGACGAGACCCACAGTCCTGAAGACATTCACAACCTGTTGGCTGCATTTGCAGCTGCAGCAGGTAAAACGTATGTCGCTGCCGATTTGCAGGCGCAAGCCGAGGCCATCGAGCTCATCTATCCAGAGCACATGGAGCGCGAAGGCGAGATCCTGACCCACGACATCTTCAGCCGCTACCACAGCGAGAGCGAATTGATGCGCTACATCAAGCGCCTCGAAAACCGCGACTTGTCGCTTACCACGTCCATGATTCCGCTCGGCTCCTGCACCATGAAATTGAATGCAGCTGCCGAACTGCTTCCCCTCACCTGGCCCGAATGGGCTGGTATGCACCCTTTTGCGCCGATCACACAGGCTGCGGGTTATGCCCAAATCGTGCACGAGTTGGAGCAATACTTGGCAGAAATCACTGGCTTCGCTGCGACGTCCCTGCAACCCAACTCGGGTGCGCAAGGTGAGTATGCAGGCCTCATGGTGATGCGTGCCTACCACATGGACCGTGGCGACCACCACCGCACGGTCGTGCTCATTCCCTCATCCGCCCACGGCACCAACCCTGCAAGCGCCGTCATGGCCGGCATGGAAGTCGTCGTGACGCCTTGCGATGAAATGGGCAATATCCAAGTGGATGCCCTACTTGCCAAGGCGATCGAGTACAAGGACGTCCTCGCCGGATTGATGGTCACTTATCCCTCGACCCACGGCGTGTTTGAGGAAAGCATCATCCAAATCTGCCAGCTCATCCACGACAATGGCGGCCTCGTGTACATGGACGGCGCCAATATGAATGCCCAAGTGGGCCTCACCAACCCCGCCAACATCGGTGCGGACGTGTGCCACCTGAATTTGCACAAGACCTTCGCCATCCCTCACGGCGGCGGCGGCCCTGGCATGGGCCCGATCTGTGTGAATGAGAAATTGGCGCCTTACTTGCCTGGACATGCTTTCCAGCAGACCGGCGGCGACAAGGCCATCCATGCCGTGTCGGCAGCGCCTTGGGGCTCGGCCCTGATCTTGCTCATCAGCTATGGTTACATCCGCATGCTCGGCCCAGACGGCATGACCAATAGCACCAAGTATGCCATCCTGAACGCCAACTACCTCAAGACGGCGCTGGAAAAAGAATTCCCCATCCTCTACACCGGCAAAAATGGCCGTGTGGCGCACGAGTTCATCATGGACTTCAGGCAATGGAAGCAGGCAACCCACGTGGAGGCAGGCGACGTCGCCAAGCGTCTGATGGACTATGGCTACCATGCACCGACCGTGAGTTTCCCAGTCGCGGGCACGCTCATGATCGAGCCGACCGAGAGCGAGAGCAAGCATGAGTTGGACAAGTTCATCGCTGCGATGCTCAGCATCCGCGAGGAGATCAGGGACATCGAGAATGGCACAGCCAGCATCGATGACAACGTCGTCGCCAATGCCCCACATACGCTGAAAATGATCGCCTCCAACGATTGGACGCACGTCTACAGCCGTGAAAAGGCAGCTTTCCCCTATTCCTACAGCGTCGCCAACAAGTTCTGGCCCAGCGTCGCCAAGATCGACAACAGCTATGGAGACCGCAACCTGGTCTGCACCTGCCCGCCGACCTCGGAATACGCCTAAAAGCGAAGCTTTTAATTGACAATGGACAATTGAGAATTGATAATTGAGTTGCATTTCAATTGTCCATTGTCATTTGTCCATTGTCATTTCTTAATCTATCCGCTCAAAAGTGAAATACAAGCTCCTCATAACCGCCTTGTTTTGCGCTGTGAGTTGCTTTTCACAAAGCCCACTTACGCAGTTTAGGACCTTGTCGGGGTCGGTGAAGTCTTGGACCGTTTTGCATCCGTTTGCTGCACTGCGGGCGCGACCGGTCAGTGCGCGGGCACTTGCCCTCACGGATTCCATGCGTGCCGATGGCCGCTTGGGCACCGACTACAATGGCGGGCAGTTGGATGCCTTCAGGCATGGGGTTTGGATGGCGATGCTGGTGCAAAAAATGAGCAGGCGCGAGGCAGATGGACTGGGCCGAGCCTATGAAAAAGGCAACTACCAGCGTTTTCTGCAAGGCGGAACGGAAGACGGCGCGGTGCAGGACTCCATCGCTAGTGTGATGGATCTCTACAACAACGCGGTCGGCTGCCGCTTGGGCGTAAGCCGCAAGCACCTAACTGAGCAAACCATCGTCGAAATGATAGTGGATGCCGTGTTGGGAGGCAAGTTTCAAATGATTCGCAAAGATCAGGCAGGCCATGCGCTCGACCGCAATGGCCGCATCCTCCCCAATTCTACTTGGCAAGGAAAATGGGGCAATGGTCGCTGCCTTTGGCGCTCAGACTTCACGGTCGGCAACTGAGGCTATTGGTTGATCGGCTTCCGTTACCGCGTCTGAATTAGGACCTTGGCAGGTGATGCGCCGCAAATAATTACCGTTTGCATCACAAAACCTTGCTATACAATCCTTGGAAAATGTAGATTTGCACTCGAATCAAGTATAGGCGGCTGCGGGGGCAAGGCTACTATCTGAAATCCCCACCGCCTTGCAGCTTACGGAATAAAATGCGTTCATCACGAGAATATCAAACTTCTGACGAAGACCAGGCTGAGTTGTACCAGAAGCGGAGGCGTTGGTATCAATGGGATACTGGCCTCAATTGGCTCTTTTTGGCCTTTGTCGCAATCGTTGGCTACACCATCATTGAGTCAGACGTCGATACTTACCAAGGTGAACGCCTCTCCTACAAACTGGTCAATGATGGCGTGACACTCGAAGAGCAAGCAGGCGATCCCTACATGCAAGCGGGCATGAAACGCAACATGCATTTCAAGGGCGTGAGCGCCACCCAATTTTTCATTGCCAAGTGGAAATGGCGTTTTGCCGTGTATTTGGCTGTGATGATTATCCCTATGGTAGTTGCTTTTGCAAGGGTACGCAGCAAAGACCGACGCCGCTACAATTGGATCTACTATTCCTTGGTGGCAGTTGCTATCCTCTATCCGGCCTTCTTCTGGGGGCGTTGGGGTGGCTTTTGGTGATCGGCTCAGGCGATGACCTTCCCGACATAGGCAAGTAGCATTTCCTCCAGACTTTGTTTGGTTGTGGCATCAGACAATCCACTGACGGCATCGACCTTGCCCCTGATCATGGGTAGCGTGAGCTTTTGAGGATGTACATGCATCCCAAAATAATGCAAAATGTCCTCCAGATGGCCCAAACCAGTCTCATTCCCCCCTTTACCAGCGGCCAAACCCACAAGCAAGGCAGACTTGCCCCTGAAACTAGCGGGATAGGCGCAGGCATCGATAAATAGTTTCAAAATTCCGGGAATGCTGCCGTTGTACTCTGGCACCACAAACACAAAATGCGTCGTGGCATCCACCACAGCTTGAAATCGATCAAATCCGGTAGTGTCGCTTTTTTCGAGGTAGTCAAAGGCAATCTCGCGTGGCAATTCCTTCAAATCCAACAACCCAACAGGCTTACCAAGTATACCTAGAAATTCCCGACACGCGTGTGCCACCTGCAGGCTCAGATTGCCAGGGCGGTTGGTTCCCGATAGGACTGTGATTTGCATACCCTATTGACTCCAAGCGTTCAATTTTGTTTCCGCATTGCCCAAAAAATAGATAATTTCGGCGGTGTATGCCGCTGATGCATGCTGCGTCTTTTGCTTTGGATGAATATTACCCTTGATTTGCACTATGAAGTTTAACTACTACGGTCACGCATGCTTTTCGATTGAGGTCTCTGGCAAGACCCTGCTTTTCGATCCATTCATCACCGGCAATCCCCTCGCGAGCAAGATACAGCTTGCAGATATCAAGGCCGACTACATCCTCATTTCGCATGCACACGGCGACCATATCGGCGACGCTGTGGCCTTGGCGCAGCAGACAGGCGCGACTTGCATTTCCAATTACGAGATCATCCTGTGGCTGCAAAAGCAAGGCGTCGAGAAAGGCCACGGCATGAACCATGGCGGCCAATGGAAATTTGATTTCGGCGTGGTCAAGTATGTCAATGCCGTGCACAGCAGCAGCTTCCCCGATGGCACCTACGGTGGCAACCCCGGCGGATTCATTGTCGACACCGTCGAGGGCACGTTTTACTTTGCCGGCGATACGGCGCTCATGAGCGACATGAAGCTTTTTGGCAAGCACTATGAGTTTGAATTTGTGGTATTGCCGATCGGCGACAACTACACCATGGGCATCGAAGACGCCGTGCACGCCGCCAAGATGCTGCGTTGCAAAGAAGTGATCGGCGTTCATTTTGATACCTTTCCGCCGATTGCCATCGACCATGCCGAGGCCAAAGCCGCCTTTCACAAAAAAGGTCATCGCCTCTCGCTGCCGACCATCGGCGGTCAACTTGAATTCTGATGGAGCCCAACGCGGCACCGCGATCGCAGCGTTCATCAGCCGCCTTTGTCACCGGCCTTGCTTGGGTATTTATGATTCTAGCAGGCTGGGCATGCCTGCGACTTGCCTACATGTTGGCGACCAGTTTTGAAGCCGGCAATTCAACAGCTATCAACAGTATTGGGCTGCCACCTGCGGGTGCCAAAATATTGATTGTCATCCACTTATTGGTTTCTGCATTTACCTTATACGCAGCGCGGGCATTGTTGCAAATGAAGGCTTGGACACGTCTCTATTTTGCAACAATGCTGATCGTTTTAGGGGTGGAAGCCTGCCTCGCAGGAACCGCCATGGCACTCATCGATGACCCACAGCCGACGATCGAGGGCATGCACACCGTGAACCTCATCGCAAGCGTAGCCATCATCGTGCTGGGATTCACCTGCTTACTGCTTGCCTACAAATTCTTGCAAGACAAAGGAATCAGGCAAGTCCTGGGTCCTCGATCAAATGCAGGTTGATGGGGGCGGATCGGCAAGTGGTTCACTTGACGGTTTACCTGCCCGCTTCACAGCACATGGTACAGCTTGAGTTTTCTTTTTTGGGGTCGATTCTCTAATTTAAGCCTTTATTCACACCACTATGCAGTCGAAGTCACACCTGATCTTCCTATTGGCCATCACCCTTTTTGCTTGCACGCTGGGTTGCGGAGGTAAACCTGAAGAAAAAGCGATCCCGCCAGAACAGATGATCGCCAAAAGCTGGAAAATCAACAAGCTCGACCTCCAAAATGAAATGGTAGGCCCCGAACTGCTGGGCAATGCATCATTTACATTCTACAAAAATGGTCGCTACGAAATCCTTATGGGTGATTTGGAGCGTGGCAAATGGTCGCTCAGCGCCAACAAAAAGGTGCTCATCACCTCCGAGGACGGCGCGCCTACCGCGGGCGAAATGGACATCGAAAAACTCACCCCCAACCTCCTCATCCTCACCAACAGAGGCAGCGACAAGCCGATGGTGATGGAATTGGTGCCGTATCAGTAGCCGCTGATTTGATCAGGTAGGCACGCCATACATGGCGTGCCTACCTGATCAAATCCTTTATTATCCATCGCTAGCCATAAAACTAATCCAGAAACGAAATTCGCCACGGAATCGTTGAGCATGGCCAGCGTTAATGGCTGCGCCCCCAATCACGGCTGTATCAAAATCTCCGTGCCCGTGCGGATGAGCGCGTACAACTCATCCACATGCGCGCGCTGCAAGGAGATGCAGCCAAGGGTCCAGTTTTGGCGGTCAAAGATAATCTCGTCGCGCCCTTCGGGCACGCCATGAATCCCGATGTCGCCGCCGATAGAGGCCGTCGCAGGGATCTCCCCTGCTGCCTTGCGGGCATTGAATCGCTGCCAAGACTCATCCGTCGGATAGTCCAACCAGATGAACTTGCTCCACTTCGCATGCGCATACTTCGTGCGGATGTGGAACTTACCCTCGGGCGTGCGCCCGTCGCCCTCCCTGCACTTGTCGCCAATCGGCTCAAAGCCCAAAACCATCGGATAGGTGCGCAGCAGCCGATCGCCCTCATACAGATGCAGCCGGTAGTCTGATTTGTCGATCACGATGCGGGTGCGCATCGTGTCTATATCGGCGAGTTGCAGGGGCGCTTGCGCTGCCACTTCGGCAGCAAAAAGAAGCTCGCCGGGCGGCGCAACCGTCTTGCGGCAGCCCCCGCAAAGCAGAAAAATTGCAATACCACTCGCAACAACAATTTGCGAAGGCGTTTGCCATCGATTTGCAACTTCACCCCTCAAAGTATGGAGAGACAATCGCAGCGCGTATAGCAGGGCTATCAATTTCCTGAAAACGTTCCTGAAATTTGGCTTGTGCTGCATGGCGACGTGGAGGTTAAAATTGGGGCATCTTGCTGTCAGGCAGCAAGTTCACCGATTCCTACGTGCAAGCATGCAGTTATGTTGTGGGTGCGGCGGCAGCTCCAGCGGTATCATCCCGCAAACCCTTGCTTTGTTTGGACCAAGCGCGCCACATGAAATACAAGATGAAAAGGTGCAACAAAAATTCGCGTTGAAAACCTGAATCCAATGAAGACAATGCCCCTTCGCTCACGACGTAGCTGCTGTCCATGTAGCGCAAAAGCACCGCCCAGAGCATACAAACAAAGGCCAGAATAAAAAAACGGCCCATCCAGATCAATTTGGCTTCGCCTTTACGGTTGATGAAGCAAAGTACCAAGGCCCCCAACAGGCCGATCGCCCCCATCAAGGCATAAGGAATGTGCAATGGCGCCTCCGTCAAAGCCAAGGACCAAGGCGCAGTAACGCCCTGCCCGAGCGATTGCTCAAATTCGATCCAAGTGCCATAGATCGTGACATGGAGGCCAGTAGCATAGTTGGAAGCAAAGGCAATGGGCGCAAAAAGCATCGCACCGCTCAGCAATCCCGCCAAACCGAGGTACAGATTGACGCCTCTGAAAAATCTGTCACTCGCCATCAGCGCATCCGGTCCATGCCCTTGACCAGCTTCTCGTCGTGTTGAATGCGTTTCACGGCAAACCATACCAGCAGCAATGCCACAAAGGTCGCTGCCAAGCCCCATCGTGGGCCAGACTGGTAAAATTCTGCTCCTAAACCAGGATCACCGCCCATTTCCTGCAACCAACTACGGATCGGAACCATCAAGACATTGATGCCCATGAGCATGAGCAAGGCCACATAGCCGAGCTTGATTTGCAAGGAGCGGTTGTTGTACAAAAAGATCGTGACCAGCAACAGCACTGCCGTGAGGCATGTGAGCCCAAATTGCAGTATCAAAAAGGTATTTTCCGTGAAAGGCATCGCCTTGCTGCTGAAGGCATTGAGGCCCATCTCAGAAGACTCCACCGAAACGCCCATCGGCGTGGCGAGGATCGTTTTGGAATTACCATCCTCAAGGCCGGGATTCATTACCAACCAAGTAGGGAGAAAAAGAAAGGCCACGCAAAGGGCAGCCGCCAAAAACAAAAAAACCGTCTGAATACGCTGTATCATGTGGGTGAACGATATGGTGGGCAAGTTACAGCCTTTTTGCGAAATCGAAATGGGATTTGGAAATGAGGGTCGTGGCGAGCCCGTGGCCTCCGTGCGCCATCGGCGCATATCGATAAGACGCCTCTGGCGGAGGAATTAAGTGGAACCCATCCCACATCCGATGAAGGATGATTTAGCATCAGTATCCCCAAACGGAATTGGGGTTCAATAGCGTGAACCCCTACTCGGTTTGGGAGGGAATCGATGGTCAAAGCATTCATAAATTAGGTGGTCATGTCGTACCGATGCGTGAATTTCGGTCTAAATGGTAATTGATCCATGCCAGTTCCGCAGGAATGGCCATTTTACAAACGATCACGAGTAGCTGCAGGGCATGCCCTGCAGCTAC
>JANPHP010000288.1:0-9502 GCA_031424495.1 Bacteroidota bacterium | reverse complement strand
GGCAATCGACTCGCGCGACGCGCAGCAACAAGACATCCGCGATTCGCATCGGGTTTGGCTTGTTCATGCTGTGGGAGGTCATGCGCTATTTTCAAGAGGACTGGATCGCCACCTACTGGATCAAACCCAAAATCCATTTTGGGTATTGGCCCTTCGATTTTTTACAGCCCCTGCCGGGAAATGGCATGTATTGGCTGTTTGGGTTGATGGGCGTTTTGGCGATCGGTATCGCTGCTGGTTGCCTGTATAGAGTCTGCGCAGCCTTGTTTTGGGTCGGATTCACGTACACCTTCTTGCTGGAACAGACGCGCTACCTCAACCATTTTTACCTGATTTCCCTACTCAGTTTCATTCTGATTTTCATTCCTGCTCACCGCACATTTTCTGTGGACATGCTGTTGTTTAGGCGGATGATGGATGCGCAGATGCCGTTGTGGGGCTTGTGGTGGTTGCGGTTTACGATCACCCTGCCCTACTTTTTTGGGGGAATCGCCAAGCTGAACAGCGATTGGTTGCAAGGTGAGCCGCTGCGGATGTGGGTGATGGGCAAAACAGACCTGAATTGGATCGCGCGTTTGCTAGCTCATCCTGACATCTTGCTGGGCATGTCTTGGGGGGGAATGATGTTGGATTTGCTCGTGGTTCCAGCGTTGTTGTGGAGACGAACGCGCTTGGCGGCATTTCTCGCGGTTGCACTTTTTCATTTCCTGAATGCGCAACTCTTCAACATCGGCGTTTTCCCGGGATTGATGTTGGCTGCAACCACATTGTTTTTCGAGCCGGATTGGCCCTTGCGTCTATGGCGACGCCTGCGCCGTGGCGCGGGTGGCGAGGATCCTCACTCCTCCCCGCTGCGACCTGTCATTGGCATGCAACAGCGGTTGTTGCTGCTGCTGATCGCCAGCTTTTGTGCGGTGCAACTTTTCCTCCCAATCAGGCATTTTTTCATTCCCAGCAGGGTCGATTGGACTGAGGAGGGTCACCGCTATGCCTGGCATATGAAACTGCGTGACAAAAAAGCCTATGGCTTTTTTGTGGTGCGCGCCGAGGGCGCAAGCGCAGGCACCACGATTCAATCTTCGGCCTATTTGGAACCTTGGCAAGACGAGATTATGCTCACCAAGCCTTGCTTGATCTGGCAATTTGCGCAATTCCTGAAGGCCGAGGCCGCTGCCCATGGGCAGGCTGTGCATGTCTACGCCGACATCCATTGCTCCCTCAATGGCCGCAAATACCTGCAATTCACCGATCCCACGGTAGACCTTACCGCCGTACCGCGCCCTTGGTGGCCGCCTACGGCTTGGATCATGCCTATGACCGAAGCGCTACAACCTGGGGGTGACTAGCTCGGCTTGCGAATGAGCAAATTGCTACTCGCTTGCGCTGTGCACGTGATGTTGATGTCGTTGATGCAGACATGGGCGGGTTGATTGGCGGCAAACCAGATCGCCTCGGCAATGTCTTCGCCTATGAGCGGCTCGATGCCTTGGTACACTGCGTCCGCTTTGCCAGCATCGCCCTTGAAGCGCACCAGCGAAAATTCGGTTTCAACGAGGCCGGGGCTGATCGTGGTGACCTTGATATTGTGCTGCGCCACGTCGAGGCGCAACGCGCGGCTGAGTCCCTCGATCGCAAATTTGCTCGCGCAATAGACATTGCCGCCTGGATAAACCTCGCGGCCTGCGACCGAACCCATATTGATGACATGGCCGCGCTGGACAGCGACCATCTCTGGAAGCACGAGGCGCGTGACATAGAGCAGACCCTTCACATTCGTGTCGATCATGGCATCCCAATCGTCGGGATCGCCTTCTTGCAAGGGCTCACGCCCAGCGGCGAGGCCAGCATTGTTCACGAGGATCTCGACTTGGCGCCATTCGGCTGGGAGGCTTTCCCAGGCGGCCTGCACGGCTGCGCGGTCGCGCACGTCGAAGGCGAGCGTTTGCACCTGTATGCCTGCGGAGGCGCGCAGCGCATCTGCGAAGGCTTCCAGACGGTCGGTACGCCGGCCGGTAAGGATGAGGTCATAGCCGTTGGCGGCAAATTTCCGGGCTGTGGCTTCGCCGATGCCAGCAGTGGCGCCGGTGATCATGGTAATGTGATTCATGCACGCTTGGATTTGGGGCGAAGATAGGAAAGACAGCATGGATGCGCTGGCTTTTTTGCTGACCCACTCGGGAAATCACCCAATGCATCGACGGCTTTGACCGTCGATTCCATAGAATGCAGCATCGCTAGGCAGGCATTCGAAGCAATACAATTGCATTAAAATGAATGCCCTAAAACTCCATCACGATAGCGGTTCCCACGCCTTTTTCGCTTTCTACCCAGACCTTGCCACCTAGCCTGTCCATCGCCTTGCCGACGATGAAGAGGCCCAAACCGCTGCCTCGACTCTGCTCGGTGCCCCGCGCAAACATTTTGAACAGTTGCGGGATCACGACGGCGTCGATGCCGATGCCGTTGTCGTGGATGCGCACTATGCAGCCGCCTTCGGCTGTGCGCGCGGCCATCACGATCACCTCGTGTGCAGTCGCCTTGCGGCGGTAAAAGACGGCATTGTCCATCAATTTGCGCAGGATCATGCGCAGCAACACACTGTCAGTCGACAGGCGCAAGTCTTTGGGAATCTGATTGATGAGCTTCACGTCTGCCCCGGCGTGGGCCTCGATCAGCTTGTCGACCTCGGTCGCCAACGTGACGGGTGACTCGCTCAGTGTCTTCTGATAGACCTCAGAAACCAACATGAGATCCTTGAGCATGGCGTCCATGTTGTGTGCGGTGTAACTGATGAGGTTCATGAATTGCGCCTTCTCCTCGGGATCCAACTCATCCTCCAACAAGCTCAACAAACCGACGATGCGCACCAAGGGCCGACGCAGGGCATGCGATGATTCATAGAGAAAGGTATCCAATTCCTCATTGGCGGCAAGCAATCCTTGCGTGCGCTTGGCGACCGTGGCTTCAAGGTCTTGGTTGATGACGGTAATCTGGTCATTTTTGTGCTCGACATCGTCTTTCACCTTGCGCAGGTCGTTGAGCAAACGAGCTTTGCCGAGGTCATTGTTGAGCAAAATGAGGACGATATAACCGATGAGTCCTAGCAGCGAGGTGACATTGACTATGGGTATGGTTTCCTTGGAAATGTATGCTGGCAGCGGCAAATCGACCACTTCGACCCAAAACAAAACCACCGTAAGCAAGACAGAAGCCAATGACCAAAAAATACCTGAGCGGATGCCCACCAATAAAAATCCGGAAATCGGCACCATGATGATCCATGGTGCAATCAGGGTACCAAAGCCGTATGTCGTGAGGGTGAAGGCCGTCACGATCACAAAACTCGTGAAGGCAAAGTAATTGCCTGAAAAGGCAAAATTGCCCCTCCTCCTAAAATCCCAGACCCCATAACTCGCGCTCACAAAGCCATACATCGCATAGCCCGCTCCCCAATAATGGCCCAACAAGAGGTACTGAACCGCATAAAAAGCCATGAGCGGCATCACCAGCAAAAAGGATTGCACCATGAGCCGCCCTTTGAGGTGCAGATCTGGGCTTTGCTTGATCACGAACGGGATCCAAGCGTCGAGCGATCTTGTCAGGTATTTCAGCATAGTTGCAGTCCGGGCCTAGGGGCCGTCTTGTGGTTCGACAGAATTCCGCGCAAAACATCATGGCTATCCACCCATGAAAAGCAAGGCAATATAATGAGAAAGCAACTAGACAATTGCTATTTTGAGGCCACATTGGGTCAAAAAGCAATGTTGGCCTCTCAAAATTATCATGTTTGCACGCATTGAAAGCTGCATCCCTCGGCGAATCCCGCTATCTTCGCGTCATGTCTATTTGGTACAAAGCCTATACGCTTGAGGAGCTCAAGCCATTCAATGAAGTGAAAATGCTCGCTCACGTGGGCTTAGAACTGATCGAGGTCGGCGCCGATTTTTTGGTTGGCCGCATGCCGGTCGACGACCGCACGCAGCAGCCATTTGGCATTTTTCACGGTGGCGCGACCGTCGTCTTGGCGGAGTCGCTGGGCAGCATCGCTGCAAATATGGTTTTGAATCCCGCGACGCACTACGCGGTGGGCCTGGAAGTAAATGCCAATCATTTGCGTTCGGTGCGGAGTGGCTGGGTCACAGGTGTAGCGCGTGCGGTACACCTCGGGCGCACGACTTCGGTTTGGGACATTCGCCTCCACGATGACGCGGGCAAACCGACGGCAATATCTCGCCTCACCATGGCGGTGTTGGAGCGGTAATTTCACTTTTCTTAAAATTATTTTTTCCTTTCCAGTAATCTGCATTCAGCGATGAATGCGGTTTTCGTGGCATCTAAACCGATTTCAAGCCAGTACATCCCCCCTATCTTGTACCTCCGAACCGCGTAATCGAAGCCCGTTTCTCTGTTTCGTGAGCCCAGCAAAAGGCCGCAACTTGGTATCAGCAACAGGGAATCACCTGCTGCCAAAAATGAGAAAGGAAAGAAAATGAATACGCACACCGTCAAACTGATCTTGCTCAACATGGCATTCCTCAGCACCATCGCAGGCCTATACTTCCTGCAAGCTTACCTGCATCATTGATACACTCCATCCACCAGTGGAAATATCAAACCTGGCATACAGACCGTTGAAGGCGACGCTCAGCCTAGAGAACCACGAAGATTGACAGCCTGCCCATCGCCGAGCCCGTAAGCTGGGCGATGGACGCAGACTGTCAAGAGCGCAACTGAATGGCAGCTTTTTTTCATAGTTGATTGATTCTCGTACCTGTTCAAGATGCCGGGCCCTCGCCCGGCATTTTTGCTTTTGCGGTCCCAGATTCGCAGGCGCAGTTGCGTGGCACCTCAAAACAAACGCATGGGCGGTTCCAGCAACTCTGGGCCGTCGTTGCGTGGGGAATTGACCAAATCTGAGACTGTTTTGGCCTCCAAGAGGCCATCGGGTAAAGGCACAAGCAAGGCTTCGATCTCGGCGGCTGTGGTCGCTGGGTCGAGCCAAATATTTCTCATTGCAGGGGGAATGATCACGGGCATGCGGTCATGGATCGTGGCCATGAGGTCATTGGGTGTTGTGGTGATGAGGGTAAAGGTGCGCAATTCGCGGCCCTCGCCGTCGCGCCAGCTTTCCCAAAGCCCGGCAATAGTGAACAATCCGCCAGCGATGAGGTGAATGTGCTGCGGCAATTTCCCAAAGCCAGTCTGCTGCCATTCATAAAAGCCGTCGGCTGGGATCAGGCAGCGGCGTTCTTTCAGGGCTTCCCTGAAAGCCGGCTTCTCGGCCAGGGTCTCTGCGCGTGCATTGATCATTTTATTGCCGACGGCGGGATCCTTGGCCCATGAGGGCACCAAACCCCAGCGCATCAGTTGCAGGTGGCGAGGCTGCTCCTGCGTGAGTACGGGCAGGCGTTGCGTAGGCGCAATGTTGTAGCGCGGACTCACCTCAAACTCGGGGCGATCCAAGTCCAATTCCTCCGCGACCAGGGCGATCGGCATTTTCAGTGTATAGCGTCCACACATAATAGGGTTGAAAATAGGTGAATTTGGGGAATGGACATGCATCCCAATTCATTCAAAAGCATTTCCACGATTCATTCCCCAAAATAAAATCCGCCCAAAACTTCACAGAACTTGATGCCATACATTTTGCCTAACTTCGTGCCGATGTCAAAAGTGATCAATATCCATGCGACCAAGGTGCCCAATCCCTTGGCTATGAAATTTGAGGTAGAGGACCTGCTGCTCACGCCCGGCGCCTTTACCTTTGATTCTGTCGAAGCTGCCAAGCGCTCGCCCTTGGCCAGTAAACTCTTTGGATTCAATTACGTGCAGCAAGTTTTTGTCGCCAAAAACTTCATCACGGTGACCAAAAAGGAGGAGTTGCCCACTTGGGACGCCTTGCTGATCGACATTCGCATCATCATCAAAAAACACCTGGAGGCTGGCGAGTTGCTGTTCAGCTTTGATGCAACCCAATTGCCCACCTTACCCGAAAACGAGGATTATCTCATCGAAAAAATCCGCGAGACGATCGATCGGCAGATCTTGCCGGCGACCTGGACCGACGGCGGGGAGATTTATTTTGATTCGTTTGAGGATGGCGTAGTCAAGGTGAAATTGGCGGGAAGCTGCGTGGGTTGCCCCTTTGCGCCCCGCACCATCAAGCATGGCGTGGAAGTTTTGCTCAAGCGCCACTTTCCAGATGTGCTGTCGGTCACGAGCGACGACGTCGATTGGGGAGATACGATACAAGAGGTCAATGCAGAATTTGAAGCATGAGCAAGCCCATTGTCCAGTTTCATGATTGGGGACTCACCCGCTACCAAGAGGCTTGGGACCGGCAAGAGGTCCTCTTGCAAGAAGGCGTCTTGATCAAGACCAATAACCGCAAGTTTCCCGAAATTCCTGCCCTCACGCCGGGTAACCACATCGTTTTTTGCGAGCATCCACATGTTTACACGCTCGGCAAGAGCGGCAGCATGGACAATCTGCTGCTCAATGAGCAGCAATTGCAGGAGCGTGACATCGATTTTCACCGCATCAATCGCGGCGGAGACATCACCTACCATGGCCCCGGTCAGATCGTCGGTTATCCGATCCTAGATTTGGAGCAATTCAAGCCCGACATCCACGAATACTTGCGCAAGCTGGAAGAGGCCTGCATCTTGACTTTGGCGGAATATGGGATCGTCTCAGGCAGAATCGACGGCCTCACGGGCGTGTGGCTCGACACCGAGGGCGACGATCCACGCAAAATCATGGCGATCGGCGTGCGCTGCAGCCGATGGATCACGATGCACGGCTTCGCCTTCAATGTAAATTCGGATCTGAGCCTCTTCAAGAATATCATCCCCTGCGGCATCGACGACAAGGGTGTGACCTCACTCGCGGCCGAGCTCGGCCATCCTGTGGATTTTGAGGTCGTCAAGGAGCAGATGCGCAAGCACCTGCAAGCCTTATTTGATTTTGAATGGCAGGCCTGAGCCCGCCAATTCAAGCTTTTTCCCTATTCAGTCCGATTACTTCGCCAATTCGATGCGCTTCACGCCGCAAAACTGGCCATTGAGGGACATGCGCAGCAGGTACATGCCTGCGCTTAGGTCACGCAAATCCATGTTTGCAGCTTGTGATGCCGAGAGCGCATCCATTGACCGCAATACACGACCTTGCAAATCGCTGATTTCCAGCGTCATTTCACCAAAGTGGGGTTGCTGCAGGCGCACCACCAAGCTGCCCGTCGTTGGGTTGGGATAGGCCTCCCAATTTGCCATGGGCGGCTGATTGTTTGACGAAACGCCGGTCACCATGCCATTGCCGCTGTAAAAGCCAATGCCACCGCGCACGTTGCCCACAAACCATTCCCACTGATTGTCGTTGCTCAGGTCGCCGCCGACGATGGCCGTGCGTCCACCCTCCTTGATATCGCCAAAATTGGCTTGGTCCAAGGTAAATGTATCCCCCAGCTCACTTTCGAAATCCTTGTAGTAAAAAAGGTCCCCTTTTTCTGAGCCGACGATCATGTCATACTGCCCATTTTCGGGATTGGTGAAGATGAATGGCACGCTGAAGCCAATGCAGCAGACTGGTTCGACATCCACTTGCCCCCAAGCGTCATCATCGGGTGTGCTGGAGAATGCGGCAACCTGTGCCGTACCCGTATTGTGAAAATAATTGAGGGTACCGGTAATCTCTCCCAAGATCATGTCCATCTTGCCATCGCGATCGATATCGGCGAGGGTCGGGGTAGCAAACTGACCGATGTCGATGCCCATGTAATTTTGGATGGCGGTCATGAAGACGGCAGGCTGCCCAGGCAGGCCACTATTTTGAAAGTAATGCAACTTGCCATCGACGTCGCCGATGATCATGTCTCTGTCCCCATCGCCGTCCATATCTCCAAATGCAGGCGCCAAGCCGAGCGGTGGCTGCACGAGCAGGCTGGGAATGTTGGCGTAGTTGCGATTCCTGAGGGTAAACACTGGCGCGGTCGCCGTTCCGGTATTTTCATACAGCACCAAGGTCGAGCTGACGTTGCTCGTGGTGAGCTTGCGGGAATAGTTGCCGATGACGAGGTCTTGCAGTCCATCGCCGTTGTAGTCAAACAGGGCAGGAAAAGCACACATGCCCACATCGACCATTTCTTCGACGAGGAAGTCCTTCTTTTCCCGCGTGAGCAAGACGCCATTGCCCGGCGCGACATTTTTGTAGTACCAGCTATTGTCATAGTTCACGCTCACATTGGTGCCATTGGGCGCGGCGAGCATGTCTTCTTTGCCGTCGTTATCTACATCGACAAAATAGCCTGCGGCAAAGATGTCCAAGGCGACTGAGGCATCGTAAGCCGGGAAAATGATGTCGATCGAGTCCACATCTGCAGCTGTGGCCGTGCCTGCATTGTGTGTGTAGGTGAGCCCATCATAGAGCAAATCACCGATCACCAATTCATAGTCACCATCTGCATCTTCATCAAAGGCCGCGAGGGTGCTGCCAGAGTGTGCATCAGGACGCACAGGAACTGGATTGTAGGGGGATGTGCGGCAAGAAATGCCCAAAGTGAGCGATTGGTTCAGCCCGCTTTCTTGAAAATGTCCCCAGCAACGATCGGCTACAATGAGCTCTAGCCCCGCACAATTGCCAGTGTTTTCCATCACCATATTCTTGTGCCACTCCACCGTCGTGCCACCAGGATTGAAAGCCAAAACGTCCAAATCGCCATCGTTGTCGATGTCTTTGAGGGCCGGCAAGTCGCCTTGGTACAGATAAATGAGCGCTGGACCTACGCCATAGTCGGTAAACAGCGTGTCGCGGTACAACTGAAAACTCAGATTGCCGGGTGTGGATGTGTTGTGGTAGACTTTGATGCCGGAGTTGGTCCCGAAGAACAAGTCTGCCTTGCCGTCGCAGTCGTAGTCGGCGCAGAGGGCAAAGTCGGTGATGCCTTGCGGGAATGCGCTGACATACTGTGGCGCAAAATCATAATCGATTTGGTTGGGCGTGCCTCCATTGAGAAAGGTGATCACTTTGCGGCCGGCGCGGTCCCAGACAAACAAGTCTTTGGTTCCGTCGCCGTCGAGGTCTAGGTTGGAAAACTCAGGTACGTTGAATCCCCCTGCACCTGGGTTGCGCAGCAGATTACCACCCTCAAACACCTGCACATTGTTCATTCGGGGAATGGCTTGTGCACGCAGCAAGGCCAATGGGAACATGAGCAATAAGACAAAGGGAAATGCACGTTTCATATCCAGATCAAACTTTTCTGAAGCTAAAAGTATTCATTTTGGAATGCCTTTGGAAACGATGTAGGACTGTGGGTGCAATTGTCGGGAAAATGAGGGCGTATAAAAAAAGAGTCGACTTACAGCCGACTCTTTTGATGATTTTTCAAGACCAGATTAGTTGGGCTTGATATAGATTTCGCATTTGCCATACGTGACGTTAAACGTCTGATCGTTGGCGTAGATCTCAATGTTGTAGTTTCCGGGCACAGCGCCAGCAGGCACAG
>JANPHP010000287.1:0-7797 GCA_031424495.1 Bacteroidota bacterium | reverse complement strand
ACCGCAAGGAGGTGGTTTTACAGACAAGGTATGTGACGCTTGCGATCAAACACGCCAATGATCGTGTGTCAGAGGCGGATGCAGATGATTATAAAGTCATGCGATTTGAAGCGATTGCACGGCCACCCGCCTTTTTGGATGGACTGAAGATGAATGTACAAGGGCAACACAAGGTGGCTTGGGTGGCAATCTGGACGTCTTTGAATCGCTGCTTGGATCAGAAATTGGACGCCGCGATCGCAACCCTCCAAGACATTATCGACCAAAGCGGCGTCGAGCCAGCTGAGGACAAATATGACCTGTCTGTCGTCAGCAATTTGACCAGCCCGCGCAAGGCAGACCGATTGATCGATATGGCGCACAATTACCTCGTCGCAAAACAACAGGACGACCCGAGTTGGGAGGCCCAAGGCGATGCGGCAGCAAAACATGCGCAATTGTCTGGCAAAGGGGAGCGCGCTTTGCGTGCAGCGCTTTTGTCCTGGCAAGAGAAGGTTCCCGCTGATTTTGGACGCAATGAAATTGGAGGCTGGATGACCGCCCGAGGATTGGGGATATTGTTTGACACCACCGATCGAGAAGATGAAGAATTGGAGGATGTAATCGAACGTGCTAAGACCGAACTGAAAATTCACAACCCGGGCCTGTATGCAGCAAAAAAGGCAGAAATCGACGCATGGGTAGAAAGCTAAACCCACAGATCGCTGCGTAGACCACAAGCAATCGGCGCATTTAGCCCGAGACTACATTTGCCCACTTGACTTTAGGCGGATCAATTATGAAGGAAAATCAAAAGCAAAAAGCGATTCACAAGCTGAGTTTAGCATTGCCGCATACAGCGTCAACACCTAGCCATCATTTCCGCTTCAGGCCGGATGAAAACCCCCGCACAGCCCAGCTCCAGTCCTACCACAATATCGCCAATAGCGCCGCCCCCGTGCAGCGCCAAGCCGCCCAAGGCGGCCTGCCCGGTCAACTGAAAAGCGGCATCGAAAGCCTGAGCGGACTGGCAATGAACGACGTGCGCGTGCACTACAACAGCAGCAAACCCGCGCAGTTGCAGGCCCATGCTTATGCGCAGGGCACGGATATCCATATTGCGCCCGGGCAGGAGCGACACCTGCCCCACGAGGCTTGGCACGTCGTGCAACAGAAACAAGGTCGCGTGAAGCCAACCTTGCAGCTCAAGGGGATCGCCGTCAATGATGATTCGGGGCTGGAGCGCGAGGCTGATGTGATGGGAGGCCGGGCCATGCAGATGCCTAATTGGTCGATTTCCAAAACCGAGCCGAGTGGTCCTTCCCCGCAAATTGTGCAAAGGGTAGCATTCACCATCGGCGGCAAGCCAAAAGACACCAAGGACTATACCTACGATCGTCTCAGGCAAGTGATCAATACCTTAGAGCTGCGCCTCGATTTACCCTCTCTGGAAAGCCTGTACAAGGCACTCGGAGAACCGAAGGATGACGCCCAACTCAAAATGACCAAGGACCAACGGGAATCCCTTGAGGCCCATATCAATAACCATTCATTTCGTGAAGTAAATGAAGTGGGCGGGTTTGTCGGGGCCGAAGAGAGAAGGCTGCTCGATCGATTGGCAACCGACGCAGTCGATGCCAAACAACTTGGACGATTGCAAGAAGTCTTTGCAGACACCCTAGCCCGTCGTGGGTGGGATGATGCACTTGGTAACTTGGAGTTGCTTGCAGATGCAGTTCCCAATGCTTTGGCTGTGAACAGCATGAAGAAAAAGCTTTTGACAGCGGGCTTGATCGACCGTGAAGGAGACGCGAAATCTGATGCCAAACAAAATGTAGCCGGTGCGATCCTTGACCTCGCTGGCCAAGGCATGGTGCCCATGCCTGCATGGAGCGTGAGCGGTTCCAAGGCCAAAAGCATGACGAAACCGGATTTTGGGCACCATGAGGTTAATTTGGAGACGATGTGGAACAATTGGACGGGCATGGACAAGGGGCGGTACCACAGCAAGGCAAAAAGCTTTTTTGGTCGCAATACCCAGAATTTGGAGCATGAGCGTAGCATGGACAGCGAGGTGCAATTGCTGGATTACTACTTGCAGGAGCTATTGGGGGCGAAGGGACCCAATAATGCCGCATTGGGACCCGATGCGGCGTTTGACCAAATCTTTCCTCCACGAGCCCGCGCCAAAGTGCTTGGCAGCCTCGTGATCCACTCTGACCGCACGCCCTGCCTGTCTTGCGCGACGATGATAGATGTATTCAGGCGGGATTTTCCAGGGATCGTTGTATTCATCACCTATGCCAGAGACTATCAAAGCTTGGCAGCGGATCGCTCAGTCCAGGAGGTCGTCACTGACGGTCAGGCATTTGCTTACCGCAATGTGGACGACGATCTGTTGCCAATCGATCAAGATACCGATGGCGAGGCACGTGAAAAGCAACGTAGCCGTGCGTTGGAAGCTGAGGCGGTCAAGAAAAGGCAGGCGGAAGTCGAGAAGAAAAGGCAAGGCACGATTGCTGTTGCCAAGGACTTTAAGACCGCTGCAGCCCAAAAATTTCTTGACGAAGCCAACTTGAAGCCTAAGGAACGAGAAATATTGGAAAAGTTTTTTGCGGCCGGAACTGCAAATCACCGTGGGATGCTGCGTGATATTGCCGCTAAAGGAAATGCGCAAGCCAAAATGCAGGCCATCCAGGAAAATCTCAAAAGTGCTGCTGCCAGTGCCAAAAAATAATTAACAGGCAGTGTAGAATCCAATTCAACCTCAAGGAAATGCGAGAAAAAACCCAGCACCCATTCGATCATCAAAAGGCAGCGGAATCCAAGCCAGCGCTGCCCTTCAGGCCTGCGCTAAACACGACTTCCAGCCAATTGGCAGGCATGGCGATTGCTGCCAATCATTCCCGCATCGCCCAGCTCCAGGCCTACCACAACATCGCCAATGGCGCAGCCCCCATCCAACGCCAAGCCGCACAAGGCGGCCTGCCCGGCCAATTGCAAAGCGGCATCGAAAGCCTGAGTGGGCTCGCCATGAACGATGTGCGCGTGCACTACAACAGCAGCAAGCCAGCACAGTTGCAGGCTCACGCCTACGCGCAGGGCACAGACATCCATATTGCGCCCGGGCAGGAGCGACACCTGCCCCACGAGGCTTGGCACGTCGTGCAGCAAAAACAAGGCCGCGTGAAGCCGACCTTGCAGCTCAAGGGGATCGCAGTAAATGATGATACTGGCTTGGAAAAGGAGGCCGATGTGATGGGTGCCAAGGCGATGCAGGCTTTCCCGAATTCATCACAATTTGGCGCGCAAACCCCACTCGCTGCGACCAACGCAGGCATGAGCTTGCAGCCGGTGCAGCGCGTAGTGCTTTCAAGGGTGCAAACGATGGACAAAAAACATGGGGGTGGCTATCGCACCGTTTATTACTCGACGCATCAATCAAAGGAATTGTTTCTCACATACCGTGATGCTTTAGATTTTGATCAAACCTTTGCCCAAGATCCCGATGCATTTGACCATACAGGAAGGTATCCCACCAATTTTTCCTATTACACACAAGATGCCGGCAATGTTGCCTCAGGCTTGCAGGGCCCACATTCCCTGAGCCATACCAGCCTCGCCTACCGCCTCAACAATACGTTGGGGGACCTCACAGGCGACGATCTCCCCGAGGTGCGGCGCATCGTTGAAGAGCAAATTCCCAACCTTGCCGAATTTCGTCGCTTGCTGAAATTGGAGGCCCCCGTCAACATGAAGGAAGATCAAAAGCTGCGCATGATAGCCGACTATGAATTATTGCTGTTGCAGCTAGCGCCCCTTTTGAAGCGCAAAGAGGCCTTTAACCGAGCGCTTGCACACGAACTCATCATGCGCCTGATGCAAATGCATCCCTACACAGCTTATGGCAAAGGAAGGGGAACTGGAAAAAAGAATATCAAAACCAAGGGCGAAAAGCCAGACCATCCATTTGGCAAAGCATTCGACAAGGGTGCAGTGAACAGCTTTCGCAATGCCGCGGAGTATGAGCGATTTAGGCTCATGCGCATGCTGTTGTGGCCAGAAAACGCCCGTGGAGACGGCGCGGATGAAAAATATGCTGTCGAGGAAGAGGATGACGATGGAAGTGATTCTGCCGCCGCAGCTGCAATGCCGGCGGCTGCCGCCGCCGCGGCGGGGAGCGCGGGGGCGGCATTTGCAAGTGCTGCAGCCTCCAAGGGTTCGGCATCCGGCTCAGGCTCGGGATCAAAGGGAAGCTCAAAACGGGAGCTCAGTCCAGACCGTGGACGCAAGATGGCGCGGGCGAGCAAGGGCATGCGTGGACGCAGGGCTAGTCGATCGCGTTCACGCCACCGCGAGTCCGCTTTGGAAATTGTAGCTGAGCACGGCGTCGACGAGGATATCCTCAATTCCGTGGAGTTTGAGATGGGGAGGAGCCCCTTGGAATTGG
Organism: Bacteroidota bacterium; assembly: GCA_031424495.1. Lineage (GTDB taxonomy): Bacteria > Bacteroidota > Bacteroidia > J057 > JADKCL01 > JADKCL01. The sequence goes on along the minus strand of JANPHP010000287.1, from coordinate 3,368 downwards.
ATGGGGAGTTGTTGGTGGTGGACGGCAGTGCTTGGACCGGTTACATTCGTTGCGTATTGCATGGCTTGGGCGCCATGGCCAAATATGATGATGTCATCCGCCGGGTAGAATTGGCTGGGATCGACTTGAAAAGCGGCGTCCAAATCGGCAGCGAACAAGAGCGCGAAATCCAAAACCGCATCATCGAAATCACCGGCGCGAATTATCACGTGCAGGCGATAGACGCAAAAACTATTGATCGAGACACCTCTAAAAATGAAGTCGGGACGCTCATTACACTGATCGTGACGGGCGTCCATTTCAGCTTGCTCAAGTGATAGGGCATCGAAGCCGCAAAGCAATCAGCATCCTTGCTGCTGCACTTAGATGAATTTCTCCACGGTTATTGTCTGGATCAGAATTTACAGGATTTGCCGAATCCATGCTGCTGCACTTAGATGAATTTCACCACTGTTATTGTCTGGATCAGAATTTACAGGATTTGCAGAATTTCCAGAAACAATCCAGCCCCACCGACATGAATTTCACCACTATTATTATCTGACCGCCGCGCAGAATGAATTGCCGGGCACTTCAGTGCCCGGTGCCAGAATCAATCCAATCCCACCGACATGAATTTCACCACAACCCTTGTCTGACCGCCGCGCAGAATGAATTGCCGGGCACGGTACTTGTCCCGCTCAGCGAAGCGGGAGTGCCCGGGATTGATTGTTAATGCACCATTTCCTTAATCTTCGGCAGCATCAATTCTACCCAGGCGGCGTATTGTTTGCCGCTGGGGTGCAGGCCGTCGGTGGCGACTAGGCTGGGGTCGGCTAGGCCCTGCCTGGAGATGGGGGTGATGTCAAAATATTGGATGCCGGCGGCTTGGGTGATTCTGAGGTTGGCGGCATTGAACTGATCGAGCTCGGCGCTGATCGCAGCTTGGTCTGATTGACCGTAGGGCGTGTAGCCATAGTCGGGGATCGAGACCACAAATACACGGCTTTTGTTGCCCTGGGCTTGCACCACCGCCGTCGCCAGCAATTGCTCGAACTGCGTCTCATATTCCGCGAGCGAGCGGCCTTGGTACTGATTGTTTACCCCGATGAGCAGGCCCACGAGGTTGAAATTGCTATCGGGCTTTTGGGTTTGGATCGCGCCGATGAGATTGGCCGTGGTCCAGCCCGTGCGGGCAATGATCTGCGTGCGCTGCACCTGTGATCCGCCGTCTTGCAGGCCCTTGGCCATGAGATTGGGCCACCGATCCGCCTCCGCGACCGATTGCCCGATGGTATAGGAGTCGCCCAAAGCTAGCAATTGCACAGGCTGAGCCACTGGCGTCGGCTCGTAAAAGAGCTGTTCCGGTTCGGAGCAGCTGGTGATGGTGGTCACGGCCGCCATCGTGAGGGCCATGTGCAGGATGATGGAGAGGAGCTTCATGCGTTTTTTGGAGAGACTAACGGATGAGCGGGGGATTTGGTTCAGTGGGGGAGCGTTGCAAGGGCATTCGAGCTGAAAGTCGATAAGCAGCAGCGTTATTGGATGAAGATGCATACAGCTGCGCTGCAGCTCTAGCTTCGTGAATGCGCATCCTAAAAAGGTGGCAAAATTAAGCAAAATGGCCTCTATTGGCTGGAAACGATGGTAACGATGCGCTGAGAAGAACTGCCCATACTGAATGGTATCGATGCCCTTACTACCATGTATCGATGGCCATACAAAGTGGTATCGATGCCCACACTTAATGGTATCGATGCCCGCACTGAATGGTATCGAAATCCAAACTCAGCGTATGGATGCCCATTGAAATTCTATGGATGCCCATACGCTGAGTATGGATGCCCGTACCCAAAAGTATCGATGCCCGTACCCGAAACAATGGATGCCCGTACCCTCAAGTATCGATGCCGATACACAACAGTAGGGCTGCCCATACGGCTGACAATGGCTGCCTTTGCGCAAAGCACGGACGGTTCTTCTTGGTGAAAGGTTAGGCCTGTTTTGGGGCAATCAAAGATCAATGATGGGTTTTGCGCGGTCCATTTGGAGGAAATTTAGGCTTTGAAGGGGTTTTGGGCATGGTGGATGGAAAGGAAGTGGGCCGACCAAGCAGTTCAAGTTGCTGCGCTGAATTTTGAGACTAGTCTCAGGTAATGCAGGGGAGCGCGGACTGGTGATTGGCTTTGATCCCACATCCATGCGTGGCATCGCCTGCCTAGGAAGTCAAATCCATGGCATACCCCCCGCGACCTTCGTTTTTCCAAGAATACCTACCTAAAAAGTCCGATACCTTTCCTACTTTTATCCGCTTGTATCAATTGAAAAACTGCCCACAATGAAACACGGTCTCACGATTCTCCTCTTGCTCTTGTTTGCGAGTCATGCCATCGGGCAATGCGACACTACTGGCGCGCATTGGAAACGCGGCTACCGCGAGGGTAAACTCTGGACCTTGCAAGAGTTTGATCCCCAAGGCAATTGTTTGTTTGACAAGCGGTTGGTCTTTGTAGATGCGCCATTTGCCGTCACCGCGAGACAATTTGATCCGCAAGGTCGGCTGCAGATCGATGCCGAGTTGGATCCATTTGCCCTCACCCTTGCGATTGAAAAAACGGAATATAGCCCCACCGAAATCCGCACCTACGGGATGTGGTATACCGATCAGCATCTCCTGGCCAATGATCCCATCTTCAAGGCGGGTGCATTGTCCGCAGCGGCGTTTTGGGAGCTGCCAGCGGTGCAGAAAGCATTCACGAAAGAATTTTTTATCCAAAAGCTTTCCCGTTTAGATGCACAGGGCCGCATCGTTGAAACCTTAGCCTTGGATGAAATGGGTGATACGCTGACCTACAGCACCATGCACTACAATGCTAGTGGCAAACGAGACCACCTGACGCTCGACCACGTCAAGAGAAGACTCGGCTTTGTCGAGGAGTTTACACAATTTGACGCCCTCGGCAACGAGACACAAACCACGTGTGTATTTACGCAATATGGCCGCACCGATACCTTGGAAGTCAGCATCTACCGTCCGGGCAGCATCCGTCGCCTGCACCTCCGCATCGAATACGAAGACGGCAAACCCGCCTTCGAAGAACGGTTTTATTACTATCCAGCAGGCTATCTGATGCGCAGCGACCACAAAAGCTTCCTGCCGGAGTACGGCAACACGTATTGCTTGTATGCACGTGACGCAAGCGGTCGCGCGGTGCGCGAGCAACTGCTGGTGCGCGGAGCGAATGGGCGGGATGAGGTGACTTGGGATGAGGTGGTGGAGTGGGAGGGGTGGTGAGGGGTTTTGGGGGGATAGGCATTGCAACTGCAGCATTTGTGATTCACGCAGCAGATTGAGATCCGAGTATTTCGTATTTGAAAAACGAGTAGGA
>JANPHP010000286.1:0-35551 GCA_031424495.1 Bacteroidota bacterium | reverse complement strand
AATTGTTGCTGACCTTTGCATGCACTGAGCATTTGGAGGACAAGCATTATTGAAAACAAGGTAGGTAAGATTCTCATTTTATTTTATTTCCTGCATAAGATTTGTCAAGAAGGTCCTTGAAATCCTTTGGGATTCCCTTTGCATCTCCGCCGCTTAAGGTGTCATAATCAATCGCATCACTTTTATTGGTCGTCGTATCATAAATGGTTGTAGCCTTCCACTTCACATGGTAAATAGCCTGATCTTTAACGACCAAATATGTATCAAAGCTAGCGGTAAATATTACTTTTTTTGCCTTTGGGGCCTTCGAAGCTGCAAATGCCTTGGATGTACTATCCCAAGAAGTGCCTCCCGGAGTGTCAAAAATTTTCGTTTTCTTTTGAGGTGCACGTTCATTTGAAAAGCCAGCTTCATAGTACGGATCAACCAAACTGGAGGAATCTACCGACCAATGTGTAACCTTGTCAGTAGAGAATGGCTTGTTTCCACTTGAAGTACCTACATTTCCAGTATTATAGATTTGTACTCCCGGAACTTCTTCCGCATACATCGAAAAATTTACAAATTGTAACCAATGCGCGTCATCGGCATCCTTGCCTGAATAATCAAGCGAAAAATTGTCATTGGTTTTGTCGCTTGGATCGTAGTCATTCTCCCGCGCCGAGACCTTGCCTGAACCCACCTTTCCGACATGCGTGAGTATGCCTTCTTTCATTTGCGCGGGTTCTTTTTCCTCTTCTTTCGCCTTGCGCTGAACCGTGGGCGACATCTTGGCTTGCGCCACCTCAGTCACTTTTTCCTCCTCCTCAACTTGCCGTTGAATGGTGGGCGACATTTTGGCTTGTGCAACCTCAGTCACTTTTTCCTCTTCCTCGACTTTGCGCTGAACCGGCTGGAGCATCGGCGACGGTATCGTACCACCTATAAAAGCGGCCATTTCGGCTGCTTTTTTTTGCTGGATGGCCTCATGAAGCTCCTTGCGTTGCAAGACTTCGGGCGTCATCGGCATCGTCTGAGCACCCGTTGCTGGACGGTTGGTGGCGATGTTTTTCTTCAAATCCTGCTGCGGGGTGAACTGTGGCATAGCGTAAGAGGGATTCAAGGAGATTTTTGACAAGGACTTGGCATCCTTATGTTCGATTTTACGACGTTTTGGGCTCAAATGCAATGGTTGTGAACAAATTTTACACTGCCTATGTCGGCCCTGTCTTTTATGAGTTCATTGCCCATCCATCATTCCCAAGCAGCCCATTCTCCTTATCTTCGCGGCATGTCGACTATTGAAGATCGCCCGATGCGGCGTTTGCTTTCATTTTTACAGCCTTACCGGCGACCATTTGCACTGGCATCGGCGGCGAGCATCGTGAACAAACTCTTTGACTTGATGCCGCCCTTGCTGGTCGGATGGGTCATCGATGCCGTGCGCGGCGAGGCCCCCGCATGGATGCGTTGGGTCGCCCAAACCGACAATGCATGGTCGCTGGCCATCTTTTTGTCTGTGCTCACGGTCGTGATTTTTGGCATCGAGAGCTTTTTTGAGTGGCTGCTCGACCTCGGGTTCAAGCGCCTCGCGCAGCGCGTGCAAAACGACCTGCGCCTACAAGCCTACGACCAATTGCAGCGCCGTGAAATGGCCTATTTTGAGTCGCAGCGCACGGGTGACACGCTTGCCATTCTCAGTGACGATGTGAATCAGCTCGAGCGATTTTTGAACACGGGATTCAATGAGATTTTGCAACTCGTTGTGCTGTTTTTGTTTGCTGGTGCGGTCTTGTTTGCAACGAGCTGGCAGCTGGCTTTGGTGGGGATGATCCCGATTCCGCTCATCTTTTGGGGCAGTCGTTATTATCAAAAATCGGTCGGGCCGCGCTATGCAAAAATGCGTGATGCGGCGGGCCTGCTGGGTAGCCGCATCGAAAACAACCTCGGCGGCATCGCCGTAATAAAAAGCTTCTCGGCCGAGGAATATGAGCTGCAACGCGTCGCCGAAAACTCTGGGGCTTACCGTGATCGCAATTTTGATGCGATCAAATTGAGTGCGGTTTACGTGCCGCTGATCCGCATGCTCGTGGCGCTCGGCTTTGGGGGTACGCTCCTACTCGGCAGTTGTTGGGTGCTCAAGGGCAATGGCATGATCACCGTGGGAGAATTGGTGCTGTTTTCGATGATGATACAGCGCCTGCTGTGGCCGATCACACGTTTGGGCGCGACCTTTGACAGTTACGAACGTGCAAAGGCGAGCGCGCGGCGCATTTTTGGCTTGTTGGATGCCGCGCCTGTCATCCAAGATCCCGAGCAGCCTACGCCGCTGGCGCGTGCCGAGGGTCGGTTGCGCTTTTCAGATGTGCATTTCGAATATGGGAATGGCGTGCCTGTGTTGCAGGGCCTGAATTTGGATGTGCAGGCTGGCGAAACGATTGGCATCGCCGGCACCACGGGTTCTGGCAAATCGACCTTGATCAAATTGCTGCTGCGCTTTTACGACGCGACGAGCGGTGAGATTTGCCTCGATGGCATTCCCCTGCAAAATCTCAAATTGGCTGACTTGCGCCGCAATATTGCGCTGGTGAGCCAGGATGTCTACCTCTTTCACGGCACCATCGGCGAAAACATCGCCTACAGCCTGCCCGATGCCTCGGCTGATGCGGTGATCGCAGCTGCAAAAGCTGCGCAACTGCATGACTTTGTGATGAGCCTGCCCGATGGATATGCAACATTTGTAGGTGAGCGCGGCATCAAACTCTCTGGCGGACAGCGGCAACGCCTGAGCATTGCACGCGCCATTTTGAAGAATGCGCCGGTACTGATTTTGGATGAAGCGACAAGCTCGGTCGATACCGAAACCGAGCGCGCCATCCAGGAAAACTTGAACCGCTTCGCGCAAGGGCGCACCGCCCTCGTGGTCGCACACCGTCTGAGCACAATCAGGCAGGCGCATCGCATTCTCGTGATCGATCAGGGGCGCGTCGCAGAGCAAGGCACGCACGATGAATTGATTGCAAGAGGCGGCATCTATGCTGATTTGTGGGCCGTACAGACGGGAGCTGGGGTGCAGGGATGAGCGGAATGATCATCCCCATTTGCCCTGCGGAATGATTCTGATGGGTTGAGATTGGTGCAAACGATTGAAAAATCTCCGCTCTCATCCGATTCTCATCAGTCTATTCAAAATTTGAGCGATTATGCCGGAATTTCAATGCTTTTGTAAAGTTCTGGGATGGTCGACTCCCAACCATAAGTGTACTTGATCTTGAGGATTCCCAGTAATATGCCATTGTCGACCATGCCCCGCGTGTCATCGGCCTCGCTGAGGTGTATGCTCACTTTCTCTGCCGCGCCTTGGAAATGGATGATGATTTTTTGCTGCATGACCGCTTCGCCTTTGGCGAATTAATGGGTCGATTGATTGCAGATTTTCTCTGCCTCATTTTGGATTTTCTGGATGCGTGCTGCCGGAATTTTCAATTTTTGAAGTTCATACGTTGCATCGGCGATCTCCCTGCACAGGACGATGTTGGCTTCGAGCAATTTTTTCTTTTCATTGCTGTTAAGGGTGCCGATGCAGGTGATGGGGTGGGTCTGGGTTTCCATGATGATCTCGCGCAGGCCTCTGCCGTGGGGATAGTCCCAGGCGAGGAGTTGGAGATTGGCGCAATTCGCATACTGCATGGCATCGTCGCTGAAGCGGGTATTGGTCACCAGCCAAGGTTGGAAATGCAGTTCTCGGCGCTCCAATTCATCGGCCATTTTTGCAGCGATGTCTTGGAAACGGGCGTGGACGTAGAGGGGAATTTTCACATCGGTATTGACGCCGCGTTTGTTGTGGTATTTGCATTCGGCCATGATCAGTTCATGGCCTTTTTGGCCCCTCACGTCGACTTCGTGCGTAACACACGCGCCTGCCACTGTGGTGCCCACCTCTACCGTGTAGCCTTGCCGTCTGAAAAGCTCTCCGATGAATTTTTCAAAGGGGAATCCCGAGGGCCCAAGCTCCAGCAGTGCATCCTTGAGCTTATAGCGCCCTGCGAGGTGCTTGCTGTCTGCCTTCAGCAATTGGTAGGCCTTTTTATAGATTTCCCGAGTCGTAATGCCGGGGCGCAACATCTCCTTGATGACGGGCAAGATCGCCGCGATCGACGGTTCGGGTGCACCGGAGCGCTCCAGCGACAAGCGCACCTTGTCCATTAAGAAAGGTACGCGGTCTCCCGAAGCCTTTTGGATCAAAATTCCTATTTCTATCATGCTTACCGCTTTGTCAGACGCCCAGATGATGACTGCCGTCATTTTCTATTGCTAATTTACGTCAGTGCCGACCGCTGGTATATGACAAAAGTCATCTACTACCTTGTATGAAATCATGATTTCTGGTGGGATGCGGAACAGTTTTGCAGATTTGTAAAAGCCCAACTATCCACTATTTAATATATGATTTTCAATTACTTACAACAAATATACATCTTTAGATGCGTAATGACTCCTTGAAATTAGCTTGGTAAGCGGTGAGAAGTGCGCGACTTTTGGATCAGAGACTTAATTCAATTCAATTCGATTATTTATGAAAAAATTACTGTTCCTATTGCTCTTACCGCTTTTGTTTGCTCAGATTGGCTTTTCACAGATGACACTCGTCCACGGTCATGTGCTGAGCTACATTCCCTTTACACCTTGCGTGGGGGCGCCGGTGAACTTCTCGGCGATTGACACCTCTGGTCAGTTTACGCTTGCAACCCATCATTGGAGTTTTGGGGATGGCACTACGGGCTGGACCTACACCCAAAACCCGAGCATTGCGCATACCTACAATGCGCCCGGCACGTATATGGTTGTCTTCCATGCCTATGATTCTTTGCAATCGTCGGCTTATGATACCGATACAATCTACCTTGTGATCGATTCCATCTGTGGCAACCATGACAATATTTCTGGAACGACTTATTATGACAGCAACCAAAATGGTGTACAAGACGTGGGTGAACTCAACTATCCCAATCGCCTAATTGCTGTGACCCCTGGCCCTTACTACATGAGCAGCGATGCAAACGGCAACTACTCGGTGAACCTTACCCCCGGCAGCTGGAATTTCAGCGTAATGCCGCCTTTGTACCACTCAGTCTCCGAGCCTGTCGGCAATAGCTACACCGTGGTATCAGCAGGAAATGGCAGCACGCATCCGGGCAATGATTTTGGTTTGTATCCTACCACGGGCATCAATGATCTGCGAGTATGGTACCACTCAAGCCCTCCAGTTCCTGGGTTCAACCGCACCTATACGATCAATTACAGCAATGTAGGGTCGACCATTCAAAACGCTATCATCACGTTTGATTACGATCCAGCAGTCACGTTTCTGAGTGCATCAGTAGGCGGCAGCAACTCCGGAAATACGGTGACTTGGACGATTCCAAACGTTTTCCCAGGCACGAGCGGCGCTGTTATTGCTTTGATGAATATCAGCCTCTCAGCACAACTCGGCACCTCGCTCAACAATATTGTGACCATCAACCCAATCCCTGGCGATGCTACGCCGACCGACAATATCGATGCCCACGAGGCGATCGTGGTGGCCTCCTTTGACCCCAATGACAAGTCGGTGCTGCCACGCGGCTTGAATGCGAGCGGTGATATTGCTCCGCTCACGCCGCTGCGCTATACCATTCGCTTCCAAAACACCGGCACCTATTATGCCACCGATGTATTCGTTCGCGATACGCTTGACGCTGATCTCGACCAAAGCACGCTTGAGGTTTTGGGGGCAAGCCATCCATTCATTTGGCACAACGATTTTGGGAAATTGGCTTTTGAGTTTCGCAACATCATGCTGCCCGACTCCAACACCAATGAGCCTGCTAGCCATGGCTTTGTGACCTTCAAGATCACCCCCAAAGCTGGCTTGGCATTCGGCACGGAGCTCACGAATACCGGCCACATCTATTTCGATTTCAATGCTCCTATCGTGACCAATACGACGCTCAATACCGTCGCAAATATCACGAGCATGGTTCCTTCACGCAACCTCGTCGGCATGACTGTGGCCCCCAATCCATTTGGCGACTACACGCAGTTTGAGTTTGCAAATCCTGATGGTGCGAGCTACGAGCTTGTGCTCCGCGACCTGAGTGGACGCCGCGTGATGACCGAGCGTGGCATCAATGGGAATAGCTTCCAACTTGATGCAACTTCACTGCCCGCCGGCATGTACTTGTACACCTTGCAAGGTGCCGAGGGCAATGTTGCCAGCGGCAAACTCCTCAAGCAATAGTTTACTTCTTATCCGAAACAAGGGGTCTGCATCGCATGCAGATCCCTTGGTATTTTCAGGCCTATTGCGTGCAAATACTTGAAAATCCGCAGCAGACTTGACACGAGATGTCAAAGGCCGAGCGTAATATTGAATAGAAAGTCACGACAGAGAACTCGTCTCTTTCTTTGAAATCGAGGGGAAAAAGTAGTTGTACGCGATAGGCATCCAAAATCACCCTTTTGCATCCTGATCGACTTTGAAGTCCCCTCCTACCCCATCCACCTCGCTGCTGTGCAGCAAGGTTCAATATATCACGCGGAAAAGGCATCCCTGATTTGGCACAAGTGCTAGGTCAGGGATGACCACGTTTTGCCCCTGCCCACATGCAACGTACAGGCGATGGCGCAACACCATCGCTCAATTTTGGTGAGCGACGGACGGCTTTACAAAATGCATGAAACGCGCATCAAAGTCAGGAGCGAGGAGTGGTGCATGCACCTGCTCAAAAAGCTCGATCAAGTGCGGCGCATGGATTTCGCTCTTGCCCGTGGCCAATTTGAAGTGGACAAAATTGATCCAGAGAAATGCCTTCACGTGCGTCTGTGCGGCATCTAGCATGCGGCATTCGACAGTCATATCGCGCTTTCCATAATGAATCAATTGTGACTCGATCACCACCTGCTCCATAAGCTTAGCGGGCCTGAAATAGGCGATTTGGCTCTTGCCGACAACCCAGCCGGTTCCCGTTTGCTGCGCCATATCATAGATGTCGATGCCATAATTTTTAAGCACATGGTCTTCGCGGGCATTGATGAAGTAGTCCAGGTACCGGGCATTGTTGAGGTGATTGAAGGGATCACAATCTTGGAAGCGAATGGTAGCGGTGCTTTCCAAAATCTTGGGGAGTTGAACTGTGCGTGTTTCCATATTTTTTTTCAAATATTACAGACCGATCGGTCTATTTTGGGATAAAAAAATTTCATAAGAGTAAATCGCGCTTCATATCATGGTGGAGCGCATCGAGCAAGCGTCGTAACCTTGTGGTGTCTTCGGTTGCCTTTGCGAGGGCAAGTGCGCCCTCGATGCGGCTATAGATGATTTCAGCGTAGGCTTCAGCCTCAATTTCTGGGCGAATCTGCCCGTATTTTTGGCCTTTTTCCAAGATGCGGACAAGGCTGTCGAGCATGGTGCGCGTAGCTTTGGCGAGCAATTTGCCGATCATTGGCACCTCTTCCAAGTTGTTGCCTGAGTAGCTCAAGATCGGGCACCCCCCATCGACGATCGGAGAGACCAAAAAATCGGAATAAAACTCCAAGATGGCTTCCAACTTTTCAAATGCATCAGCCTTGCTTTTGATGCGCAGTGCCAGGGCATCGCTCACGCGGTAGAAGGCATGCTCAAATGACTCAGCAACAATCTCATCCTTGCTTTTGAAGTGGCCGTAGAGACCACCCTTGGCAAGGCCGGTGGCTTGCATGATATCACTCATGGAGGTGCCATGATAGCCCTTGCGGTTAAAAAGGCTTGCAGCCTTCTCGATGATATGTCGCCTTGTGCGTTCTGCCTTGGGTTCCATGACGATTGCAAAGATAAGACCGAACGGTCTTAAAATGCAAGCCTAGCAATCGAAGAAAAATTTCGCCCCTATAGGATATCGCCTACATCAAGTTGGGTTTTGAAAAAGTGGGGGGCCACAACCGATGGTCGCGGCCCCCTAGGGACTTTTCCCCCGAAGGGGAGCCGGCTTTAAGCCGAGTTCTATCAGCTGGGATCGCCCGGAGACTTTCCCACACTCCCCGAGGGGAGAGGCCAACCTGGCACCGCAATGGCCGCGAGGCCTCGATACGGTTTTATGCCTACAGCTGGCCCTGCTGCTTGAATGCGCCTTCTCCCCGCGGGGAATTGCAAGGCCAAGAATCTCGCTCCTTGGCCAAAATGAGATTTCCCCCATCAGGAAGCATACAATGCTTGCCGCAGCTTTCCCGGAAAAGGATGGTATTTCACTGATGGCTCGATGGCACCTTGCAGCACCACGTCATCGCCGACCCATCTATTCTACACAATTCCGCTTCCACTGTTTACACACTGCATGCGCCTTCAAGGTTCACGTCTCTACAGGCGTTGAATTGTACCGAAATTCGGTTATGTTTTATCTACTTGCATTGGCAAGTGAAGTCCAGATTTCCAACGCAAAGGGTAACCCAATATATCTTAGAACAATGGTAAAAGCTACCCAGAAAGTGGTTTGGGGGCCACGACATTGCTGCCATGGCCCCTTTACCGGTTCCCCCGAAGGGGATTCGGCCCTATGGCCGGATTTGATCAGCTGGATTTGTCCGGGGACGCCTCCATTCTCCCCGAAGGGAGGGGCCAACCTGGCACCACGTTGGCAGAAGCCTAAACGCAGCTTTATGCCTACAGCTGACCTTGCTGCTTGAAAAGCGCCTTCTCCCCGCAGGGAATCGCGTGGCCTGGGACTTCGGGCCCCAAGCCAAAAGAGGTTTCTCTTGCCCTATTCGGCAATGTGCTTTCGCAGCTTTATAGGAATTAATGGACTAGCTGAGAAAGTTTTGACGGTCGTAACCGCTAAACTAAGACAGCATGGTGCCCAAATCTCCCTTTTACAGCCACTTACGCAAATCGCCTTCAAGAACAAGATAGATCTCCACTGGCGTTGATTCTTACCGATCGCTCGGTGTATTCTATTTTCCTTTTCAATGAACGAAAGAAGATATATTGTGTGCCAAGCAAATTACTGCTCGACTATTTCATAAATTTAACGTTGCCCTGCTTGTGACCACGCAGCATCGGCGATGCCTCTTCGCCTAAATAACATTTCAAACTCACAAAATCTTCTCCGATTTTGTGGGGGTAAAAGATGAAGGTCTCGGAAAACGGCCCGAATAACTTTGACTGCTTGGAATTGACATCTGGGTTGTCAATTGCAATTCGCAATTTGAACACGACCATCCTAGCGCTAGAAGTACCCGTTCCCTTCGGTATTGGCTGCTTTTTCAAGGGGAAATCGGTGGCATTCAAAGTCTGTGCTCCGTTTTGGCCCTGCACCCTGAAATATTTCCAAGGCTCGATGGCGAGGGCTGTTTCCTTGAAGGGTGCAGCATTCACGCGCCACTCGGTTTGGCGGCCCGGCAACCTGGTGAGCAAGCCATCCACCATGACCATTTGCTGGCCTTTGTAAAGATTGGTATGCTCATGCGCGATTGGTAGCAAACGAGGGTTCAAAATCGTCGTTGTCGATACCGACTTCAAATTATTTTCAGTCACTAATCCAGGATTGAGGCTCCTCAAATTTAAGTTCAGCTCAATACCCGTTTGAATATCCTTCTGCTTGACATTCACCAAGCCATGCAGATGGCTCGGATGCACGAAGCGCTTCTTGCGCCAAAGGGCTTTTTGATCGATCGATTTGGCAAATTTTGCTGCAGAGTTGTCGGCCTTGCGATAACGGTACAACCAAAACTGCGGGTTGTGTTTCAAAAACTTGTCATCGGTGCTGTCCCAAAATGCAAATACTTGATCGTGGGTATGGCTCTGACCAGAACGCGCAGCCGATATTTTGATGCGTGGCTGCGGAATTGACATGTTCAATTCGCCGATGAGCGCACGCAAAGTGACTTGACTCGTGATGCCTTGGTGCACAATTGGCACAATATCATCCATGGAAATGGAAGACACTGGTGGAAGCTCTGTGATTTTCTTATCTAAACTGCTCATTTTTGATCCCCCTTTCCATCCATTTTTGCACCGAAATCAGCTGCATTTTTATTGCCTCCGCCGATGGAAATCATCCCCCTGCGAATTGGTTTTAAATATAATGATAATTGGCGAATTTTCATATTTCTGAGCTGTGATTTTTAATGTATTTCATGCTTTTTTTTACCAATCTACGGTAAGCAATTTCCGCATCCACGGCAACATGATCGTACCGTATCCCCACGGAAGAAATTCAAGTAGAATATCGATTGTTTGACGATCCACTTTGAGGTTCCAGCCCGAAGTAATGTCTTGCAAACGACCGTCGCGCATCAAAAAAGCGCCCCTCAATTGATCAGGAGCCAATTTTCCTGCCTTTTCCCAATACCCAGCTGCCGCCTCCATCATCGCAATGGCCTCATCCAAAGCGCGCTGTGGAAGATCAACTTCAATCCGCACCGGGCGACCTACATCCATGCCACACAATACCTTGGCAAGCGGCAAGCAAGCCTCCGATATCTCCTGCTCGCCACTCGCAATCCAAGCCATCAACAATACCGCATTTTCTTGGGCTTCTTCATCGACAAATTCACCATTTTCCAGCCATCCCAAATCTTGCAAACAAGGCTGAAAAAATGGATTCAGCAAAATGAGGCCTGCATTGTTCACGTAATGAATTTTGTCGGACCCCCAAGTTTCGCCATAAGGGTAGGAAGCCTGCATGCGAGGCTGGCGTTTTACCGCCCGAATGCGATCCTGTTCACTGCCCTGCGTAGCGCGCAATTTCGCTTCAGCGAGGGCTTTTGCCTTTTCATTTTTTGAAAATTCCTCTGCGTCGGCTTTTTCGGCTGCGATACGCGCTTGGCGCTGCTGCTCCAAGCCAATTGCCTCCTCAGCCCACCGTGACCGACGTTTTGCAATATTTTCGGCCTTTTTGCGCTTCAGCATTCCGGGCAACAACTCGCCGTCGGCTTCGATTTCGCCCAGTGTTTCCGATTGCGCAGTCTTGTCTCCTAGTTTACCTGCGGATGAGGAGCGAGTAGAGCGCCCAGCCTTGGAGCCGCCCAAATAGCGATTGCCCTGACGTTGCTGTTGCTTTTGTGGTTCAAGGCTAGACGTTTGGCTTTGATTTTCAGCATTTTCAACAAGGTCTTGCTCGACGCTCAAGTTGTTTTCCTGTCGATTTCGGGATTCTATTGGTGAAAGCCTGCTTTTCGGAATCCATGGATTGTGGTTGGCATCATATTCTGTGCGTTCATCGTGGCGGAGGGACGAAGATTCTGAACCGATCTGGCGCATGCTTTCTGAAGCCTCATTCCTCGCATTGTCCACCTTCAACTTATCAGCGATGGCATTTTGATCTTGGTTTTGCACCTCATTTGGCTGAAGTTGACTGCCCTTAGTTTTTTTGGTAATCTCATTCAGCAAAACCTCATTTTTGACCAATTGCGCACGATTCTCTGCATCGATTTTCGCTTGAAATGATTTGAATTTTACCCGCAATCGCTCATTTTCACGATCGTGCGCTTCCACATCGGCCGATTGGAAATCGACGGATTTTTTGTTTTTGAGCGCATCCGGTTCGGGTTCAATCTGCGGCTTGTCTTTTTGTCCCGACTTTTCATCGAATGAGGGGCGATCTTCATCAAGTTTACTGCCTTCGATGGATTCCGATTGCTGAATTGAAGGGGTTTCCGTTTCAATAATTTGGGATGACTTCAGGTCTTTCGGCTGCAAGTCGTCTGCTTTTTTGTCGAAGCGATCCTGTGGATTTTCCACCGATAGCGGATCCAAGGTGGGCTGATTGCGCTTTTCAGCTACTTTTTCATTGTCAATAAACGCCCTTTCTTGCTCGCTAAGGGTGTTTTCTGGCGATAGGAATCCAG
Source organism: Bacteroidota bacterium (assembly GCA_031424495.1). Taxonomy (GTDB): domain Bacteria; phylum Bacteroidota; class Bacteroidia; order J057; family JADKCL01; genus JADKCL01. The sequence goes on along the minus strand of JANPHP010000286.1, from coordinate 23,710 downwards.
ATTCCTTTTCGCGCGCTACTGATTTTGCGTCCGAGGAATTTTGCGTTTCCGTTTTTGGGTGCTGTTCGTCGGCATCTTTTGAGCGCAATTGAGCACCTTGTACCGCTTGCATTTTTGCCAATGCCTTGAGTTGAGCGGCATCCAATCCAAAGGCCTCGGTCACCGATGCCAATGTCGGGGCAGGAAGTATCGTCGCTATTGCGGCGATATGACGATGGAGATCATGGTGCGCCGACACATAAGACGCTTGTTCGAAATTTGCCAGAATTCGCTCCTGGAAAATCGCGACCAAATACTTCCCAATTGCCTCGTTTTCAATTGATTTCAAAATCGATGCACGCATCAATACTTTTTCCCAGCCGGCTTGCAACTCTATCTTGGACAACAAACTTACCAATGGAATCAAGTGCCTCTCTTCGATGCCGAAGGCGATCACGTCTTTGCTGATCCATTCCTCCTGCACCCAAAACTGCAACATCTGCATCCAAGCCTGGCTCACTTTCAATTCGGAAAGTGGGGCTTGCGTTCCTGCGCCAGCTTGCGCAGCTTCGACAAGCAAAAAGTTTATCACCAAAGCCCTGCGGCGAGCCGCCGATTGCGGAAATCCAGAAATCTCGGCGCTCAGCGCCTCCGTATGCTGCTGCAAAGGCGTGGCAAGCCTGCTGAAACCGGGATGCAAACCGTCGAGTAGGCGCAATATTTGGGCATGCGCAAATTGTAGGCTCAGGCGCTCGCGCACGTGGCGCTTGCGCAACAGCGGCCGCAAGGCGCTGATGAGGGCATCGGCTTGCGCCTCCAAAATACCGGCAAGCAAGGCCGAGGCATCAAATCGATTCGCTGAAATCTCCCATCCCGCAGTGCCTTGCTCCAAAAATCGCAATAACAAGGCCAAGTCTGCGGCAAGTGCTTGGGCTTGCTTCACGGCTGTCTTGGGTGCTTGCCCCGCATCGGCAATGGCTTGCAAAAATGCCTCACGCAGGCGCAAAACCAGCAATTGCGGCAGCGACTCCTCCAAATCATCCAGCGCAATATTGCCCAAGTCGAGCTGCAAACTGTCGAGCGAGATGATTTCGCCGGCGGGTGCCAATCGATCCATCTCTTCTTCCAATGCGAGCATGCCCTTGGACTCGAAAGCTTCGATTACCCGCGTCTGAATATCATACGCGCTGCCTTGGTCCCTGACTTTGATTTTCAGGTGACTCTTTTGGATAATATGTGTGTCTTGGAGGCTCACTAGGTTCTGATCATTCTATCGACCTCGACGACAACAGCGCCCAACACGATGTCATGGCCATCCAAGGCCCAAAAATAGGCGGTTGGTGACGCTATAAAAATGGAGAAATTGATTCCTTCTACAAATTCATAATCTCCATTTCCATCCTCCTGAATGAATCCATAATCCGGCGCAAATCGCACTTTGAAGAAATCGAATCCGCTCAACTTTGGGACGAATTCTTTGAAATTCAAAGGATGTTTAATGCCTTCGCCCTGCGAAACCAAGGTGTAAGCGAGGGGATACAAAGGTTCAGGAAGAATCGTGATCGTAAGTGCCACTGGATATGAAAGTCCATCGGAATCAAATGCCGTTCCGGTTACTGGATAATCACCCGGCACCAACGCTTGCGGCTCTCTCACCAGAATGTCGATTCCCCCATCACCATTGAACACCGTCTTAAGCTTCAATGGCAACTCCCAAGTGATGTCACGGAAAACCAACTTGTCTTTGAAAATCGTCCACAAGACCATTCCTTCTTGATACATGCTCAAATGGAGGCCATTGTCAATTTCCTTGATCGTAATACTCGACAAGAGCGGCGTGATGGTGATGGTGCCCCTCACAACAGCATTGGTATCACGAGCGATCCCGATAAAATTCACCGTTTCACCCTTGGTCGATGCCGCAAAATGCTTGCCCTCTCGGAAAACCAAGTCAATACCGTCGTTAAGCAGTATTTCTCCAAACTGAGGATCGATGAAACTGGAGACCTTCATGACCCGCAAGGATCTGTATTTCTCGGGAAATGGCATCGGGTAGGATTCCAAACCGGGGGCAAACTCGTAGTTTAATGCAACGATCTTGCCTTCGAGAATTGAGATATTGACCTTGGCAGTGTTGCTTCTGTTCAAAACATCGGTGGTGGTAATCGCCACTTCCGTTTCACCGACCACCAAGTCGATTGCGCTCACGACATAGATCAGAATGATCCCATTGTCTACCGCGGCATCGATGCCAATCGGCCAACTTGCAGGTGCGATACTGACCAAGTCGCGCGTTTCTCCCGTAAACTCAGTCTTGCTGATTTGGTACAAAATATCCTTGTCGAGGTACTCGTCGATCAGCTGCCCATTTTTGACGGGGGTCACAAGGATTTCAGGGTCTTCGACGATTTTGCGGCGCAATCTCACGATGCCTGAAACAGCCTGTCCCAATTGGTTCACGCCATTGAAGCGCGTACTCACGCCCTTGGCATTGTTGAACCCTAACCCTTCTCTGAAGACTAGGGATTGCATCCTGTTCACTGTCAAGCTCCCGAAATTGACTGGCAAAATCGGTACTGGGATCAAAGTGATCTGCACACCTGGCAACTGATCACTGTAGGTGAGCGTCCGCACCGAATCTGGTCCCATCGACGCTAGCTCAAAAATCACCTGCAGTTCTGCCAATGGCAACATTTCAATCGTAATCACCTTGGAGTTGGTGATATTGTCGGCGTCCAAGGTCGTTGCTGTGTGCTTCGTTGCACCTGCAACCAAATACTTAGGATCGAGAACGTAGATTTCAATCGTTCCATCATTCACCTTCCTGGCAGACAGACCCTTGGGCAAGAGTGGAATGAAGGTGACCGACTCCAAAACAGCCTTCTGCTTGAGCAAGGTGATCACACGTATGCCTTGTAGGTAGGTGTCGAGGGCTTTCCCGTTGTGCTCGTCGACCGCTTCCAAGATACCGATATTGGGGGCATCGATGAAGACGGTGATATTGCACACGACTTGCGCGACACTGCCAAAACAATCGGTTGCAATCACTGGAACCGCGATCACCAATTTGCGGTCGGCAGGAATGACTTGCTTGGCGACATATTCGGCAAACGTACTCAGGTTGCCGATGCGGAACTCAGCGACCAATCCCACAATCGTGATTTCGATGCCCATCGTTAGGAGCAGATCTGGGACGATGGATTTGGACACGAATCCTGTTGTCAGCCCTAATTTAGGTGCCGGAGTGACGAATCTGACGCAGCCGTCGGCATAGTCGCTCAGGGTACCCAACAGATCGTTTTGCAAATAGGACTTGATCTCTTTGGGAGCCTCTGCCGAGAAGACAGGCAGGCTGTCTTTGAAGAAAACCTTCAAGAGCGCATTTGATTGCGTCTCGTAGCCGCAATCGTCTGATGTGGTGATCGCAATCGACAGCTCCAACAAGTTTCCGTTTCGGGTGAAGTAATCGATCAATCCCTTTCTGAAGAGGCTCTGATCGAGTATCCTAATTTGCAGGACGTCATATTTGGACGCTCCGACCTTTTCAAGCGAGGCCGTGAGGCCGATCTCGGTGAGCAAGGTCTCCTTGAGCTTAAATGCGGTCACATTGTTGGTGCGGTAACCAATTTCAATCAAGAGGTCATCGACCAAGTAACTCGTATGGTATTTGTCCGCAGGCGTGAAGATCTGCACGAGCGGTGCGCCACCGCCGAGGATTTCAAATCCAGTGTAGATCGTGGAATCCCCGCCACCTTCGTCGGCGAGCCACACGGTCACGCCATAAGTTCCGCTAACCAAGGCTTCTGCCCTGCTCACGATCACTTTGTGGTGCTGACGATCAAATGCGATGCCGGGAGGCGGCGTCACGGTACTATTCTGAATGGTCTCTGCATTTACGCCAGGTTGCGGATTTGTAAACCACCGCAAAGCCAAACCATCAACCAAATCACCATCTTGATCGGTGAAGGTAATCAGCACATCGTTGTCTTTGTACTTGCACACGTCCAAGGCAGGCTCTACAACTGCGTCTGAGGTTGTATTCTTGCGAATCAAAATCACGACCTCATTGTGGGTGAGCTCACCGCCGCTGTTTACGGTGACGACTTGCAGGATGTAAGTACCTGGAAGCAGCAAAGTATTCGGATTTACGCGAATCTCACCATTGCAGGCATCAAGGCACATGCCGCTTGGTAATGCAGGGCTGTTGTCTGCCAACCAGGCTTGGGTGATTTCACCATCGGGATCGACGGGAAATGCCAAGAGGTCGCAACCCTTGTAAGACTCTACCAATTTCGAAGGCAAGACTTCGTAATGGCAATCATAGAGATTGCGCAATTGCGCCAGACAATTCACAAAAAAGTCCTTTTCTGTTCCACTTGCTGCGCGACGATCCAGCACAATGAAATATTTATTTTCCTGCAAGGTGCGGGCCGATTCATCCAATTTGTCGTCTTCCCAAAGGAGACGTGTGTCCTCAGCCAGCCATTCGCCTTCCAACCATTCATTCCAACAATTCTCAAAATGGTACATCTGCACCTTGTCGATCCAATAAAAGTGGATGTACACATGCGCAGGCGCCTCCAAGCGCAGCAGGCGCTTGAACAGTCTGCGAAACTCCAAATCTTGAAATCTCCCCGACCATGTAGGCAAGACCACGCTTACTCGAAAGGAATAAGGATCAACAATATCAAGTGCCGGGCAGCAAGGAATGATCCGCGGCCGCAAAGTGGGATCTCCGGATGCACGCTGCCGCAGAATAATGTGCTCCACAATATGCAAGTTCTCGACCTGAAGGTCTTGCGACAGGTAATTGAGAAACTTGGTCGCATCAGGATAGTCAGCAGCAAACGATTCGGGAAACATGCCATAGGTCGCCAGTTCCTCAAAAGCTCCCACCGTGATTTGACCGCCAGGGCCGCCTTCGTAGCTAGAATCGGCCGCTACAAGCTGCAATATCAAGTCGATCTCGGCCAGCACATCCTCCAATTTGGAGTGGTCGCGGATGCTGGAAAACCACGCCTCGGGATCTGACTGCGTATCTGGTTTGAAGACCACAAATGACCAGATGAGCGTATCAGGTGCTTGCGTGATCTTGAAGCTGCGGTAGGGGTTGATGAATTCCCGATCCAGCTTAGGCAGGTCGGTGAGGTAGACTATTCGTTTTTTCAGGCCAGTCACCGCGCCTGAATATTCCTGGAAATAGGATTGTCCTCCGTTGGGGAAATCACGGTCGAGCGGCTTTTGGTAGTCAAATCCAGCTCCACGGCTAGCACTGTGCTCGACATAATGCTCCAAAAATCGCTCTTGCCCCTTGATCAGGGTGCTGTAGCGATCGGTTTGTATCGCGCCCGTGCGGCTGAAAACGTAGGATGCATATTCTGAAAAGGACTCGTTGTACCGTGCCAAAAGGTGATCGAGGAAGCGCTTGCGCCGATCCTGAAAGGTTTCTTGGTCCTCGGCCAGGGTTTGCAATTGCGTCGGATAGTAGCTTTCTTCCTTCCCCGGTAGGGGACCGATCAGATATTTCGCCCAGTCGAGATCGGTTTCGCCAGTATTTGCTGTGAAATCGTGCAACAAATCTTTGACCCTAGGCACCTCAAACAGCGCTTGCGTGAAATAGGTGCGATCGGTTGTGACGCTATGGGAATAGAGGTCACGGATATGCGCGAGCTGTGCATGAAAGTTTGCGAGCAATTGATCAAAAAACAGCAAATAAGCCTTGAGCTGTTTTGCTTGTACACTTCGCTCCTCGCGTCGCTGTTTTTCATGGGGATCGAGCACATCGCTCGATGGCACGCCCTCAATACCGATGCCGTAATTGGCAGGGAACTCGTTTTGGATCGTGTAATAGGTTTGCAAATCGACGATTTGCGTTGTGGGCAGATCAAACTCCGTTTCATCTGCTCGGCCCTTGAGTCGGTCAAATGCTTTGAGCGCGCTGAGCAGCTCCAAAACCCGAGACGGATTTACCTTTTCGATCCGGCCATTGCCTGCATCCATCGTCACCGACGAACGGTTGATGTTGAGGCGGGTGAGATACCGACCAGGTGAATCCAAGAAAAGGCATTCCAGCGCATTGGCATTCACGCGCCTGCCCTCGATAAAGCGCGAGAGCGCGAGGCGACGCACGAGGCGCACGCCATCGATTTTCATAAATTCACTCAGCAAGTCCGAGGTATAGATGCGGTCACGGCGCATATTGAATGCGGGTTCGTGCTCATCGATAAATCCATTCCTGAGGCGTGGCCCACGAAATATTTCTTCTGCAGCATAGCCTTTTTCGAGCATCTCGCGCAGCGAATAAAAACGCACCGTGGGTGACAAATAAACCTCGGTGCGGCGGTAGACCTCAGCCATGATGCGGTCCATGTCGGTACCCGGCACGACATCCAACACCACTTCCAGCCCGATCTCTTGCAAGTTCATCGGGTAAAGTTGATTGAAATCCTCGCACAGATTGCGGGTCTTGGCGAGCTCGTGGCGTGCGTCTTCGAGGTATTGTTGTATTAATTTGCGACGATCCAAAAACCTCATGATCAAGGCAATGGCCGTATTCGGCAAAATTTCAGCCTCGACTTGGCCTCCCAAAATGTCTTCTTGGTTGTAAAATCGGTGTTCGTGGCCGTGAAATTGTTCCCTGAGTCGCGAACTGAATTCTGTGGGATTCACCACTTTTTCTTGTCCACCCACGACCCGCAAAACGAGGTTGATGGTCACCGCGCGATCGTCAGGATTGAGCAGCAGCGGCATCGAATAAGACAATGTTTCACCATTGTTTGGGAGAATCACACCCGCAGCCAATTTGAGCAAGGAACCTTTCACCAGTGCTGGATGATCGATATCTGCCTTGATCACATCCAAGTCGGCCGATTGGTTTTCCCAAGCAGGAAACTCAACTTCAAATGTAAATGGGAATTCTTGATCGCCATTTCCAGCGGTGAGAAACTTAAAGGTATGGGTGATGGAGTTGTCGTTGAGATCTCCGAAATCGGGATGCTCCTCAAACTGCAAGAAGACATCGTAGAGGCCCTTGATATTGACCTCTGTGATGCTACTGGCTACCGTTGATGTATTGCTGTTTCCTGTCGTCGTTTTTATTGTGTTGTCTTTGGCCGTATTGGTGGTCAGCAAGTTCAAATTCACCCGCAAATTGGTATTCAGCCCCGACATATTCTCATTGAGAAGTACATCCGTGATCGGCCTTGTTTCCGTTTTGGAGATGATCTCTGCATTGAGTCCAGTCGTTGGCGAAAGGACTTCCGATTTGGTGCCGGTGACGTAACCATCGTCATTGCAGGTTTGGGTTTTTGTGGTCGTCGAGGTGCCCTGTCGTTGGTAGCTGAGTCCGGGATTGTAGAGCAGCGGAGGCTGCACATTGCGATCGAGCAGGAGCAAAAGTGGAGCCTGCTCGACTTTTTCCAGCCAAGCATTGCGGTAGCCGGGCAGGTCGATGAGGCGCTTGCGGTAGTCGTTGATCGTGAGCGGCGCCGACGACGCGACACTTGCAAGGTTGAAGAGCTCGCTCACGACATCGTTTTCGGTGAGCGGCGAGATGATGTCGCCGATCGCAAATTCACAACGGTAGCCAAGCTCTGTAATCGCGTAGCAAAGCACTTCCAAGATAGAGATGCCGGGATCGTGGGAGTTGTAGTCGGTCCATATCTTGCCTGAGAGGGCCTCGATATGCTTGAGGCCTTCTTGATAGAGCCGGTCGAAATCCAGACTAGGATCTGGTGCGGTAGGGCGGGTGATGAAATTCGATTCGACGACCATTGTATTCTGTATTAGCTGCGTGCAGCGTTGAGGCAATCAGGATTGTTACAGCATCCGGTTTCTGAACCAGAAACGAGGCTTTCAGACTTGCAATCCATGCAAGTCGCGTCGCCGCTCTCGATGTCGTGACGCAAGGCAGAGACGATAATGGACCTGCCCGTAGCTGCCTTTGCCTCGGCGACATTGTATTCGGTCACGCCAGCGATTACGTGATCCATCTGAAATTTGATCACAAAATCGACATAGTCTTGCTGCTCGATGAACCGTATGAGCTGCGAGCGATGAATGCTGCTCCCGAAGACGATATCTTCCTCGTTGTCAAATGCCCACGGCGACAAAAAGCGCTGCAGAGCCAGCTCCAATTGCCCGAGGTAATAGCCAGGGTCCTTGCCCGGCATGAGTCCCACCTTGCAGGTGACGCTCAATTGTTCATATATCGGATTGGCGACGCGCAACGACACCCAAGGGGAAATGTAGTTGCGTAGGTAATTTTCCACCTCGGTCAGTGTATGCACTGAGGTTTTGGGCTCAAATGGATTGACAGCGTTGCGGTTGCGCAAGTCGGGAATGCAAATCACGGTGACGCTGCCGGGGGCTAGCTCCCAATCGGCCTTGTCGAGGGCTGCGACCTTGAGCGCCGTATGGTTCAAGCATTTCACCTTGTAAATGCCCGGAAATTGCTCCAAAACCATGCGCTCATAGTCCCACACATTCACTGAGCGCTGCTTGTGCCGCAAGCGCTCACTCACGCGTGTGAGCAATGCACCCGCCTGCTCAGGCAGCTTGCCGCCCGAACTTGCATAAGGCTGCGAGACTTGCTTGATTTCTGGATCATTGATTTTGAGGCCATTGATCGTGCTACTCGGCAGAGATTTCTCCAAATGCGCCAAGTTGTTGCCGTCATCCTTGAATCTGGCCAAGACCGCCTGTGCAGCCACGTCGATCGCTTTGAGGTTGGCGGGGACATTGGTGTCGACCTTGGCGCGCAGCCAATGCAAACCGCTGTCGAGCAGCGTGTTGCCAAGGTTCATTTCGCTGTTGAATAAGTAGCGGATCACGCCGGACGTGATCATGCCGACCGTGGAGTCTGCGAGGATTTCATTGGATGCGAGCGGCATCCAATCGTTGCTCGAAAGCAGGCTCCAAGTTGGGCTGTGCAAGTCCAAATCGGGATCGCCGCTGCCCTCTGCCAACTGATACAACATGGACAAGGTGCTCGGCGGCACAAAACCTTCGAGACCTACATAAAAATAGCCGTCCTCTGGCAGCAAAGGAACCAAAGCTGGCTTGGGTCGCAAAAATGGATGCTCCTCAGTGTGCCCGAAGGGCTGGATATGGAAAAATTGATCTACACGACGGGCATAAATCGCAGCCGTCGCTGCGCTTTCAGAGAAATCGATGTCGGCCTTGGAGGTGTAGCTGATGCTGAACTCCTTGATCACGGGGGTGTAGGGTTCGTTGGGGAATGTGGGATCGGGTGAATTGATCGCGCTATTTGCGTCAGTGCCTGAAGGATATATTTTTGCCAAAGCGCGGGCCACCCTAAATGCCTCTTTTACATACAAACTGTTGTACCTTGCATGCCCAAATGGATCTGTCGGCGCGGTGAGCTCAAACCGCAAGAAACCTCGTGAGGTATTCGTTTCGAGCTTGGCGGGCTCAGACAGATCGAGATTGCGCTTGAACGGAGCGAGTTCTGTACCGGTAAATGTGAGTGTACTTGTCGACGAAGTCGTGGACGTAAACAAAAACTCCGCAGCCTTCAAGACTTGCCAAGTGCCGTCATTGAGCATTTGCAAGTCCACCTTCCAAACATTGGCCGTGACCCCATACTTATCTTTGTAGTGTAGGATCAGATCACTAGGCTTATCCTGCCAATTCAGGGTGATTGCAAGCTTTGAAAGTGCTTTCCCAAAGATCTCCTTGGATCCAATGTAGAAACGGGAGCCGACGACAGGAATCGAGCCAAAGGGTTGGAACGGCTTGCCCGGTGCGATCTTGCCGCCATCATTCTCCAATACCACGCCCGACATGCCCGAAACCTCGACACGGAGACTCACTTTGGTCGGCGCAAAATATTGCAGGAAGTCATAGATATAAGTCGTCAGGTCGACTGGAGCCCAATAATCGGTATTGGTTGGAACGAGATTCATCTCTGCAGTGGTCCCATTCATTTCAGCAGGATAGTCCTGGATCAATTGATACAAGAGGCTCCCGACGCGTACACGTCGCCCCTCCTTGTACTGATCCGTATAGGTTTCATCGACCTTGAATTCAACATATTTGCTCTCCAGCGCAGGTTGCATAGATGGCAGCTGCTCAAAACTCGCGATGAGTTTAGGTGCGCCCGCTTTCTTTGCGCTGTAAATTTGCCCACCTAGCAATACCAATTGCGCTGCTGGAACGGTTTTGGAGGCCGTAAATGCGGGTATGTAAAGCTCCTCGACAGCAGGCGTGCGCCCTTTGAAGGTGAGTTTGATCACCGGCCACGACGTGTGCATCCCACTCAAATGCACGGCCTCGTTATAGGGCACACAGGCTTTCACCTGCTCATCCAAAACAACTTTGATACTGACAACGCATTCTTCTTCAAAATCCCAAGTTGGAGATGCAATGACCGGTGGGAGCTTGGGATCAGTCGCTGCAGTATCTGGCAGGTCGAGTTGTTTTCTGAGCTCTGCATTGGACGGATCGTTCCATTGCGTGAGCGTATGCAACAAAAATACGGATGCAATACGTGCATCTGCCCAGCCTTTGGCCATGGTGAATTGCGCGCGGAGGCCATTCAAAATGGCAAATTCCCTGTTTGCTATCGCATCCTTGATTGCGATCTCATCCTTGGGTGCAATTTTATCTTGAGAGGATTTGACATGGCCAAGGAAAATATAAGGATCCACAACAATTGGTGGATTCGATGTAGCGTCTTCTTTGGGTTTGGGGATCAAAAAGGTCAAAATCACCTCGCGATGCCCTTCGCGCAGCATCAGCAGCGGCGATGCGATCCCGAAACCCACTTCTGCATCGGGCATGGTGCGCTGCACCTCCGTGAGCGAGGATTGCGGCTCGCCAAACATATTCCATTTCGGCTCATCTTTACCGAGTGGCGCTCCGAGGCCATCGGCCGAGTTGGCCACTGGAGAGGCATAGATATTGATCACACGAGGCTTGAGCGGCTGCAAAACAAGCGCCTTGCCCTCCACAGGTTGGATTTGAGCCGGAGCCTTCTGCGGGGGAATCGACTTTCCTCCCTCATTGACTGGGGGAACGCTGCGCGAATTTTCGACGCGGAATCCAGAACCTGTGTTGCCTTCACCTGTGGTGGGTGCAGCATTGCGAGAAGCGTTCTTATCCGGTGTTAAAAAGTTTGCATCCAAGCCAAAATCCGGAGCGGAGATTTGGGGTTTGCCACCTACAAGCTTGGTGAGCAGTCCACCTCCTATCGTCTGACCGATATTGGCATTGAGCAGTGTGATCGGTCGCGGAATCTTGCCCACCGTGCCGCTCAGGACATCCCGCCCAAGCACAAGGCTACCTGTTGTCGGCTTGGATCCTGTTGCATCAGTCGAACCATTATTGGTTGTATCGGCCACCTCTCGCTCCACATATACGCTTTTCAATTGCTTGACCAGCGCCTGGTTCAGGACAATTTCCTCTTGCACTTCGTAAAAGAGGCCTTTCCCATCGGGATCTTTGCCCGCTTTGAGCAGGGTACCTGCCTCAATCAAATGGCGCTCGACGCCCTTGCGCAACTGGAAAATAAGAGCTGCCTGATCAGGCACGGCGGGCCGTGGCGTAAAACGCAATATATCTTGGTAATAATACAGCAATTGCTTGCGGCCGAGGCTATTCAGATGGTCTTTGGCGTAGTCAAACAGGCGCAAAAAAGCCAAGAAAAGACCATTTTGCGGTTTGTGCCAAGGATATGTGCGCAGGCTCTGCTCCAAGTACACGGGGGCATTGGTTTGCAAATCCTCCAACACACCGACAAAGCTGTCTTGGCAAAGCCGCATGAGTTCAAAAACCTTAGGAATGTCTTGCTCCCAGGTCGATGTGAAGTAGACAAATGGGTTTACGGCGACAGGCGGCAGTGGCAACAAGCCCCAAGCTCCGCTAATCAATTCCTTCCAAAATTCAGCATCAATTCCAGCGGCATAATAGGCATCATTCGCCTCCCAATGTGCAATTTGCAGCTTTTGCAAAATCGTCGCTAGCCGTACCATGCCATCAGAAACCAAATCCTTGAAGGAATAGGCTTGTGTGTCAGCAAAAAGCGAGCTATCGGGCAATATTGCGAGCCAAGCACTCATTTTGAGCGCCATCGCAGGGAATTGCGTACCTGGATAGGCTGCGGCATCAAATGTTTGGGTGAAATAAGAGAATATATTACCCAAAGCCACCTTCAAAGCATCCTGATTCGCAACACTATCGTCGTCCCTTTCAGTTTCAAATGCCGCCTTGGCTGCATCGATGCGCAAGGCAAATTCAGACTTGAAAACTTCCAAGTCTAGCAACAAGACCTCCGACAAAACAAAACTCAGATCCTCTTGAAAAAAGGGCTCCCAATTGTCATTGGGGGTGCTATCGCTTTTGTAATAATAATTGATCTCGCGGGCCAGCGCCTTGGAGAAATTGAGGATATCGGCATGGGTGCGTTCGTCGATCTGCACGTAGCTCTCTGCCAGAGCCAGCGGGAATCGCTGCTTTTGACTTGTGCCATCGCGGCGCAGCGGGTTGGTGACATTGCAGCAGTTTTTCATTTGCGCACCTCCGTTCCTTCGATGATGTAAAATGGAAATACAAAGTTGCGGCGGTTGTTGGTGGTGATGATCGAATAATCGATCGATATGGTGACGCGCCCTTCAAGTTCGTCCATTTCAACCTTGACCTCGATTGGTTTGATGCGGGGCTCGTGGAGCAAAATCGCCAGTGTAATATCTTCTCGCAACATGACGGCTTCCGAACGATCCATAGGTTCAAATACCTTTTCGGGGACGGTGCTACCATATTTGCTCCGCATGAGGCGTTCTCCCAATCTGGTGGTGAAAAGGATCTCCAAGCTACTCTTGATATCTGCCTCTCCAGAGAGCATCTCAACGCTCATTTTATCTTTGTTGAAAGCGGGTGGAAAGGTCCAACCAGTCCCCAGAAAATCGCTCTCACTGATATTTTTAGTAGACATGGTGCTTCAGATTCTAGATTAATTGATTTGAACCAACGACCCTTTCAGCTTGGCAATTGCTGATGATGACACTTCAATTCCTGCGGTTCCTTCTGCCTTGAACTGCGCTTGGGCAGCCTGCTCGATGTTCACGCCATCGACCTTCACATCGCCCGTCGCCTTGATGATGATGTCCTTGCCGCTCTCGATGGCGATGCCGCTATTGTCCATGGTGATCTTGTTGTTGTGATCATCCTCTAGTATGATCACATCTGCCTTTTCATCCATCGTGATTTTTTTGCCCTTGGGGGTCTCCAAGATCACGCTTTTGTCCTCGTCGTTAAAGGTGAGTTTGAGCCCCTCGGGCGTCACGATGCCACGTTTTTTGTACTCATCATTGCCCTCAATTGGGGGCTTGTTGGCGTCGGTATTGTGGAGCGAACCCAAGACGATGGCATGCCGTGGGTCTTCATTGAGAAAGCCCAAGACGACCTCGTCACCGACTTGTGGTTGCCAAAACACAGTATGGCTCGCGCCAGCGTCAGGGCGTGCCACGCGGCACCATATACCATCCTCGCTGTCGTCTACGACTTGGATCTTGACCTGCACCCTGAAAAAGCTTTGCGGATCGCCCTTGATCTCCTTCACGACGCCGATCTGCAAGCCGCGCATCGGTGCGAGCAGGCCAGATGCTGCGGGCTCAAACACGCTCGGCATCGTGGCAGCATGGGTTTCCTCGTCCAAGCCAAGCTCGACATCCGTGAGCCAAAGCCCATTGCTCACCTGGTGGCGCACGCCACCGATGAAGGCAGCGCCATTGAAGGCTTTGCTCAAACCGATGAGTTTGATGCTGCCACCCACCTTGAGCTCGCCATCACCTAAGAGCTGAATGCGGCCCTTGACTTTGCTCAGGCTGCTACGCAGTTGCTTGCCACTCCCCCACTGTTCGAGCTCTGCATCGCCTAGCTCGCCGGGGTGGCGCAGCTTGAACTCGGCGGGGCCGAGACTCTCCGCTAGTTTGGATGAGGCGGGTTCGCCAGGTGACTTGGCCGATGCATCCTTGGCCTTTTTGTCGAGCAAGGCCTGACTGCTATGATCCCAAGAGATCGCACTCCCACCTTTGAATTGGTCGCGGCTTTCCACCTCGACCTCAAATTCATAAACATTGTCCCCTAGCTTGGCATAAGGTTTTTCGGCGCTCGCAACCTTAGGAGTTGCCACAACCACCTTATCCTCCTCGCAATAGACAATCTTGCCATTGGCCTCTGCGCGCAGGATCATAAAATCCCAATCGCTGATATTGTATTGGATCATGCGCTCGTGCTTGACCGCAAAATCGCTGTCGACCTGAGTGCCAGCACCGCTGTCCCCAATCAGTGTCTCGATGATATCGCTGTCTTTTTTGTCGAGGAAATGCCGTGTTTTGCGAATGTGCGTCATTTTCACGGCTTTGTGCTTGACCTCCAAGAAAAGGGAATTGGTGAGGCTAGGTGAAAACCGAATTTGGTGCCGCACGATCAAGCCTTTGAACAAGGGCTTGGTTTCGGGGCCATGCCCAATTTCGATTTCCAATTCCATCCCCGGCGCAAAATTGGGGTCACTGCTCAGCTCATAGTCCTGTTTTGCTACATCACCATCATACAACAGCACTTCGGCAAACGACACAATGTTGGTGTGGTGCATGATCGACAAAGAAAGTACCGTGGAACCAGAATACTCCTTCCCATTCGCTTTGATCTTGATCGTGACTGCACCGAGTTTTTTTCCCATTGTATTAGAGGGTGACTATTTGGTTACTAGCGGTGGAAAATAGATTTTCTGTCCAGGAGTCAATTTCCGATAATTGCTTAAACCATTGTAGCGTGCAACTTGTAGATATAGACGGTCATCCCCGTAAATTTTTTCGCACATGAGAGGAAGTCGATCCCCTTGGGTCACGATACGCACGTGCGTCAAATCGGGAGAACTGTCACTCTTTTCGGCTTTCGTCTTGTCTTCGTAAGAAAATTCGGTGAACTGACAGTTCAGTTTTGCACGCAACGTCTTACCATCTGACTTGAAAAGATCGCGCGTGATGGTCACCGACGAAAGTACAACGCATACTGCGCTCAAGGCATCTCCCCAGACCAATTTCAAATAGCTGCCTCGATGCTCGGCTCCCTCGTATCCATAGGCCATTTTTTGAAAATCTTTAATGGCCTTATCCACGTCTAGCGGACCTTTTGGGTAGGAACCCGATGGTCCTGAGGCTCCAGTACCATCCAACAACAATTCAAATGCATAGGTCGTTGCCGCATAACCCATGTAACGCATTTCATGCTTTAAATCGGTCGATGCTTTCTTATCCTCCGCATATTTCAACGCGTACGTTGCTGTAAATGACGTTGGATTATAATAGGCCTCAAACGTGCCGACCTCAGAATTCTGCTCAGCATCCGAATAGGAAATGATTTTGAGCTTTGAAAGTGCTCCAGTACCCATTACCGCCTCCCTTGGTGTTTAAGAACCCGCAATACTTGGTCCACGCATTCTTGCACGATGGCATCGTGTGAAGGCGTTTTTTGAGCAGATGGCGCATCGGCGCTTGCAGGCTGTGGTGACACAGCCCTCCCCTCTTCGACCGTCGCGGTGACGATCAACTCTCTGATTTGGATTGGCATTGTGGTTGCCCTCGTTTTAGAGATGAATTAAATCGGAAGCCTGCGATGCTTTTGGCATACAAACTCAATGGATTCCACGACGATGGAATTGTCCATGGCATTGAAACCAGAGATTTCCCATTTGACTGGAAATGCTCCGGTGACATCCCAAGCGGCCACGGGAAATCCCTGTGGCCCGAGCAACACGATCGTGAATGCCTTGGGTACGATGATGAAATTTTCGAGTGCATCGCGCATCCAATCGACAATGCCAGAGTTCGTCAACATCCCCCTTTTCAGGGTGATATTGTTGAAATGAGCGGGCTTCGGAAGGGGGTGTTGATAGTCGTTCACACCCCCTTCCTGATATTTATCTATGCCCAGCTCAGACGTCAAGCCCGACACCTCCTTGAAGTTGGTGTCATACAAGAGCATCTTCAACTGACTGCCAATCGGCGCGTCGCCGCTGTCTCGAAAAACCACCACGAAATAATAACCAACAGGTGGATAATAATTCATCGTGATGAAAATGAAAAAAACCGATTAGCTGAACTCTGTGCTAATGCCTTCGTGCGCAAGCGTGATCGACTCGATTGCCACCTCGTTGCCGGTACTCTTGAGGCCTGGGCCTTCAACTTTCAGCGGCCATGCACTCTTGATCTTCCATGTGACCACGGGAGCGTGCTCGGCGTTCAAAAGGCTGATGGTGAGGTCGCGGCGCTCGACATCGTTGAGTTTGATGGTGAGCAACCACTTGATGAAATCGCTGTCGCCAGCAAACATGCCGCGCTTCAAGACGATGTCGTCAAAAGCTGGGCGGCCGGGCATCACCGTATCGTTGTATTCGGGCGAAGCGCCGCCACGATAAGGGATTTTCTCACGGTGAATATTCAAGCCAGACACTTCTTGGAAGCTTACGTTGGCCCCGCCCCAAGAGACGGTAAAATGGAATACTGACAATGGATAACTAGCCATGATATTTGATCTTTTGAATTTTGATGTTCAAGTAATGAAACGGCCCGAGGGCCAAAATGGTGAAAAAAGAGGGTTACGATCAGCTCTCCTGCATTTTGTGGGAGAACCTCAGGATGATGAATTCTGCGGGTCGCACTGCGGCCATACCGATCTCAATGATCATCTTGCCTTCCAAGATGTCTTGGGCTGTCATCGTTTGGCCCAAGCCGACCTTGACAAAGAAGGCATCTTTGGGCACTGCGCCCGCCAATGCGCCATCGCGCCACAAACCCACCAAGAAGTTTTCGATCATACCTTTGGCACGTTGCCAAGTATTGGCATCGTTGGGCTCAAAGACAAAGGGCTCGGAGGCTTTTTTCACCGATTCCTCGACCATGATGAAGAGCCTGCGCACAGGCACATAACGCCACTCGTTGTCGTTGCCCGCAAGGGTGCGCGCACCATACACAAGCACGCCCTGCCCACGGAAGAAACGAATCGCATTGATCGATTTACCGGCCGTGGCGTCCACATTCAGGTGGTCGAGTTGATCTTCGCTGAGTTTTGCGACGGAGGCCACTCCGTTGAGGCTCACGTTGGCTGGAGCTTTCCAGACGCCGCGACTTGCATCGACTGCTGCATAAATGCCAGCAATCGCACCGCTCGGCGGCAGGGTATAGCCCGTGTTACGCACTGCATCCCTGATGTCTGACATGATTTTACTGGTAGCGAAAAGTTGGGATTCCAACAGGCCGCCAGTCAGTACCGCTCCTTCACTCACCAAGATATTGTTGACAGTATCAAAAAGCGCGCGCAAGCCGGGCCTAGCTGCAATCACCGCATCCTTGATGGACGCAGCTGACATGTAGACCGATGACGGAGGCGTAGCCATGGGCGCAAGCGCATACACTGGAGCACTCGCATAGGCCGATCCATCGTAGCTCGCTGCAACCAAGTTGCTTCCTGCCACGGGGGTACCTGGAGCTCCAACCTTTCTGAAACCATCTTCATACTTCCAAAGCTCGCTCACCGCAGCCTTCAAGGCTGACCCTGATGCACCACTACTGATTGTCGAAGCATAACGTGCGACGAAACTAGCAGTATAGGTAGCGACATTGCCAAAACCATAGATCACATCGATGACGTCCTTGATCTTGTTGATGCGGAGCTTGAGCTCATCTTGGTGGGCAGTCGCCACTGCACCAGCCGAACCAACCAAAGTAGCATCGGGGATACCAAGATATTGAGTTTTGTAGTCCACATAGCCATTGGCAGTCGTCAGTGCAGGCTTGTCGGCCGGAGCATCAAAAAACAACTGGATCGCAGGATCTCCCGTGCCTGAAGGCAGAAAACCAGAAAGTGCAG
Source organism: Bacteroidota bacterium (assembly GCA_031424495.1). GTDB lineage: Bacteria > Bacteroidota > Bacteroidia > J057 > JADKCL01 > JADKCL01. The sequence continues at coordinate 5,842 of JANPHP010000286.1, read as the reverse complement.
CCCCGGTAATCGTCAAATTAGCGACTTTGATATCACCATTTGGACCGAGCGTCGACTTGAGACTGGGATAATATGCGCCACCATATTTGAGATTCAAGGTGCCAATTTCTGTACGGAAACTACCTGCATCAGCAGATTCATTGCCGGAATCTTTGACATCCAAAATGGCAAATCGATCCTGCATTTTGTCGCAATGCGCAAGCACATGCTTTTGCACATTGCCGAGGTTTACTGCAGGAAGGCCGTAGGCATCTGGCGTCAAGATCAGGGTAGGCTCGTCAGCTTTGAGCAAGCTGTCGACACCGGTATTGATCAGGGTGTCAGTCACTGTGGTACTGTAGTCACCGATAGTTACAATGTAGCAATCGCCGCCGCCATTTGCATAAAAATGCCGCAAGCTTTGATACACGTAATACGTTAAGCCCAGCGTCACCACGCTTGGCTTGAAACTACTGTCCAATGCAACGTTCAGTGCGCGACCAGTTGTTGTCGGCTCACCACCAAACATCAATTCATAGTCACCGATCGATTTGATTTTCGTGGGAATATTGCGCAAGTCATCGGCTCCGTAGATGTACCGCTCGGTGCATCCTACAAAGACTGGAACTGCGGTCGCTACTCTCACGACGGAAGCGGGGAAGGTCGAGATCTCCTCGATGTAAACCCCCGGTGTTTTGTATTCTGCCATAATCTTTCTTGTTATGCCAAGTGCACCTTGCACCTGACAAATCTCAAATCAATTGTCCTTGATAGACAGCCGACTCAGATCAGGACTCCTGCAATTTGTGCGAGAACTTCAAGATGATAAATTCTGCGGGGCGCACGGCGGCCATGCCGATCTCGATGATGAGTTTGCCTTCGAGGATGTCTTGGGCGGTCATAGTTTGGTTAATGCCGACTTTCACGAAGAATGCATCTTTGGGCACTGCACCTGCGAGGGCACCGTCTTTCCAGATGTTGAGCAAGAAGTTCTCGATCATGGTTTTCACCCGTAGCCAGGTATTGGCATCATTGGGCTCAAATACCACAAACTCGGTTGCTTTTTTGATGGACTCCTCGACCATGATGAAGAGGCGACGCACAGGCACATAGCGCCACTCGTTGTCGTTGCCGGCGAGGGTGCGTGAACCCCATACCAAGATGCCTTTGCCAGTAAAGGCGCGAATGGCATTGATCGATTTGCCAGTCGAGTCGACGTTGAGGCTTTCCTGCTCGTCGCTCGTAATCGTGACCGATGGCTTGAGCACACCGGTGAGGCTAACATTGGCTGGCGCTTTCCAGACACCGCGGTCGCGGTCGACGGCAGCATAGACACCCGCGATGGTTGCACTTGGTGGCAATACGATGGTGTAATTGGCCAATGATTCGCGTACATTTTTTTCGATGCCCAACCATTGTGCCGTAGAGCCTGCTGCTGCTGCCGCTACGGTACTGCCCGTGAGCGTGGCTCCAGTAATTTTCACGGCTTCAAAAGGAACGGTAAGGCTGGTGTTCAAATCTGGGTAATAGGCGGCACCGTATTTGAGGTTGCTGCTACCGATACCTGTCCTGAATTGGGTCGACGTTTCGCCTGTAGGAATGTCGATAATTGTGAACCGGTCTTGCAGTTTATTGCATTGTGCAAGGGCTGCCACGTAGACATTGTATTGATCAGCAGGGGTCGCAAGCGTACGTAAGTCGGGCATCACAATCAGCGTCGGCTCATCTTCCAATGCCAATTTTCCCAAGGCGCCGGCGTTCCAAGAAATCCCAAAATCGGCGGCGGCGGTTACACCATACACACCTGTGGAGATCACCCAGCATGGCCCACCGCCATTGGCAAAATACATTTGCATACAATAGTAGAGTACAAAGTTTTTTGCGGCAGCAATCGGGGTAGGCGCTGCATTATTTGTACCCACAGTTTCCAGGTAAAGATGTGGCCCACCGAAGATGGACACATATTCATTCATGGATGAGATGCGCTTCGGATCGGTTACTGCATTTTGCGTATAGCCGAGAAACGCCGGGATGGCCGTGGCCACCGAGGTGATAGATGGGGGAAAAATCGACACTTCCTGGATGTAGACACCAGGAGTCTTTGGATCTAAAGCCATTGCCTGCCTAAGATTTAAGGGTGAGACATCGAAAAAATTTAATCAAGTATATCAAGGGGCAGGATTCTCGACCGACACAAACACTGCGGCATTGGCGGCGCCAAGCGCTGGGTTGGGTAGGTCGTTGGCCACGACTCTTGGGAACGTTACTGAACGGTCCAGCTTGATGGAAGAACGCGCGGCATCCCTGTAAGGAATGTCGGTATCGGAAATGAAAGCCAATATCTCGGCTCCATGACTCATTGCAACTAATTGTGCAGGGTCAGGATCCTGCACGGGATCCCAACTGCCTTGCGGGTAGGCCACAAAGTTGAATCCCCCATTGTTTGCGGGATTTCCATTGAGGATTTGATAAACGCTTCCTGTATGTGGAGGCCGATTGAGCATGAGGAAATATTTCCATTTTGCAGCCCGGGCCTTGAATGACAATGTATAAGTATTGTTCGCGATGTCGATGCCCAAGTTTGGTGTCACGGCGAGGTGCAATACACCAAATATTCCCTTGCCATATAGCATCGGATCATGGTAAATCTCCTTGGTACCGCCAGTCCATGTAAGTGTGTAGATTCCAGAGGGTTTGCCGTCAAAGCCCACACGCGCCATGCGCGACGATCCTTCATCGTGCGCTGCAACCAACCATGGCGTGCTGCCATCGGCCGGCGTCACCAATACATTGGCTGCTGCGGGCAAATCATTTACCTGAAAGACTGTGTGCACCAGCTCCATCTTCCGAAAATTTGCCCCCATCAAACTGTGCCCATCTAGCTGATTTTCAAATACAAAAATCTCTCGGCTTTGATGGGAAACATTGCTGGTAAAGTTGACAAAATCAGGCTTGGTCACGTACATTTCAAACCGCAGCAAGAACTGCGCGGGGAGCGGCAACAGGGGCGTAACCGCATCGATCTGTTCACGCAACAACTCATATCGGTGGGTGCGCTTCTTATTCACCGTACCCCACAATAAGCGGTACTTCGGCAATTTCGCGGCCGTCTCTGACGTCGGCTGCACCACAAAATCACCACAGATCCCGTCTGCATAATAATCATGCCTGAAATTGACCTCCGTGTAAACCTTATAATGGCGGTTCATGGTCTGTTTTCGGGATAAATAACGGGGTTGGTATCAATGATTCTCGGTACGCCGACGATGTCGGTAAAGGTGTCTTCATAGATGGTGATCAAACGCGCTTTGTACACCACCGATGGACGATATTTTGCACCTAGCGATGCCCAAAGGTAATTTTGATTTTCTAGCGAGATCGGATAGAGCTCGACGATGAGATTGCCGATCGACTGCGGCAGCGATGGCGAATTCTCGGTTGTGAATACATGCCGATATTGGAAGTATTGGATCACATAAGACAGCATTTTGATCGAGGTTACATATTCCTCCTCATCTCCCAATAAGTCTTGTGTGTCCTGTGGGCAGATTGCCGTAAAAAGGACAGACAGGTTTACACGCAATTCTGGATTGCGGGTTGGAAATTGGCTGCCGACGGGTGATGCGACGGGCACTTGCGCCTTCCCGATACGTTCCTCCTCGATATTTACCAGCTGGCAAATCACTTTGGTCTCTCCCGTGACCTCGTTGCCATCGCCCTTTACAAGCCTCTTTTGCACAACCAAGCCAGATACCCCCATTTTAGAACGAAGGTATTCATTGAGCTGCGCGACAAGAAATGTCAATGCGTCATTAATCATTACGAGGGCGAATAAAAAGGGCGATTCTCTGGATGCATAAATTTGGGCTATTCATCGGACTTTCACAAGCCATACAGGACAATATTTTATAGACAAGTTATCCACATTGATGCATTGTATTTATCACTTTTAATTATTTTCAAGCGCTAGATCAGCGCGGTTACACATGCGATAGTTTTTATAGCATTTACAATCAGTGCAATTGCACGGTGCAGTAGAACCATGTTTTGCGCACAACCATGCTGCTTGCAAAGAACTCAATGCAGGATGCGTCCCGCTTTGCGAAACTCGCGCCGAATGCCATCGACAAGATCATACTCTTCGATCACCGGCAAGCCACGCACAGCAGCCCGCAACGCGCAATGTCGCACCACATTCATAATGCTGCCACCTGTGAGCTCATAACGTTCGGCGATCGCCTCCAGGTTCACACTAGCGGCAAGCGTACAAGCGGCAGGCAAGCCCGTGCGCCACAAAATGAGCCGCTCCATCGCATTGGGGACAGAGAAATTCACCACCACTTGAAACCGGCGCGTAAAAGCCTTGTCCATGTTTTCGCGGTTATTGGTGGCTAGGATCACGACGCCATCAAAACTCTCCACCCGCTGCAAGAGGTAGCTCACCTCTTGATTGGCATAGCGATCTTTGGAGTCTGAAACATCGGTGCGCTTGCCAAACAAGGCGTCTGCTTCGTCAAAAAATAAGATCCAACCCTTGGATTGGGCTTTGTCAAACACAACCTTGAGGTTTTTTTCGGTCTCGCCGATGTATTTGCTCACGACCATCGAGAGGTCGATGCGGTAGACATCGCGACCCGTTGCCTTGCCGAGCAATGTCGCGGTAAAGGTTTTGCCTGTACCCGGAGGCCCATGAAAGAGACAGCGAAAACCAGGATTGACCTTTTCTGCCAAGCGCCATTCTCGCATCACCATTTGCTCATGCCGAACCCAGGAGATGATCTCCTCAATGTCATTTTTGGTTTCATGCGGCAGCACCAAATCCTGCCAATTGCGATCGGTCTCGATTTTTTGGGCAGGAAAACTGGGCCCAAATTCCGGGTCGCCAACATAACCCTTGGTGAGTACATTGATCAAGTCGGTGGTGGGCTGCAAAAGCGATGCGGTGATCGGCTCATTGGGGGCAATCTGCTCAAGCCGCACCCAATGCTCCTCAAAGAGCGGATTCCCGCGCTGGAAATAGGCTATGTAATTGGAACGAAGCGCGAGCGAGTTGCCACAAAGCAGAAACAAGGCCGTCTCAAATGTCGGCAAGAAACCCTTATGAACCTGTGCACTATATCCGCCAAAATCTGAGATTTGAAGCTTTTCAGAGTCTGTAGCTTTGAGGAAATCCAAGGCTGATGGACGCAAAAGCGGCAACATGGTCAGCATCAAAACCAGCCTGCCCTCGACGCCCAGCCCAAGTGTGCCTACAAATCGGGCATAGGGTTCATCGCAATCGGTAGCATCAGGCATGTCAATTTCAGATTCTGTCGCACCGATCGTGCCGAGGCCAAACTGCGCGCGGATGCGGCGCTGCAAGACATTGAGGAACCATGCGATTTCCAGCTCCAGGAACTCGCTTTCCATGACATCGGGCACAATGGATCTTCCTATCGACACAAAGCCTCAGATTCAATTTAACACGACAAAAACAAAAGGTGGCCTTGCCACAGGGTAAAAAGGGCGATTTTCAAGACATAGCAAACAAGCGTTAGGTAGCACCCTGACGGCGGATGGCGGAGGCTAATGCCTGACTGCCCGCCGGGAGTCTCCTGCGACTAAAAATTGCTACTATATAATAAGAACGAAGGATTTTTGGATTCTCTATCAAAGGAGGAAAGTTACGATTGAGCCTCAACAAAAACAATCCCAAAATCAATGCATGTAGCAAAAATTTGCAGTTTTTGCCTTCTCCCTGATTGTTAAGCAACTAGCTCACGTGCTTTTCAAGGTCTAAGGATCTTGCTTCAGGCTATTCGCGCGCCTGAGCCTACTTGTCGCCAAGCAGTTGTCACGTCAAAACCATTGGGGACCTTTGGTG
>JANPHP010000285.1:0-7636 GCA_031424495.1 Bacteroidota bacterium | reverse complement strand
GATCGAATTCTATCCGATGGATTACGGCTATATGAAACATAGCATTGAAATTGGTGGGCACGACGCGGATTTGCGACCTACAGATAGCTACGACGTGCACCTCAATTGGCTGATGGCTGCGGGAAACGCGCGGCTTTCGCTGGCAGACTACAGCAAATTTCTCATGGTTCAGCTCCAAGGCTTGCAAGGGAAATCGTCCTTATTGCCTCAGGAGACCTTCGAATTTCTGCATTTCGGCCTGCCAGAGTTTGCTGTGGGCTGGTTTTGGGAGGAAAATGCGGCAGGGCAGCGCGTTTCCCACAATCTCGGCAACCCAGGCAATTATGTCACGCGCGTCTCGGTCAATCCTGCGACGAATCGGGCGTATGTGGTCTTCGCAAGTTGTATGACGGAAGGTGCCTATTCGGGCACAGCATGGCTGATGGAGCGCTTGGCTGCAGAATGAGGGAGAATGGCATTTGTATGTTTGCTTTCAGTTGATTAGCTTTCGGAAACAACGGATGCCATGCGTTACGGCCGACTTATTTTATTGATGCTGGGAGTTTTGGGGTATGGGTTGGGGCATGGGCAGTGTACAGCAAATTTTTGGGCGGCCGATTGTTATACTAACCATATTTTGTTTGAGGCCACTTCCTACCCGGGGGCAAGCTATCAGTGGTCGATTTCTGGGGCTGGTTGTTCGATTTATTCTAGTGGGAACCCTGTAGTAGCGCTCATCCCAGGAGGAGTTGCCGCGACCGTAAGTTTGACCGTTTCAGGGGGCAGTATGAATTGTAGCTCCTTTTCAGTCATTCCCAATTGGAGGACGTTGTCGCAGGTCGTTGGCTCTGGTCCAACAACTGTCTGCGGCAACGATCCTGTACCTTATGCATGTTATTACACCATCGGTGGCGGTACCGTATCGTCTTACGTACATACTTGGTTGGTTACCGGCGGGACGATAGTAGCCCACCATCCTGTATTGGACACTAATAGCTTGTATCACTACTATGATACAATTTGGGTTGCTTGGGGTGCCAATCCGACAGGAATCGTGAGAAACCATTATTTCGCACCAGCAGTGGGTTGTTCATCGGATACCTACCTTGGGGTAAATGTGCGATGTGGCGTAAGTGGTCCGCGCACCGGTTGCGCAGGAGTTGCGATGGGATACAAAATAGGATGCGAACCAGGTAGCACTTACAATTGGTTTTGCTCGCAAGGAACGATTCTGCAAGGGCAAGGCACTGATAGCATTACAGTCCTTTGGGGAGCGTCAGGATTTGATACCATCCATTGCATTTACAATAGTGTACTGTGTGGGGTTGATACCAACCACATTCCGATCCAGATTTATTCGCCGCCCACCAATGTGATTGTCGGCGATACGTTTGCCTGCCAGGGAACCTTGGATACTTTCACGACCGCAGTTCTACCTCAACTTTCGCCCTGGGTTACGAGATATTGGCACGTTGGCGGGGGAGGCTTGAACCTTAATTTTCCATCTGGTAACCAGATCGTTTACACTCACGGCGCTGGCCCCTTTGAAACGCTTTTGCTCACCAACTCCGACCATGGCTGCACTTCAAGAGATACCTTGCACGTGAGAGTGGATCCTCCTCCGGCGGTCAGCCTCGGCCCCAGTCCCGTCATCTGTACCGGAGACAGCATATTGCTCGATCCTGGTCCCGGCTATGCGAGCTATGCATGGTCCACGGGCGCGACATCGCAAACGGTTTACGCAGATACCTCGGTAGCATACACGGTCACCGTGACCAACGCGCCCTACAATTGCAGCAACCAAAGCACTGTCACACCCATCCTAGACCAAGACTGCGTCTGGCCCGGCGATGCCAATCATGATTACGTCGTCGACCTCGACGACTTCTTGGCCATCGGCGTCGCCTTTGGCTCGACGGGTGGCGTGCGCGCCAATGCCAGTACCAATTGGACGGGGCAGCCCGCCGCCAATTGGGCGCAGACCTTTGGCTCGGGCCAAAACTACAAACATGCCGATTGCAATGGCGACGGCCTCGTGCATTTTGCCGACACGGTGAGCGTGACGATTCACCAAGGACTGACCCACCTGCGCATCGGTGAGGCGACGGCCGGCGTGCCCTTGCGCATCGTGCCCCTGCAACAGACCTATCCCGGCAACGACACGATCACACTTAGCGTACAGCTCGGCAATCCCGGCGTGCCCGCAGACTCGAGCTATGGCTTGGTTTTCAGCTTGGCATTCAACCCCAATGACATCGTGCCAGGCAGTATCAGATGCATTTTCCCGCCCTCGATTTTGGGGAATCCGTGGCAGCACTACATGACCCTGCGCCGCGACTCCAGTGCCAACGGCAACTATTGGGTTGCGATGGTGCGTTTCGACCATATGGCAGCGATGGGCTATGGCGAGGTCTGCCGCATCAAACTGCTAGCCTCGTCCTCGGTCTGGTCGGGGCTACAAATGGCGCAATTGCCGATTTCGCTGGCCCACTGCAAGCTCATCGCGCCCGATGGCAGCGACAAGCCTGTAGTCTGCTCGGCGGCGATTGTGCGCGTTTATGACCAAGCTTGGGTGGCAGTGACCTCGCCCACAGGCGACTATGGTTGGGTGCTCGCGCCCAATCCTGCGCGCACGCAAGTAAGGCTCACGCTCGACGCGCGCTTGCGGGGCGACTATACATTGCAGGTATTGGACCTGAGCGGCAGGGAGTTGATGCTTAGCGAGGGGACATTGGCGAAGGGGAGCGGGCCGAATGAGCTGCTTTTGTCGACGGCGGGGCTGGCGTCGGGCGTATATCTCGTGCAGCTGCAGGTGGATGGCTGGCAATCGACACGGCGGTTGTCGGTCGTCCGGGAGTAGGGAGGGCGATGAGCAAGGCTTGGCAGGGTACTGCAACTCATTCCCAAATGCCTGTATTCACCACATGATCAGGTTGCCGACTATATGCGCTTCTGAAGCCAAGGACTTATGTTCCGAATGGCAACCGTGCACGTGCTGCTAGGCTCCTAGGGCACCAACCATCTCGGCTGTTTTCATTTTTCACTGGCGCACAAATCGTTGGCACCGAAGATTTACCACAACTCACGAATGGATATCATCGCCCAAAACCCGTGCAGTAGAGCCGCTCCCCAAGCAAAAAATACGCAATTCTGCTGATTGCACCCCAAATTGCAAAACCCCATATTTGTGTAAAACCCCCAACATGAATAAGATCATCTCCCTCCTCATCCTCACGATCCTTGTCAGCACATGCGCATACACCCAATGCCCCGATGGCATGGTCACGTCCTCGGTAAACCTCGTGGTCAACGGGGACTTTTCACAAGGCAATACAGCGTTCCAAAGTGATTACAAACACAACCGCACCTCGGCTTGCCAAGAAAATTTCATGCTGCCGGCCGGCGAATATGCAATTACACCCAACCCTAGATTCAACCATTGTTATTTTGCGGCTTGCATTGACCATACGAATGGATCGAGTTGCATGATGGCCGTAAATGGCGCCACGATAGCCAATCAGGTCGTTTGGAAACAAAAGGTCGCTGTGGTACCCAATACGACCTACTATTTCTCGACTTGGATCAGCAACGCGGTGGCCGATGCGCCCTCCAAAATGGACTTCTCCATCAACGGCAAGTCACTCGGCGACCCAATCATTGCCCCCAATGCTGTTTGCGATTGGAAGCAATTCTTTACCCTCTGGAATTCCGAAAACAATTCTGAAGCCACGATCAGTATCCTGAACCAAAGCACCGTTGAATTTGGAAACGACTTCATCTTGGATGATATCGTGTTTTACACCTGCGAAACACCCGATTTCAAAGGCCAACTCAGTGTTGCAAAGGCAGGCTCCATCATCGAATTGCGTCATGTCTTCTTCGATACCGGCAAGGACATCTTGCGCAACGATTCCTATGAGCAACTTACGCAGCTCATTGCTTACCTCACACAAAAACCCAAGAGCGAAATCGAAATTCGTGGCCATACCGACAATGTTGGCAACGACGACGACAACCAAAAACTCTCAGAAAGAAGGGCCAAGGCGGTCTACGACTACCTCGTGGGTAAAGGCATCAACCCCATCCGCCTGAAATACAACGGCTTTGGCGAGACCACCCCTGTCGACTCCAACGAAACCCTTGAAGGCAAACAGAAAAACCGCCGCGTGGAATTCCAGATTGTAAAAATTTGAGAAGGTAAAGGTTTATAAAGGCGGCAGGCTGCTAGCCGATGCGATTACCACAAGGTGATCTACATCAATTGATGCTCATCATTTGTGATTTTCAATTGGGGGAATGTTTCAGTTTTCATTCTTGTTTAAGCAAATGCTGTATCGAAGGAAAGCGTTAGCACTGGCTGGGCGCAGAAAGGGATTCGAATCAAGTACCCCCTCAAAACCATTCCCCATCCACCACAGTTATCCTCCCAAAATCGTATTCCAAAATCTAAATCCCTATCTTTGTAGCATGTCAAAGATCAAAGTTGATAGCATAGAGTCGGCGATAGAAGACATTCGCCTCGGTAAGATGATCATCGTCGTGGACGACGAAGACCGCGAAAACGAAGGCGACTTCATCATTGCGGCGCGTCACGCGACCCCTGAGGTCGTGAATTTCATGGCCACTCACGGGCGCGGGCTCATCTGCATGTCCATGCCCGATGCGCGCTGCGAGGAGCTCAAGCTCGACCTCATGGTCGGGCGCAACACGGCCTTGCATGCGACGCCATTCACGGTGTCGGTGGATTTGCTCAAGGACGGCGTGACCAGCGGCATCTCTGCCTCTGATCGCTCCAAGACCATCAAGGCGCTCGTCGATCCCAACATTAGGCCAGAGGATTTTGGTCGTCCAGGGCATATTTTCCCCTTGAAAGCCAAGCCAGAAGGTGTTTTGCGCCGCTCGGGACATACGGAGGCTGCGATAGATTTTGCACGTTTGGCTGGCTATGAGCAAGCAGGTGTTTTGGTGGAGATCATGAATGCCGACGGCAGCATGGCCCGCCTGCCTGAACTGCGCGAGATTGCCGATCGATTTGACTTGAAGCTCGTGACGATCGCCGATCTCATCGAGTACCGTCTCAAGCATGACTCGCTCATCGTGCGCGAAATCGGCATCGACATGCCGACCGAGAGTGGTGCATTTGACCTGATCGCCTACCGCCAAATCGCCACCGATGAGATCCACATGGCCCTCATCAAAGGCACTTGGGACAAGGACGAACCTGTGCTCGTGCGCGTACACAGTAGCTGCGTAACGGGCGATATCTTTGGTTCCTGCCGTTGCGACTGCGGCGAGCAACTCACCAAGGCCATGGAAATGGTCGAGCGCGAAGGCAAGGGCGTGATCTTGTACATGAATCAAGAGGGCCGTGGCATCGGTCTGCTCAATAAACTGAAGGCTTACAAGCTGCAAGAGCAGGGCCTCGACACGGTGCAAGCCAATCTGGAGCTCGGCTTCAAGATGGACGAACGTGACTATGGCGTCGGCGCGCAGATCTTGCGCGACCTCGGCATCCACAAGATGCGCCTCATGACCAACAATCCCAAGAAACGCACGGGATTGATCGGCTATGGCTTGGAGATTGTGGAAAATGTGCCGATCGAAGTCGAACCCAATCCGCACAATGCGCTGTATCTGAGGACTAAGCGCGAAAAACTCGGGCATACGCTCACACAGGCCTGAGCCGGAGCTAGGGACTTATTTCCAACTCTCGACGATGGCGCGCAGCGTAGCTGCGTCCATGCGGTGATTGCCCATAAATGGCCAGAATTTCAAATCGGGCTTGATTTGGCGCAGGGGAATCATTTGTTTCTCGGAGTCTGCGATTTTGATGTATTCGTCGGTGTCGCCGAGCACGAAGTGCAGGTCGCAATTGCTGAGGCGCTCTGCGGCGATGCTCATGGCGTCTGTGGCGGGGCCGCCGGCCCACATGATGAACTGTGTCGGACGCACATTGCCCTTCATCAGCCACCGCCAAGCTGTTGCCGTGCCTTGGGAAAATGCCAGCAAGACGACCTCGGGCTTGGCCTCTAGGCGGTCGACGAGCTCGGCTAGCATCCGATCCAAGTATTCGACATAGTCTTCAATTTCATGGAGGCGGTCTTCTTTGGTCATCCATGTGGCCCCAACGCGGTCCCATTTGCCATCCAAATAGAAGCGGGAAAGGCCCTCGGGTGCGACGACGCAAGTCTCATCGTCGACCATGGACTCGAAATGTTTGATGAAAAAACTCGCAAGCTGCCCATAACCGTGCAAGACGATCCAAAGTCGCTTGGTTTGCGCGGTGCATTCCCCCAATTGGTAATAGCGCGCAGTTTTGGTGGTCTTGATGCTTTTTTCAGATGCTTCCATGCTGCGAAAATAGGGGATTTGGTGAATAGACGGGATTTTTTACGGTTGCTATCGCTTCTCTTGGCCGTCTGTCCAGTGGTCTCTGAAAATTCAAAAACCTACATTTGGGGACTCAGGCGCGACATTGAAGCAGATGAAGTGATTTTCGTTTGCCATTGCGGGTAGGTCTTCCTTAACTTCGTCCAGAAATTTGAAAGCAGGATGAAAAGAATACTTGTAATCGGTGCAGGTCGGTCCGCAACCACCATGATACAATATCTATTGGATCATGCAGCTGCAGGCCAATGGGAGGTGCTTGTCGGTGACATGCAGGAGGAATTGGCAGTTGCCAAGGTCGGCGGACACGCGCATGGTCGGGCCATTCGGTTTGATGTGAATGATGAGGCCACACGCCTAAAGTATATCACAGAGGCTGATTTGGTCATTTCCCTACTGCCAGCCCACATGCACATGATCGTGGCGAAGGATTGCCTCGTGCTGAAAACGCACCTTGTAACTGCTTCCTATGTGAGCGATGAGATGGCTGCACTAGACGCCGCTGCCAAGGCTGCTGATTTGATTTTTTTGAATGAAGTCGGCGTCGATCCAGGCATCGACCACATGAGCACGATGGAAATGATCGAGCGCGTGCGGGACCTAGGTGGCAAGATTACAAGTTTCAGAAGCTATTGTGGCGCCCTCGTCGCGCCTGAGAGCGTGAACGAGTGGGGTTACAAATTCACATGGGCGCCGCGCAATGTGATTCTCGCAGGGCAGGGGACTGCCCGATACCGTCGTAATGGCACGACGAAATATCTGCCTTACCATCGCTTGTTCGACCGCATCGAAGAGGTCGAGGTGCCGGGCACGGGCGTGTTTGAAGCCTACGCCAACCGCGACAGCGTGAAATACCTGAAGCTGTACACCTTGGAGGATGTCGGAACGCTGTACCGTGCCACCTTGCGCTATCCTGGTTATTGCAAGATGTGGAATGCATTCGTGCAAATGGGCCTCACCGATCCTAGCTACAAAATCCCGAATAGCGAAGGTATGACCTACCGCGATTTCTTGTTCAGTTTCATCAGCGCCCAACCTGGGCTTACAGACCGTGAGCGGCTTGCTTTCTTTTTGGATGAATTTCAAGACGGAGAGGTGCTGAGCAAATTGGAGCACCTAGGGCTGCTCAGCGAAGAGCGCATTCCACTGAAGGAAGCAAGCCCTAGGTGCTCCAATTTGCTCAGCACCTCTCCGTCTTGAAATTCATCCAAAAAGAAAGCAAGCCGCTCACGGTCTGTAAGCCCAGGTTGGGCGCTGATGAAACTGAACA
>JANPHP010000284.1:0-4551 GCA_031424495.1 Bacteroidota bacterium | reverse complement strand
GTCCAACGCCGCATCTTGAACAGCGCAGATTGTGAGAAGCTGTTGCAATCATTGGATCTGGATATTTTGGACAAGGCTGTCAAAACGAGTTTTATCGATGATTTTTTGGCCTTGACGCCCATTTGCAATCAAAAATCCATTTGCAAAGACATCGTAGTTGCAAATGATCTCGTTCCCGATCACCTGGTCGAATCTCGCCTCGATGAGTACCCGAGAGCCAAGCGGCGCTGGATACTTATGCTCAATCGATAAAAATGTACCTACACCTTCTTCCCCCAACTCTTTCATTTCCAGCACAAACAACCGACAAGCCCATTCGACATCTTTGCCGAGGGCAAAGGTGGAATAGACTGCGTGAACCAAACCCGCATCAAACCTCGCGAGTTTCTCGTCGGTCACGGTGGTCTCAAATATTTTCTTGTCTCCGATGCGGAATGGATTTTTCATTGAAATCAAACCAAGATGGCTCAAATTTACGGAAAATCGCGTCACGTTTGCTGGATTTCTGCGCATGGTACCGATTGGATGAACAGACTGAAAATAGCTCGCAGGTCATTGAGATCGAAAGCTTTACCTGAAAAGTCGTTGCGTTTCCGTTTTGAAGACTTCAAAACAGTGCCTATTTTCAGATCAAACGTTTACTCGATTTCGGAAACGAGAATCTGGCGCGCAAACTCGCCACTCAAGACAACTTCGCGATCTGCAATGCGCATGATGATCGAATTGTCAAAGGGAATGACCTCATTGATGTGAATTTTGCTGCCGATGCGAATTCCGATTTTGTCCAGGTATTGCAAGAAGGTTGGTGCATCCTCGGTCACACCGGCAACGAGGACGGTCTCAGCTGCAAGGCAAACGGAAAGCTGCCGGGTAATGCGCTCGGTAAATTGCCCGTCCTTGTTGGGTATAGGGTCGCCATGTGGATCAAACTTAGGAAAGCCGAGAAACTCATCAAGCTTGTCCACCAAAAGCGGGGCATTCACATGCTCTAGTTGCTCCGCAGTATCATGTACTTCGTCCCATTTAAAATTCAGGATATTCACCAAAAAGACTTCCCAAAGTCGGTGCTTGCGGATGATTTTCAGTGCTATTCTAGTACCCGGGTCCAATAGTCGGACTCCATAGTAGGGCTGATATTCTACCAACTCCTTTTCACTCAGGCGTTTGACCATATCTGTAACAGATGCGGGCGTGGTCTGGAGGTATTTGGCAAGCGTATTGGTGCCAACCATCTCGCCGTTGGACGAGAACTTGAAAATGGCTTTGAGATAGTTTTCTTCGGTGGCTGAATACTGCATCGGTCGCCCTAGATTTGCTCAAAGATATCACTTTGTGATTTCTTGGCGGGACTCGTCCACGGATTGTTTTTCAATCGAAAGCGCAATGAAGCAGCGCATCACTGCCGGCATAGGCAAGGCCAACGCCGACTGAAGTGAGGATATCGGTCTCACCTACAATGATGCCATGGTCTTCAATCGTGATTGCCCCATCAAGAAGGTCACTGCCAGATTGTTTTGTTGTGATTCCTAGGGCCTGTGTGAGCGTTCTTGGGCCTGCAGTAAGTTTGGGATTTGATTTTGCGAGATTCCGGAGAATACACGTTTGTTCAACCCCTTCAAAAGGTTGCAATGCCCGCACGAGAATCGCTTGAGGAGATCCCTGCATTCCCACTACAACATTGAACAGGTGGTGGATCCCATGGCCCAAATAGACATAAGCCGTCCCACCGATCTCATACATGACGGCTGTGCGCGTCGAATATTTTCCTTGAAAGGCCTGGCAGGCAGCATTCTTGACGCCTAAGTAAGCCTCAGTCTCGACGATAAATCCGCTAATGCGCGCTCCTTTCGAATTTGTAACGAGCAATTTGCCAAGGAGCTCCTTGGCAATAGCTGTTGTATCTGGACGTTGGGAAAAGCTGCGGTCGAGTTCGTGACCCAACCTGCCGTCGATGTGGAGTATCACGCCACCTCTTTTTCGATTCGCAGTTCCCAATTTTGGGGGTTGAGTGAGTGATAAAAATTGCCTATTTTGAGATTTTGCCTAACTATTTAAAGGTTATTTGAGGGGATAGATTTTAAATCATCAGTTACTTTCGTCATTTCGATTTCCATCTCTGAAACCGCCACACATCCGAGAAATCCCTCATTTTGGGCGTTTCAATTTCCAAATTGGGCAGATTCTTACGTTACTTTTTTGCTTTTTTTTCCAAGATTCCTCTGCAACCAAAGTCCAAACTCGCGGTACTATTTGCTGTAGGATCGGTTTTGAGGAAGCCTTTTTCAATCTTCTTTTTGGCAACCTCAGGATTCCAAATCCGAGATAGTGAATGCTGAAAATCGCCCGAGGCCGTTGCCTCATTTGTAAACTGTTGATCGAAATATCATGGAAAGAAACTCAAAATTGAAATCGGGCCTGCCAAAAATGCTGGGCAAGGTCATCAAACCAAAATCCAAGGCAGGCACGCCGTCGGTTGGCGTTTCATCAAAAGGTGGATATCGTGAAGACTTTATGCCTGTTTTGGGAGCCGGGCGCAAAGGGATTTGCACGATGTCTGAGTCAGAAGTTTTGGAAAACTACCGTGTTTCTGGTGATTCAGCCTTAGGGGGAAGGATTTTCAATGATCACTGGCACTTGGTGCTGGGTTGCGCACGCAATCTGTTGGATGACAATGCAGAGGCTCAGGATGCCGCGGCAGACATCTTTATGAAATCGATGCCTAGGCTGCGCAAAGAGACCCCTCTGAATCTCAAAGGATGGTTGTACACGATTACCCGCAACCATTGCTTTGAGATCAAAAGACGCGAAAAGCTCACCCCAGTTCTAGGCTCAGTTGATGGACTGAGACTCGCCGATGAGCGCCCTGATGGTCTTCAATTGGAGGAGCGCAATTCTGCACTCGCAATTGCTGTTCATCGCGCATTGGCTTGCCTGCCAGCTCATCAAAAGACTTGTGTGGAACTCTTCTACCTGCAAGAATGCAGCTACAAGGAGATTGCAGAGTCAGAAGGATATGACCTCGGAGAGGTGAAGAGTTATATTCAAAATGGGAAGCGCAGACTGATGGCATTGCTGGCAACGGTAAGAAATCAATACCTCGCCGATGGCTGTTTCTGAGTGAGCTGCGACGAATGGCTTCCTTTGATACAAAGATTGTGAAGGAATATGGAATTTTCATTTTCCTTGCATCTTTAAGGCACATGAAAGTTATTGAAGACACGTTCTTTCAGGCGCATCCTTGGTACCATGATTCACCGATAGTGCGCTGACCCTCGAAAATGTTGATTGATTGTAAGTGGGTTGCGTGCTGCGCAACCCGCTTTTTTATTTTTTCTAAGCCCCGCAAGCAAACGAAAATCCTCCGGTGGTGACTTAGGGCAAAAGCGCCAAGGCTTCACGATCCGATTTTTTCAAACTTGCCACAATGAGTTCGTAGGAGTGGTCTATCATCGACCTTATCAATTGGCTAGATAGTCTGCCTTCCGTTTGCACCGAGTTCCAATGCTGTTTATTCATATGGTAGGCAGCTGTGATTTCTTCCCACTCTTCGCGCAGCTCGAGTGCGCGGGCCGGATCACATTTGAGTGCGATTTGATTGCCTCGGTCAAGGGGGATGATTGCAAAAATCTTATTGGATACTTTGAGGACCAAGGTATCTGCATCAAAAGGAAATGATTCGGTAGTGCCACGTTTTTCCAAACAATAGGCGCGCAAATCTTCTACATTCATAGGGGTACGATACTTTGGAAGTACACACTAGAACCTGACCATCATCTGCAATTTGAATTCAGATCGGTGGTCGCCTTGAATCTCAGAAAGGCTAGAGCCCAGTGTCTTTTCAAATTGATATTTGGAGATGCCATACCGCGCCCAAAATTCGAGGTGCTTGTTGGGTTTGTAATTGAGCATGGCATAGTAGCGGCTACCGATCCCGGAGTATGCAGGAATGTTGAAAAAGCCGAGCACATCATTTTCGTAGGCATAGATGCGGGTATTGTAGCTCGGCGAATCAAAGATTGCATAGCGCGCCGTGAGATCCCACTTCCAGCCCAGTTTGACGCTCACATCTTGGTACATCATGAAGCCACGGGATTGCTCCTCATAGGCATCCTTGAGTCCGCGGGTGTACCATGCGCGCTCGATGCGCGTGCGTATCGTGAGGTTGCGGTGAACCTTGTATTGGAAATGCAGACGCAGCGATTGCCGGTGTGTCGGCGTGATGATCTCGATCTGCTGGTCAGGAGGGAGGTCTGATGCATTGGTTTCCTTGTTGTCTGATCGCCAGCGCAGATAGACTTGCATCTCACGCGATGGCTGGAACTGAAGCTGAGCCATGAACTCGTGCCCCCAAGTCGGGAATGATGCCCCAAATCCATTCCAAGGAAAGATAAACTGGTCGTAAAAGGAGGAGAATGTCCATTTGGTGGTCGGCAAAATCTTGAGCCCGAGGTAAATACCGCGTTCATTGGACAGGTTTGTGGGTCGCTCTGCAAAGACATAGCCCCTGAATGAATGAAAATCTCGTGTGAAGTTTCGTGCGAGCACGGCAAC
>JANPHP010000283.1:0-31397 GCA_031424495.1 Bacteroidota bacterium | reverse complement strand
TCAAGTCTGATCTGCGGCCCGTGACCGTGGGCGCACTCAATATCAGGGGGGCGCGTGCGGGCGCAGTCAGCTCTTACATCGACGGCAAACTCAACGAAGATCCATCTGCCATCAACAAAGCGCCCAGTTTCCCTGAAGAATTGATGGCTGGATTGGAGGGGCAGAGTGTCTTGCGCAAAGATTTCAGGGACAATGCGATCTGGCGGCCCAACTTGCTCACCGACCGCAGTGGCACAAGCCGCTTCCAGGTCACATTCCCCGAGGACATCACGCGCTGGGACGCTTATGCTGTCGCGATCGACCGCCGTGGACGCTCAGGCGCGACGGCTGCGTTCATCAAAGCTTGGAAACCACTGGCGGGCCGGCTGGCCATGCCGCGCTTTTTGATGGCGGGCGACACCTGCCTTGCCATCGGCAAGGTGCTCAACTACACGGGCGACACGCTGCAAGTGCGGCGGCGCTTTTTGGTGGATGGTCGCACGCAGGAGCATGTGGGCGAATGCGGGCCCGTGCAGCTGGACACACTCGCATTCACCCCCAGCCCCGGCGCGGACTCCTTGCGGCTCAGCTACATGGCCGAACGCACAGATGGCTATGGCGACGGCGAGGAACTCGGCGTCAAGGTCTTCCCGGTCGGCATCGAGGATGCGCGGGGCACATTTGCCAGCTTGGTGGGCGACACGACCCTGCAAGTCGCTCCCTTTCAAGCCGACGGCGGCCCGGTGCATGTCTATGCCACCACCAAAATGCAAGAACTGCTGCTCATCGAGACCCAGCGCCTGCATGATTACAACCACCTCTGCAACGAACAGCTCAGCTCCAAACTCATCGCACTCCTCGCCGAGCAGCAGATCTTCAAGTCCCTCAATCGCCCCTGGCATGGCGAAAGAGACATCCAAAAGTGCATACAGATGCTCGATAAGCGCATCTCCCTCGACCAGGGCCTGGCCTGGGGCTGGTGGCCCGGCATGAAACCCGAAATCTGGGTGAGCCTCCACGTGACAAAGGCGCTCCTAATGGCTCGCGCCCAAGGCTATGAGGTGCGCACCCAAATGCTCGACTGGATCCCCGGCCTGCTCCTGCACCTCGATTACCAATGGTACCACTTCAACAATGTCGAGGCCCTGCAATTGATCCAATCCATCAACCCCGAGTTGGACATTCGCAGCAAAATCGAAGGGCTGGATACCCTCAGGTTCAAGACCGCCCAACAAAAGCTCGCCATCATGGAGCTGCGGCAAGTCGCGGGCATGCCGATCAATTTGGATTCGCTCAAAGCTTGGGTCGACCTCGACTTGGAAGCTTTCAGGCAGCAAAGGCGCTATCCGACTTGGCAGCGTGGCACGCCCTATTGTCCTTTGGAGCCGATGCTCAGCGCCTACCGCATCTTGCGCCGCGAGGGCAAGCAGCCCCGTGAGTTGTTTCCCTACCTGCGTTTCATCCTCGAATCCCGCAGCGCCACTGGCTGGGGCAATACCTATATGACCGCGCAAGTGCTGCAAACGCTGATTCCTGACATTGGGGCGAAGGCCATCGTCGATAAACCGAGGGCGACCTTGCGTGTCGATGGTTTGGAGCGGCCATTGCCTTTTGATTCGGCGCTGACCTTGGCGGCGGTGCCCGGCAGCATGGAGGTGATCAAAAAGGGCTATGGTTTGGTGTTTTTCACGGCCTACCAGCGTTGGTTCAATGCTGCTCCCCAAAAAACAGATTCGCTCTTCAACATCAGCACCTATTTTTACCAAGGCAATGCGGGCAATGCACAGCAAGTCTTGAAGGCTGGCGATGCCGTGACCCTGCGCGTGAACTTTCAGGTGAAGCATGACCTCGACTATGTGATGTTGGAAATTCCGATTCCGGCGGGTTGTAGCTATGGCGAAAAGACGCAGGGTTATAGTTATTTCCAAGGGCTGCAAAACTACCGGGAGTACTTCCGCCAAAAGACGGTGTGTTATTACCGCGACCTGCCTGCCGGGAATTATGTGATCGACATCGCGCTGCAGGCCCGCTACAACGGCAATTATGTACTCAATTGTGCCAAGGCCGAGCAGATGTACCTGCCCCTGCTCAGCGGCAATAACGAGATCAGGAGGATCAAAATCTCAGGGTTGTAACGTGAGCTTCGGATTCGTTTCGATAGAATTATCTGGTGATGTGATACTTGTAAGAGGCGGCATCCCGCTGAGGCAGCGCGGACAGGCTCTACGGCGCGCGTGCTTCTTTGTGCAACTTATCCGGGAGCTCCCGCTCAATGCTTTTAGGTTAAGGATTTTGGACTTGGCCTCAAGTTGCTTGAAAATTGCCCTTAACACCGAAAGTAGTCCGAAGGACTTCAACTTGGATAGCCCCCGGTAAAACCGGGGGTTAGAGGCGTTTATGATTCATCAACCCTGAAAGGGTTGAATGTGAGTACAGTACACTGATTTTGTAATCAAGTTCAACCCACTTCGGGGTTGGTGGTTCTATGCGATTGCTGACCGTGGGTTTTACCCACGGCTATCCAAGTTGAAGCCTTTCAGGCTTGAACCACGCCACCATGGAGGGTGCGTTTTCCCTTAACTTGATGGCTTTGAGTTCCCGCTCCCAGCTACCAAAAGTCAGTGCCCCGCAGCGTAGGTAAATCGTTTTCAAGTGTCCGTTCTGTCCTTGCTACCCGTAGTTCAACTGATTGCCAAAAAAAAATTGACTGCTTGGAGGGGGCAAAATCGCGCCATGCATCCACACAGTTCTCCAAAAATTCTACAATCGTGTTAATATTGCTCTATGACATTCCGCGAACTCCAAATGGTGGTGGCGCAGGGCGAGGGCCTGCATGTCGAGTTCAAGCACAAGTTGCCTGAATGGCCCAAGCTCATGCGCGAGCTCGTCGCCTTTGCAAATACGCAAGGCGGCACCCTGTTTGTGGGGGTGGAAGACGATGGCGTGATCTCGGGGCTGCGCGACCCCCGCGAAATCGAGGAGGCCATTACCCTGAACCTAGATGCCTGGGTGCGCCCAGCCTTGGATTGGCGCTTGGAGGTCGTGCCGCTGAGCCGCAAGCGCGCCGTGGTGGCGATCGTCGTGCCACGCAGCAAGACCAAACCGCATTTTGCCCTCGAAAGCGAGACCGATGACATCGGGCATCCGCTCATCCGCATCGCAGACAGCAGCGTGCGCGCCACCAAGGAAACGACCGAGTTGCTGCGCTACGAGGGCCGCGAGCGCGACATGAAGGTGGAATATGGCGACAAGGAACGCATCCTGATGCATTATCTGGAAACGGCCAAGCGGATCACGGTCCAGGAATATGCCGACTTGGCAAAAATACCCCGATCGGCGGCATCACGCACCCTCGTGCATTTGGTGAAGGCGAATGTGCTGAGCCATCAACCCCTGCTCGACGAGGAAGACCGCTTTTTTGCGAAGGGATAATGCAGCGAGCACCTTTATTCCAATCCGGCCAAAAACCACAAGGCGAGTATCGTCGGATGCGTTTCGCTCTTGTCGCCGTTGGGGAAGGTGCTCCATCCACCGTCGGGGCGTTGTGCCTGCACGATGCCCTCGATCCAATTGTCTGGGTAAGGCTGTTTTGCGGCGCGCAACAAGGCGGCCGCCTCGATATTGAGGTCGCTCCAATAATCGGGGGAGGCAAGGAGCATTTTCATGTTCGGAAGGATTATTTGAATATCTAATCTCCCTGCCGTACCGACATCGAGACAGCCATTTTCCTTCATCCAAATACAACACAATAAAGCATGCGTGGCACGGTAGCCCCCAGCGCGGACCTCCCCGCGCAATATTGGGAAATACTGGGCCGTATCCAGCTGGAAGACATCACAATACAATGCCGGAACCGTCACCGAATCCAGTTCCTCGGCACTCGCTAGGAGTGTGGCATTGATGCGGTATTGCGGATCGAGCAATCGCCCAAATAAATCCATTTCGTGCAGCGTCACCAAGGCCATCTGATCGCCTTTTCTCTGCAAGCTGTCGCGCACGTAGGCGGTGCGCGCCTGCGCAGGGAGATTGGGCCAATTGTATTGGCGCTGCAGATAGGTGTAGAGATAGACGTATTCAAATTCCCAAGCGGAATGGCTGAGGAAATTGATGCCTTTTTCTACGGCCTCGGAGGCCGACTTGGCGGCTTCGGTCGGGATGGGTTTGGGTTGTGGTGCAGAGGGCGTAATGACAGCGGCCGCAAGCGGAGTAGGCGTATTCTCAGGCTTTTGGATGCGCCTGCCATGATGGCAAGCGACCAAGCCTAGCGCCAGTAAACCCAACAGGAAATGGATTCCACCGAAGTGTCGTTTCTTGCGCAATATTTTGAAATTCCAAAGCATCATCGTCCTGAAAGATAAGGGTTTTCAGCGAAAATTCTATGATCCTATTGTTCTGATCCGCCTAGCCTGCTTATCAAACTCAGTGCAAGTCCAGCCCCATTTCCTTCCTCACATTAGCTCGCCAAAAGCCGTCGATGTCTGAAAAGGAAGCCTTCATTTGGGTCATCGATGGCCCGCGATCATAATCATCAAAGCACAAGACCAAACTATCCCTGCCAACAAATAAATTCAATGCATCTGTAAGCTCATTGGGCTCCAATTCCTGATCGCCACCATGCCTGCTTTGGTTGAATATTTCACAAAAACGTGCTTTGGAATATTGGCCTGCAAAATGGAAAAAATGATGGAAATCCATTCGCACGCGTTCCTTCAGATTCCAATTGAAACAGGGATTGCCATGGGAGAAATGTGCGGCTCCAGAATAATAGCTCTGCTCCTTCCATTGGATGCTGACAATGTCCGCATGCTTTTGCAGATCCACAACCCACATTGAAAATTCGGAGTTGTCAAACTCCTCGCGTGGAGCATCTGGGAAATAACCCTCGGCATGCTGATCGCAATATTTGGAAACCATGCGGTTGAATGTCTCATCCCCTGGCTTTTGGGGGAAACAAAGGGCGGTGCTGTGATGGGTCGTACTGTCAAATTTGAAGATGGAATCCTCCACAAATCCATCGGGATAATCTGAGAATCGATCTATTGCGATGGCAGTCGTTGCCTCGTTCAACTCAGGAAGCGGGCTTGTAGATTCCTGAGGCTGATCGGCCGCATCCACCTTGCTCGGCGATTTGCAAGCAAACAGCCCCGCCAAGAGGCAGCCTAGGATCCACAATCTTTGAATATGTTTTGTCTTTTTCATTCTCCGTGAACCAATGATACAGCGACTTTACCGAAGCTGCAAGACTTAGCAAAAAAGGCAGGTCTGGGCAACAAAAAATCGAGGGGCCGCCTGAATGCAAGCTGCCCCTCGATCATGTCGATTGCGCCTGGGACGCAGCTTTATTTTGCTGCCACAGCAGGAACCAAGAGGGCTTTGGCCCGCTCGATTGCGGCTTTGCCGGCGGCAACTTGGCTTTCCAACATAGAAAGTGCTGCATTCGCCTGGGCGATGAGGCCTTCTTTGGTACCGATCAATGCTTGGTCAGCCTTTTTGTCGGCCTTCATGAGCACAACGGCTTCTTCGGCAGCCTTGATTTTATCTTTAGCGGCTTGGATGTGCTGCTCTTCGGTGGCAATGATCGCATTCGCACCGTCGATTGCTGCTTGGCACTTGGTTTTGGAAGCGTCAAGGCGTGCCTGGTCATAAGGTTTGCCCTCGTTGCTCCTGTCGCGCATGAATGCGCCGCCCGTATTGCCTGCATCGATGCGATCAGTGGCAACATCGCCGCTGCCACCGGTGTTGCCACCGTTGGTGCCGCCAGTTTCTGTGCCTCCTGTCTCCGTACCACCCGTCTCAGTGCCGCCCGTGCCATTCTTGATATCGTTTTTACCGCCTGTGGCAGTGCCTTTGATATCGTTTTTGCCACCTTTGGGGTCGCCTTTGATGTCACCCTTGCCAGTGCCTTGCTCCGGGGTACCGCCATTTTTGATCTCGTTTTTACCGCCGTTTTGCTCGCCTTTCAGGATTTCCTTGCCGCTCTTGACGTCGGTAGTCACCTTTTGGGCTGTGATTTTGCCAGCAGCAAACAGGATGGCCAAGCCCATAAGGCTAGCCTTCAACAAATTCATTTTCGTTTTCATTCTTGTCGCAAAATTAGCTGTGATGGATAGGATTAAAGCTGGTTGAGGATGGCGTCGAGGGACTGGGAAGTCTTTTGGATTTCGAAGCTGGAAGAGTCCACGGCGACCGTAGCTTCCTCGACGGCGATGGTCTCCTGCTTCAATTTTTCTTGATCGGCAGCAGAGGGGCCGCAGCTCACCATCAATAGGGAAGCCGCCGCAAATGCGAAAATTACAAATTGTCGTTTCATAACAACTGGTGTTTTAAGGATTAGAATCGGAAATTAATTCAAGACAGATTCTTGCACGGGAAATGGGACTTTTGAAAGCCTTGTAGCAAAGCTAGCAAAATAGAGGCCAAGATGGTAGCCCCCCCTGCAAATATATTTTTTGCCGATTAAGGAAAGCCACAAAATCCGATATTGGGTCAAATTTTGTAACCCTATGCGTCAAAAACTCACGCTTATCACCCTCGGCGTGGCCGACATCGCCCGATCAGAGGCCTTTTTTGCTGGACTTGGTTGGCAAAAATCGCCCAAAAGCATGGATGATCTCATCCTATACCAATTGGGCGGCATCCTCTTTTCCTTGTATCCGCGTGAAGAATTGGCGGCGGATGTTGGGATTCCATCAGCAGGTAGCGGCTTTTCAGGGATCGCATTGGCACAAAACACACGCAGCAAAGATGAGGTGGACGAGGTCTTGGCACAGGTCGAAGGCCTGGGTGGAAAGGTCGTGAAATCCGCCCAAGAAGTCTTCTGGGGCGGCTACAGTGGCTATTTCAGCGATCCTGACGGGCATCTGTTTGAAGTCGCCTACAATCCTTTTTGGGAGTTGGATGCAAACGGTGCCGTCGTTTTGGAGTGAATCTGGAAACGATTGGTTTTTGAGCGGAAGCCCGTATCTTAGAAACAATTCGAAGCTGAATGCAATCGTCCTCCAATAAGATTCGTCGCAAGGTTGTTTTGTACAACCCTGTGTCCTTGTTTTTTGACATGCCGCTTGCGTTGCTGGCCATCGGGTCGGTCTTAGATGCCGATCGGTTTGAAGTGATCATCATCGACGGCCGTATCGAGGTCGACGCAGCAGGCAAGATTCGAAGCGTGATCCAAGATGCAGTTTGCTTTGGCGTGACCGTGCTCACAGGTTCGCCCCTGCGCGATGCGCTTGCGATGTCTGAATTCGTAAAAAATATTGCGCCTGAAGTGCCGGTGATTTGGGGCGGATGGCATACTTCGCTCTTTCCCTTGCAGCCCTTGCAAGACGAGGCTTGCATCGATATTACGGTGCAAGGTCAGGGGGAATTGACCTTTCAGGAATTGGTGGACCGATTAGATCGCAAGCAGCCACTGGATGGCTTGCTCGGCATCTGTTTTCGCAAAGAGGACAAGATCGTGCAAAATATGCCGCGTGCCCTCGAAGACATGAATGACTTCGCCCCTGCCAATTATGACTTGATCGATGTCGAGACCTATTTCGCAAAAAAAGGCCGCCGGCAATTTGATTACATCTCATCGACAGGGTGCTATTACCGTTGCACATTTTGCGCGGATCCCTTTGTTTTCAAAAGGAAATTTTCGGCGATTTCTCCTGCACGGATGGGAGAAGAGCTGGGCGCATATTATGCCAAATATCAATTCACCGACATCAATTTTCAGGACGAGACCTTTTTTACCTACGCCAAGCGCAGCCGCGAGTTTGCGCAGGAGCTGCTCGACCGCAATATGCAGGTGACTTGGGCGGCCACCATGCGTGCCGACCAAGGCACGCGCATGGATCAAGCCGATTGGGAACTGAGCAAACGGGCTGGCTTGCGACGCCTGCTCATCGGCGTGGAGTCGGGTTCGCAGGAAATGATGGACTACTTGAAAAAGGACATCAAAATGGAGCAAGTGATCGAATGCGCCGAGATTTGCCAGCGGCTGGACATCGATGTGCATTTCCCATTCATTGTCGGCTTTCCCAAGGAGACCCAAGCGAGCATCGACGCCACGGTGGCGATGGTCAAGCAGCTCAGTGGCATGAGCCCAGGATTTCGTACCCCGATTTTCTACTACAAGCCCTATCCCGGTTCCAAAGTGACCGAAGACGCCGTGCGCGAAGGTTATTCCCTCCCTCCCACCACCCGTTCTTGGGCCGAATTTGACTTCGGTAGTGGTGGCCCTTGGGTGAGTCCGGAGAAATTTGCCTTCTTTGAAAATTTCAAATTTTACAACCGCCTCGCCCACAACAAGCGCGGCAAGTTGCTCACCCCCTTCAAGAAAATCGCCACTTGGCGCCTGCGCAATGACAACTACGTATTTCCGATTGAAAAGAAAATCGTGCTTGCATTGCGGCCGGAGTTGGTTTTGAGTTGAGGGGGAGATATAGTTGCATGTAGTAAAGCTTGACCATGTTGTGCTGCTTTCGCCCCTTCAGGGCTTGTTACTCAACTGCGCCATTTAGCGTAGGGCTTTGCCCTACGCTGGCAGCAAGCGCCCCTTCAGGGCTTGAACAAAAAAATAGATCATGCCCACGTAGCGCATAACTTTACGTTTTGGGTCCCTTTTCCTCTACTAATTATTTTTGGCCTTCCCCATGAATGCTATCCTGTCTATCAAGCCAGTCTATGCCGACCAAATTCTCGCCGGAACCAAAAAGGTTGAGTTTCGCAAGGCTGCTTTTAAGAAGCAGGTGGACAGGGTGTATATTTATAGCAGCGCGCCCAAAATGCGCATCGTCGGCTATTTCACGATCAAAGAAATTGTCTGCGGCACGCCAAGGGAACTGTGGGAAATGTTTGCAAGTGTCGGGGGCATCAATCAAGCTGACTTCTTTGACTACTACAAAACAAGTGAATTGGGGGTCTCGTTTCTCATCGATCGCGTGACTCGCTTCGAAGTCGGCATTGTACCGGTAGACGTTATTGCTGACTTTGTCCCGCCGCAATCCTATCGTTACTTGGCAAGTCATCTTCCCGAGTTGAAACCAGTATTTGCTTGAAATGATCGGTTTCATTTGAAGGAAGGCCATTGTTGTTATCTTTGCCCCTCAACGCAACGCTAAAATATGCCCCAATTCCAATTTGACCCTGCCCCGATGGCCTATATCCAAAAGGCATTCACCAGCCCTTTCAAGTTTCGGTTGGCGATGTTTTCACAGTTGCCGCTGGGGTTTTGGGTCGGGATGCGCGTGCGTGAGCTGAATGAAAATCGCTGCGTGGTGACGGTGCCTTACAAGCGTCTCAACAAAAACCCATTTCGCTCAACATTTTGGGCGGTTTTGGGAATGGCGGCGGAAATGAGCAGCGGGGCAATCCTCACGATGCTCACTTACAAACAAAAGCCTTCGATCTCCTTGCTCGTTGGCCATCAGACAGGCACATTTACCAAAAAAGCCGTCGGAGTCACCACATTCATCTGCGAATCGGGCCAAGCCATCAAGGCTGCCGTGGTCAAAGCCGCCGAGACAGGCGAAGCTGTGGAGGTCATGTGCCCCGTCAAGGGCTACAACGCTGCCCAAGAGGTCATCTGCGAATTCACCTTCACCTGGTCAATGAAGGCACGCAGCAAGGGTTGATTCTGACCAGCCTTCTTCAAAATATAGTATGCATGCAGACTTTTTTGGATGGCATTTTCATCCAAAACACGTATTTTGGAGCGTTTTTCGGAATGTAAATTTTGGCTTCTCCTATGAATACGCACTATCCCCACCTCTTCCAACCCCTCGATTTGGGCCACACGACGCTCAAAAATCGCATCATCATGGGCTCGATGCATACGGGCCTGGAAGAGGCCAAAGACGGCTATGAACGCATGGCCGCCTACTTTGGGGAGCGGGCTGCGGGTGGCGCGGGCCTCATCATCACCGGCGGTGTCGCGCCTGAGTGGCGCGGATGGACATCGCCATTCGCCGCCAAACTCACGTCCAGCCGCACGGCCCGCAAGCACAAGGTCATCACCGACGCGGTCCACAAGGAGGGCGGCAAAATCTGCATGCAGATCTTGCACACCGGGCGCTACGGCTACCACCCCTTCAACGTGAGCGCATCCCCCACAAAAGCCCCGATCAACCGATTCAAAGCCAAGGAACTCTCCTCCAGAGGCGTCGAGCGCACCATCGAAAACTTCGTGCAGTGCGCCAAACTCGCCCAGGAGGCCGGCTATGACGGCGTTGAGGTGATGGGCAGCGAGGGTTACCTCATCAACCAATTCATCGCCAAGCGCACCAATTTTCGCACGGACGAATGGGGCGGCAGCTATGAAAACCGCATCAAATTCCCGATCGAGATCGTGCGCCGCACCCGCGAGGCCGTCGGCAAAAACTTTATCATCATTTACCGCCTGAGCATGCTGGACCTCGTCGAGGAAGGCAGCACTTGGGAAGAAGTGGTCCTGCTCGCGCAAAAAATCGAGGCCGCTGGCGCTAGCCTCATTAACACGGGCATCGGCTGGCACGAGGCCCGCATCCCGACCATCGCGACGATGGTGCCACGCGGCGGATTCAGCTGGGTCACCAAGCGCCTCATGGGCAAGGTCAAGATCCCGCTCATCACCGTGAACCGGATCAACACCCCCGAGCGCGCCGAGGAAATCCTCACCGACGGCCACGCCGACATGGTCTGCCTCGCAAGGCCCTTCCTCGCCGACCCCGAATTCCCAAAAAAGGCCGAAGAGGGCCGCGCCGACGAAATCAATACCTGCATCGGCTGCAACCAAGCCTGCCTCGACCACGTTTTCCAACGCAAGATTTCCTCTTGCCTCGTGAATCCGCGTGCCTGCCACGAGACCGAACTCAACTACCTGCCCACCACACAAAAGAAAAAGCTCGCCGTCGTCGGCGCCGGCCCAGCCGGTCTCGCCTTCGCGACTGTGGCCGCGCAACGCGGACACGATGTCACGCTGTTTGAGGCAAGCGCCGAGATCGGCGGCCAATTCAACATGGCCAAGCAGGTGCCGGGCAAGGAAGAATTTTATGAAACGATCCGTTACTATCGCAAGCAAATCGAGCTTACAGGCGTGACCCTGCGCCTAGGCACAAACGCGACCCTGGAAAACCTGACAGCCGGAGGCTTTCATGAGGTGATATTGGCGTCTGGCGTGAAGCCGCGCAAGATCAATCTGCCTGGCGAAGACCATCCCAAGGCGCTCACATATATAGAGGTGTTGCGCGACAAAAAGCCTGTCGGTCAGCGCGTCGCGATCATCGGCGCAGGCGGCATCGGCTTTGATGTGGCTGAGTTCTTGACTGCGGATGCCGAGCATGTGCCGAGTCAAAACATCGCCGAATTCATGAGCGAATGGGGTGTGGATCAGAGCTATGCAACAGCAGGTGCGCTTCAAAAACCACAACCGATACCTTCGCCCCGGCAAGTGACGCTCTTGCAGCGCACCGAAGGCAAGCTCGGCGACAAGCTCGGCAAGACGACCGGCTGGATCCACCGCGCGAGCCTCAAAATGAAAAAGGTGAACATGGTCGGCGGCGTGACCTACGAGAAGATCGACGACCGAGGCCTGCACATCACCGTAGGCGGCAAGCCGGAGGTGATGGAGGTCGACAACGTGATCATCTGCGCCGGGCAAGTCGTCCTGAAGGAACTGCAGGCGCCGCTGGAGGCGGCAGGGATCAAGGTTCACTTGATTGGGGGAGCGGATGTGGCAGCGGAGCTGGACGCGAAGCGGGCGATCGAGCAGGGGAGTCGCCTTGCGGCGGAGATGTGAGTGTGAGAGCGAGTGAGGGGGAAAAGGAGGGTGATGAGCCCGTCCCGCCTGCTTGACGGGACAGCGTTATCGATTTGCCGCCTCTTGCGGGGAAAGGCGGAGAAATAAGGCTATGCTTTGGGTGATCGCATCAAGTCACATCGCAAGCCATGCGTCGATTTCCTCCATCACCTGCTCATGCGGAATACCCAAGCCGGCCCTGTGTTCTGCCCTTCCCTCCTCTATCGCTGCCAACTGCGCTGGGCTTAGTTGGTATTCAACGACATTGCCAAGCTGAGATTTCATCAAGTCATTGAGCGCAAGCAAAAAGTCTTCGTCTTGAATCTGATCAATCTGTAGGTGAAGCTGCTTTTTGATTTCGATTGCTTTCATTGAATTGAGCTTTGAGGAAAGATAGGAACGTTTTGGGAATCTTGGCGAAACTGGGGAACGATGAATGGAAACAGAGAGTGGGCTCACGAGACTTGTTTTTCAGCAACCAATCGCAGTTCCATATCCCAAAAACTGAACTCTGGGTTCCACTTGACTATACTTTCATAGTCAACCCCCAATGACTACAATTTTATAGTCAACTCCACATGGACACAAACCCCTAGCCAAAAACCCATCCCCCACCGCCACCAAATTATTCCTAGATTTGCTGCCCAATTGCATGAAGTACGCTTCCAATGAACTATCGCCTTTATTTTGATGCGCCTGAACTGCACCTGATCAGGGTGCAGCTGGATTTGCCTGCTGTGTCGGGTGCCCAGGATATTCACTTGCCCAAATGGCGGCCCGGCCGCTATGAAATGGCTCCTTATGCTGAGCGCATCGTGGACGCACGCGCTTGGTCGGCTTCTGGTAAGCTGCTCCAAGTGACCAAAACGGCTACGCACACCTGGCGCATCGACATGCAGGGCGAAGACGCGGTGCTGGAATACAAGTACTATGCGATCGTCGGCGATGCCGGCGGCAGCCTCTACGATCAGGATCAGGTCTACATCAACCCCTGCAACCTGCTCATGTATGATGCGACGCAAATCGAGGCGCCTTGCACCATGTGGCTCGACCTGCCCGATGACTACCGCATCGCCTGCGGCCTGCGCCAAGAAGGCTCCACCCTCTACGCCGACAATTTTCACCTCCTGGCCGATGCGCCGCTCATTGCGAGTGAGACGCTGCAACACCACGACTTCATCGTGGAGGGCGTGCCCTTCAACATCTGGTTTCAAGGCGATGTGAAGCCGCAATGGCACCGACTCGAGGAGCATTACACCGCCTTCATCAAGGCGCAAATCCGCATGTTTGGCGGGTTTCCTGCCTCAGAATACCACTTTCTTTATCAGATTCACAACAAAAGCATTTACCACGGGGTCGAACATACCAACTCGACGATCATTGCACTCGGGCCCGGATTCAGGCTCGATGAGGTCGATGAATACGAGGATTTGCTGAGTGTGAGCTGCCATGAGCTGTTTCATACCTGGAATGTGAAGGCGATCCGGCCGGCCGACATGCAGCCTTATGTATATGACCGCGAGATGTATTCGGCGCTGCATTACATCACCGAGGGCGTCACGACTTATTATGGCGAGTTGCTGGTCTTCAAGTGCGGTGTTTGGTCGCTCAGCGAATTCCTCAAGGTCTTCAACAAGTCATTCCTCAAAAAGCATTACAGCAACAATGGCCGCGACCACATCAGCTTGGAGCAAAGCAGCTTTGAGTCGTGGCTCATCGGCTACAAGGAGGCTGTGCCCAATCGCAAGATTTCTTTCTATACCAAAGGCGCGCTGGCCGCAATGCTGCTCGACGTCATCATACGCAAAGGCTCGCGCAATGCGCGCTCGCTCGACACGGTGATGCGCGAGATGTATGAGCGCTTTGGCAAGACGGGCGTCGGCTACACGCGGGCGGATTACAAGGCGATCGCTGAGGCGCATGCGGGCCACGCGCTCGACGATTATTTCCGCGATTATATTTCGGGCATAGTGCCGATGGAGGATGCATTGGCAGACGCGGCCGACTACTTGGGCTTGGCGCTTGTGGAGCGCGATCCTGGCACGATTGGCGAACGCGACTATGGCTTCATCATCGATGAGGAAGGTGGCCGCGCCATTGTAAAGCAGGTACACGAGGGCAGTCCTGCTGAGCAAGCAGGTCTCTGCCCCGGCGATATCTTTGTCGCGGTGCAAGGCCACCGATCCAACGCGAGCGAACTGGAAGCGCTCTTGCGCTTCCAAGCCGACGACGAGGACCTACAAGTGCACGTATTTCGCTCCAATATGCTCGAAAACCTAGTGCTCGAGTCCCGCACAGACTACCGCCACACCCATTATGTATTGGTGGAAAACCCTGAGGCTACCGAGGAACAACTTCGCAACCGCGACCTCTGGGCCCGCCCGAGTTGAGCATTTGATCGATCAGCATGGCCAAAGGCAAAAAGAAACGTAAAGATCCCATCCTTGTCGGAACGCCTATCCAAGGCACCGTCTTGCGATCCACTGGCCTCTGGTACCTCGTGCGGATGGTCGACGGCAAAGTGGAAGAATGCAGGCTGCGCGGCAAGATGCGGATGAAGGGCATCAAAACCACCAATCCGATCGCAGTCGGCGACCATGTCTTGCTCACATACGACGAGGAAGGCGGCTACTCGATCTATGAGACGCTCGACCGCCGCAACTACGTGCTGCGCAAGTCGATCAACCTCAGCAAGCGGGCACATATATTATGTGCCAACATTGACCAAGCCATCATCGTCTTTTGCATTGAGAATCCAGTGACCACCCTGGGTTATGTGGATCGTTTGCTGCTCACCTGTGAGGCCTACCACATCAAGCCCGTCATTCTCTTCAACAAGATCGACCTGCTGAGTCCCGATGGCCTTGCGCGGATGCATGACTACCACGCACTGTACAGCAGTGCGGGTTATGAGTGCCATTCGATCTCGGCCAAGGACCCGATGTATGCCGAGGCGATTCAGACCCTCATGAAGGACAAGGTGAGCTTTTTGGTGGGGAGATCGGGAGCGGGTAAATCTGCTACGGTGAACCTCGTGGCTCCGGAATTGAAGCTCAAGGTGGGAGACATCAGCGATTTTTCGGGGCGTGGCAAGCATACCACGACCTTTGCGGAGATGTTTGACCTGCCCTTTGGCGGGCATATCATCGACTCGCCTGGCTTTAGGGAAATGCAACTCTTTGACTTTGAGAAGACCGAGTTGGGGCCATTGTTTCCCGAGATGCGGCCTTTTTTGGACGATTGCCGATTTGGCAATTGCCTCCACAAAGTAGAACCAGGGTGCGCTGTGAAAGCCGCAGTTTTGGAGGGAAAGATCCCCGAATCGCGCTACCACACGTATTTGGGCATGCTCGAAGAGGTCGATGGCGACGAATGGTAGGGAGCAGAAAAAGTGGGGCAGAATGATTTTTCCACATCTTTTTCCAGATATCTTCGATTCCAGTTTGCATCAGCACATACTTTTCTTAATTTTGCGTCCCCTGTTCGGGAAATAAGATCTAAAATACAATGAAGCGCACATTTCAACCTAGTCAGCGTAAGCGGAAAAATAAGCATGGTTTCCGCACTCGCATGGAGACTAAAAACGGCCAGCGCGTATTGAACGCACGTCGTGCAAAAGGCCGTCACAAGCTCACCGTGAGCGACGAGCATCGCCACAAGTACTGATCCCTTCGGGATCGGTAGCCTCCTCATTGAGGAATAGAAATCTTGCAGAATACCTTCTCCAAGAGTGAAAAGCTGTGCTCTAAGCGCGGCTTTGCTATTTTAATCGACGCCAAACAATCGTTTTACGCCGGTCGTATTCGTGTGTCCTTTTACTTTGACTTGCCACCTGAGCTCATCGACTCACCTTGCCAAGTCGCCATCGTGGCCACCAAGCGCGATTTTAAACGGGCTGTAGACCGCAACCTGATCAAACGCCGCATGCGGGAAGCCTATCGGCTCCACAAAGCACCACTGATTGCACAACTCTTGGAACAAGGCAAAAATCTGGCCTTGTTATTCAAATACAATTCAAGAGAAATCCGTAGTTTTAAAGAAATTGAGCAAGATATGCGGCAAGCGTTGCGGCAATTGGCAAAAAAGTTTTGAAGGTGCTGAGCTACATTCTGATACGTTTTGTTCGCTTCTACCAAGTAGCTCTCTCTCCATTCATTCCCTCTTCCTGCCGTTACCAACCCACTTGTTCGCGTTATGCGGTGGAAGCCTTGCAAAAGCATGGCCCGTTTCGCGGATTTTATCTGACCGTGCGGCGGCTCATGTCTTGCCATCCTTGGGGTGGCCATGGGCATGATCCCGTTCCTTGAATTTGGGCGACCGGAGCTTTGATTGGTAAGTGAGCCATACATTGTCCTGCCCAAACCGCCCACTGCTCGAAATCGATGCGGGGTGCAATTTTGACTGAGATTTGACGTTTGAACTTTTAATACCGAAATTCAAGACATTAAGAGTGAAGGTGATGCGCAAAATGAACTTGAAACGCAAATGGTTGCTGGCAATCGTGCCCGCAGTGATGCTCACAGCAGTGGGTTTTGTCGCTCGCCCAGCTGGCGACGACTACTTCGAAATTTCCAAAAACCTCGACATTTTTGGCAAAATGTACCGTGAGGTGCATACCAACTATGTCGACGACATCGAGCCTACCGACTTCATGCGCACAGGCATGGAGGCGATGCTCAAGTCGCTCGACCCCTACACCAATTACATCAGCGCCGCCGAAATCGAAGACTACCGCTTCATGAGCACCGGCCAATATGGCGGCATCGGCGCCATGGTCGGCAGGCATGACAACAAGGTGATCATCACAGAGCCCTATGAAGACAGTCCGGCCGCAAAGGCAGGTTTGCGCGCAGGCGATGTGATCATCCAAATCGACAATGAAAAGATCAACACTGACAACTCCAAGAATATCGACGTGCGCGATTTGCTCAGGGGCCAACCCAAAAGCAAACTCAAAATCACCATCGAGCGCGAGGGCCTCACGAGTCCGCTGACGGTCGACGTTGAGCGCGACGACATCAAAATCCTCAACGTGCCGTTTTGGGGCATGATCGACAACGAGATCGGCTACATCAGCCTTACGGGCTTCACCGCAGACGCCGCCAAAGAAGTCAAAAACGCCCTCGAAGACCTCAAAACCAAAAATCCGGGCATCAAGTCGGTCGTCCTCGACTTGCGCGGCAATCCAGGTGGACTACTCTTTGAGGCCATCGACATCAGCAACATCTTCGTCCCCAAAGACGAAATGATCGTGGAGACACGGGGCAAAATGGAGGGTTCACTCAAGAGCTACACCGCACGCAATGCCCCTGTCGATGCCCAAATTCCCTTGGCGGTTTTGGTCAATCGCAGGTCTGCATCGGCTTCGGAGATCGTTTCAGGCGTGATGCAAGACTTGGATCGTGGCGTCATCATCGGGCAGCGGAGCTATGGCAAGGGCCTCGTGCAAACCACGCGCCCCCTGAGCTACAACAGCCAAATCAAGATCACGACCGCCAAGTATTACACGCCGAGCGGGCGCTGCATCCAAGCCATCGACTACGGCAACCGCAACGAAGACGGCAGCG
Source organism: Bacteroidota bacterium (assembly GCA_031424495.1). GTDB lineage: Bacteria > Bacteroidota > Bacteroidia > J057 > JADKCL01 > JADKCL01. The sequence goes on along the minus strand of JANPHP010000283.1, from coordinate 14,093 downwards.
TCGGCAAAATTCCGGACAGCCTGCAAAAGGCATTCAAGACCCACAATGGCCGCACGGTCTATGATGGTGGCGGCATCGCGCCAGACATCGAAGTGACGATTCCAGAGCTGCACACGGTCTCCACAGAGTTGCTGCGTCAAAATTTGATTTTTGACTATGCGACCAAATTTCGTGCGCAACACGAGACGATTCCATCGGCTCGCCAATTCAAGATCACCGACGAGATCTACGCAGATTTCGTCGCATTCTGCAAAGGCAAGTCATTCGCCTTCGAGACCAAAACCGAAAAGGAATTCACCAAATTCAAGGAACTCGTTGAAGAGGAGCACTATACCGACGAACTCAGCGCAGACATGAAGTCGCTGGAAGCCAAGCTTCAAAAAGAAAAGCAAGTCGACCTCCTGAATTTCCGCAGTGAGATTTCAGACTTGCTTCAGAAGGAGATCGTGATCCGGTATTATTACCGCAAGGGCGAGATCGAGGCAAGCTTCGACATGGATCCCGATATCTTGGAGGCGATCAAAGTGCTCAAAGACCCAGCTAGGGTGAGCAAGATTTTGGGCAAGTAAGTTATTGAGGATGAGAAATTAGGAATGAGAAATTAGGAATTGCATGACTCATCAATCGCTAATTTCTCATTCCTAACTACTAATCATTACCCCGGCCCAAACAACAACCCATCCTGTGGGGAGCTTGCTTTGGCGTGGTAGGCTTTGGGAATGCGGCCTGCCAAAAAGGCCTTGCGGCCGGCTTCAATACCTAACTTCATCGCTTCTGCCATCATCACTGGATCCTGTGCTTGGGCGATTGCCGTGTTGAGCAAGATGCCATCGTAGCCGAGCTCCATGGCCTGCGCGGCATCGCTTGCCGTGCCGATGCCCGCATCCACGATCAAGGGAATGCTGATCGCGTCTCGGATCAATTGCAAATTGTGTGCATTGCGGATGCCGAGGCCGGTGCCGATCGGTGATGCGAGGGGCATTACGGCTGCGCAGCCCATGGCAGCAAGCCGTTTGCAGAGCACCAAGTCGTCATTGCAATAGGGCAATACGACAAATCCTTTGGCGATCAGGGCTTCACAAGCCTTGAGCAACTCCACGGCATCGGGCAGCAGCGTTTTCTCATCGCCGATTACCTCCACTTTGATCCAGTTCACCCCAAGCGCCTCGCGCGCGAGCTCGGCCGTGAGGATGGCCTCCTTGGCGGTGTAACAACCGCTGGTATTGGGCAGCAATTGGTAATCGCGCATAAAATCATGCGACAGAAAAGTATGCTCAGGGTGACGCATATTGATGCGGCGAATGGATACTGTCACAATCTCAGCGCCACTCGCGGCGATCGCACGAAACATGAGGTCGGGATTTGGATAGGCCGACGTGCCGATCATCAATCGGGAACGAAACTGCTTTCCGCCGAGGGTCCAAATGTCTTCTGTGACAGGATTCATGGGCGCAAAGGTAAAGGCATTCGGCGGTTTGGGCAAGGGCTTTTATAGCTCCTCCCGCTGTGAAAATCGTTCCGTCATCGACCATAATATTTTCGCAGCCAGGCACAATCACTTTTACACAACGACTTCAAAGACTGAGTGGAATCATGTGCATCGGGTATCAGTACAACAATAATATTACATAGAAATTGACCCTGCTTCTATCAATCAGCGGCTACCCAAAAATCGACACTTCCCACGACTCCGACTGGCCAAACACAGGCTAGAACTTTATTCAATACCCACCCTTGTGATTGATTGCTAATGATTTGTGCTGGATTCGGGCCTGTCGAAACATGCGAGCCGCTGCAAAATCAATGGGTAGGCACTAAAATTCTCGTAAATTTACTGCGGTGGCCCTATTTACCTTGGGCGATGCAATGGTTATGAAAAAAATTGATCAACTCGTATTCCCCAAAAACCTCGCGGTGATCCTGGACAAGGATGGTATCTGGAGCGATGACACATTTGCCCCGATCACGGTCTTGGTTGTCGAGGGCGAACTCGAAGGCGAGGACGTCACCTGTTTTCAATTCGAGATTCCGGTCGGCGAGGACTTTGAGGAGATCGATGCCGTGATGGAGTCCCATGACATGGATGCAAGCGGCTTGGATTGGGAAGACATGATTCGGGAATACATCCACCGCATCGACCCGATTTTGGAAAACAAAATGCAAAGTGAGTCTGAGACCGACACCTGCATTCTCTGGGTGCCTGACGAGTCAACCTTTCGCAAGGTATTTGGGCATGTGCTCGACCTGCTGAGTGATTTAGGCGCCGTAAAACGCCTCTTTTCCTAATCAGCTACGGCTAAGGGCATCTGATGGGGCATGCTTTTGGTTGGGAGTGGACTACGTGAACGTGCAGCTAGCCCGATCCGAAGAAGGCCTCAACCGGGTTGGAAAAAAATCATCCACATGTCCGCCCAACAAGAAATGTCATCAACCTAACGATGAACGACTTGCAGCCATTCGTGAATCACATTTGACGATTTGTTTTGGAAATGTTCCAAAACCTCAGCTGAAATGCCTATCTTCAATATGTGAAAGGCCTGCTGGGCTTGGATCAAACTTGCACTTGAGAAGGATATCTACATGCTAAAAATCGACCAATTAAAGTTTCCCCCAAAACTGAGGGCGATTGTTGCCGATGAAGGCAGGTACGAGGATGACTCCTTTACGCCTTTGCTCATCAATGTCTCGCTGCTCGACCACAAGGCCCGCACAGTCTTGGGCTACCAATTGATATTGGCTGCCGGCAGTGATTATGAGGAAATCGAGGATCAGATGTATGAAGCTGGCATCGAAATCGATGGCCAAGCTTGGGAGGCATTGATCCGAAAATACCTCAAACTCAAAGATTCCGCTTTTGAGAAACAAATCGAAGGTGACACAGAAGGTTCAAACTGTGTGCTCTGGTCAGACAAGGAAGAGTCGCTGCGCAAGCTTCTCAAGTTGGTCTTGGAGATGCTCAGCGATACCGCTTGGCTCAAAACTGCATTCTAAGAATCAGCCTAAAAGGAAATTTCCTGTGCCGAGGAGTTCGTCCTTAGCACAGGAAACTTGGTATTGCATCGCCGTGATGGGCTCTGCTTACTGCTGCAATCTATCGGGCTTGACCAGGTCCTTGACCTGTGCCTGCGTGCGGTGCAGTCTTGGAATCGACTCATGCTGCACGTATGGATTTTCTGGATGCGCGGGTACATAGTTTTGGTGGTAGCCTTCGGCATCCCAAAACTTCTCAAAAGCAAGGATTTCAACGCCGCACTTGCGTTTCTCCAACGCTGCTTGCTGCATCAGCGTGTTCAGTTCCTTTTCAGCCGCCGCTTTCTCTGGCGCGTTGCGGTAGAAGATGATCGAGCGGTACTGCGTGCCATGGTCTGGACCTTGGCCATTGACTTGCCATGGGTCGATCGACGCGATGTAGACCTTGAGGAGGGTTGCAAAATTCACGACGGTGGAGTCGTAATAGACCTCGATGGCTTCGGCATGGCCTGTGCCACCGCCGCCGACCTCTTCATAGCTAGGGTTTTGCGTCTTACCGCCGGAGTATCCCGAGATGACCTCTTGGACGCCCTTGATGCTTTCAAAAACGGCTTCTTCACACCAAAAACAACCTCCGGCAAAAATCGCTTTTTGATATTTGGCCAATTCTGCCTGTGTTTTGACGGGTGTAGTGACTTCTGCTTTCGCGCTCGCGCCCGTCTTGGGCGTGCAAGCGAATGCAAAGACAAGCAGGGCCACGGTGGCCAATGCAGATGCTTTGATTTTCATGAGGGAGACTATTTGGATTTGACAAAGTGTAAAGCCACGCCGTCCATGCAATAGCGCAAGCCGGTGGGTTGCGGGCCGTCGTTGAAGACGTGGCCCAAGTGTGCGTCGCAACGGGCGCAGGAAATCTCATCGCGCGACATGCCATGCGAGTCATCGGTAGACACAGACACGCTTTTGGAAGCGTAGGGCTTCCAATAACTCGGCCACCCGGTGCCCGAGTGAAACTTGGTCGAACTGGTGAACAGTGGATTGGCGCAGCAGGTGCAAAAATACATGCCCTTGTCTTCCAGCTCATACAAAGGACTGGTAAATGGGCGCTCGGTACCTTGCTGCCGCGTGATCTCAAACTCTTCATCCGAGAGGATCTTGCGCCATTCGTCGTCTGATTTCTGGACTTTTTCGGTCCAAGTGGTATCGGCCGAATCAAACTTGAGACCACGGTCGATCGCGGAAGCGGTTTCAGTGGCGCTTGCGCTACCGCCTGCAGGGGTGGCGCGGGGTGTGCAAGCCGTAAAAAAGCCGGCGATTAGCAGGCCAAAGAATAATTGATACATGGTGTTGGGAGACATTTGAGAGATAAACGGTTGCGGCTTGCGTTTGGTTCACAAGGAGCGAAATTTTTGCACTGTTTCGTTGTCTGCCCACAAATTCGGAAGCCGAAACACGAAGCCTTGCCCGCTCACGACAAAATTCCGGTCAACTTATATGTAATTTGCCAATGGCGCGCGATACGATTGCCTCCATTCAAGCTTCGATTGATCATGATCAGAAACCTTATCCTTTTGGTCCTCTTTGCAGCCCCTTTGATTATCAAGGCTCAGCTTCCATCGAGTACTGCTTTATACAATGAGATCAAGACCCGGGACAGCCTGTTGTTTGACATCGGCTTAAACACTTGCGACGTGACTCAGTTTGAGCAACTGCTCTCAGACGATTTCGAGTTTTACCACGACCAATCGGGATCCATCCTTTCCAAGACTGAATTTGTGATTGGGATTCGCGACGGTTTGTGCACCAATCCTTATCATCCGGTGCGAAAATTGGTTCCTGGAAGCATGACCGTCTATCCGCTCTACAATTCCGACACCCTGTATGGGGCAGTGCAGATCGCAAAACACCGCTTCTATGAGCGCATGGAGGACGGCTCGCTTGCCTTTAGGAGTATAGCCAGATTTGACCATTTATGGATTTTGGAAAATGGGCAATGGAAATTGAAACGCTGCCTGAGTTATGACCACCTGACGATTGAAGGCAACAAGGACGGCCCAGATCGGGGGAGGCGAAACTGAACAACAAGCGATTAGCATTTGATTTTATGCCTACCACGAACTTTGCCCCTCGACCTTCTCAACATTCGGAAAATGAATCGCAGCAAAAAATGAAATCACTGAAGTATCCACCATGTCATGTCGAGCAAGCCGACTGGCGCCGCCGAGACATCTAGCGCCAACAAATACACCCCCCACTTTAAGACTCCCATTAGTCGCCGTTCATCAGTAATGGCAGTCAGTTGGAGGTGTGTCGAAAGGCGCAAGATGTCTCCGCTACATCTTCGATTCGGTCGACATGACATTTCAGGGCCGAGGGGTAAAGTAACCGATAGGCATATTTTTTTATGCTGCGGTGAAGAAGAAATTTTGGTTGTGGTGAATGGCAGGGTCATAGGCGACAAGCTTGTCGCCATGCAGCACCAACACTTTGTAGCCAATCCTGCGCAGGAGTTCGAAACATTTGGCGCGGTTTTCATTGTCCCACAGCTCACAATAAATGATCGGCTTGAACTGTCGCAAGGCGGCCTCAGCACCTTTGAGGACAAAATATTCAAAGTTCTCGACGTCCATTTTGATGGCTTGCACGCCGACTACGATATCGACCAGAAAATCGAGGCGATGTTGGGGCACTGCATACCGATGGCCTTCATTGAACTCGGTAATGGACTCGTGCACGACGTGGCTCAGGCCCTGCATTTTCACATTTTCGACCTCTGGCATCACCATTTCCAATTGCCCCTCGGCCTCGCCGAGCGCAAATTGATGCAGACGCACGTTGGTGAATTGAAAGTGCCGGCAGATGCGGCCCAAGGCCTCAAAATTTTCAGGAATCGGCTCGATGGCATGCACAATGCCCAAGTCACAATGCTTGGCAAGCAAAGCGGTCATGATCCCGATATTGGCGCCGATGTCGATCACTTTGGCGTTGCGGGGAAGCATGGATAGAAAATGGAAGAAGTCACCCTCCTTCTTGTCGCGCTTGAGGGTGCGGATTTTGAACAATGAAAAGACAAATAGGTAGCGCCTGAAGCCAAGTACCTTTTGCAATATGTTTTGAACAAACTTCTTCATGAGCGCTGCAATTTAGGAAAAGAATATCCATCACGCGTGCTTTGCCACCTGCAAACCTGAGCAGATGTTACATTTCGCAGGTGATTGAAGGGCTTCCCAAGGTCCAAATCCTTTTAAAACTGAATAAAAACCGCTTTCTTTGTAAACTAATTGAAGGATTGATATATGGTTCGGACGCGGAATCTGTTTGGTGTAGTTGCTCTTTTGACGGTTTTGGTTTTTGGAATGCCTGCGAGCTTGTGCGCGCAGTGGCATTTCCCAGTAATCCCAGGTCCTGGCCCGAACTCTGCAGTGAGCTTGGGTGGCGACTGCATTCGCCTCACGTCACAAGCGCCCAATACACGTGGAGTGGTCTGGGACTCGGTGCAACTCAATCTTGCCCAGCCCTTTGACATTTCGCTGTCAGTGATGTTGGGGCCTAATAGCCTCGGTTTTGGGGCTGATGGTCTTGCATTGGTCTTGCAGCGTCAGGGCCTCAACGCCTATGGCGCTGGTGGCAATGCACTCGGCTATGGCGCTGCCGTGCCACCGGATCCCAATTACACCGCGATCTCTCCTAGCGTTGCTTTTGAGCTTGATACCTGGCCCAACCAAGCTTCTGGTGTGGCCGACATCAACGCAAACCATATCGCCATTCACCAAAACGGCATCACCACCTCGGCCCTTGCCGGCCCCACGACTGCACTGATCAGCGGTGGCATTGTCAACGATAGCTCTTGCCGCACCTTTCGCGTGGTGTGGAATCCCACCACCAACAACGTGCGCATTTTCTTTCCGAACGCCACCACACTCAGGGTAAATGCAACGATTGACTTGATCAACACGATTTTTGCCGGCAATACCAACGTCTATTGGGGCATCACCGGTGCGAGCGGCAATCCGGGCCAAACGCAGGTCGTCTGCGTCGGTGCTCAATTTGCCCAGGCTGGGCCCGACCTCGCGGTCTGCGCTGGCCAACCCTTGCAGTTGAATGCAACGGGTGGCATCACTTATTTCTGGGGCCAAGGTTTCCCCATCATCAACAATCAAAACATCCCCAATCCGACCTTCAACTCGATCATCCCGATCCCCTATTCGCTCAATGTCCTCGTAACCAATATCGCAGGTTGCAGTGATCGTGACAGCATCATTGTAACTGTCGAGCCCAACCCCACCGCCGCCGTCGGCTCAGGCGGGCAGTTTTGTGCGGGAGACTCGATCAGACTCGGTGGCCCCGCCAATCCCAACTACAGCTATCAATGGTCGCCGCCGACCAATTTGAGTACGACAACGGGATCACAACCTTGGGTTGTGCCACCCGCGCCGGGCACTTGGACCTACCAACTGCTCGTCACAGACGTGAGCGGATCGGCTAGTTGCAAAGACTCGGCTACTGTGTCGGTGACGATGAACGATACGCCTTCGGTAGCAATGAGTGCCAACCCCGATACCGTCTGCCAAGGCGAAACCACGACGCTAGTTACAACTGCGAGCGGCGGCAGCGGCAACTACACTTACTTGTGGAGCCCGGGCGGTGGCACCACAGCGGCCATTCAGGTAAGTCCATCTGCCTCAACCACCTATACGGTGACCGTGACCGACCTCAACACCTGCAGCACCATCGGCACGATCGACGTCTTTGTGCGAGACACTGCGATCGTGACCGTCGTTGCGACCCCCGACACAATTTGCGCGGGCCTGAGCACGACACTCACTTCCTCACCTACGGGCGGTGCTGCGCCCTACACCTTCCAATGGAGCAGCGGTGGCAATGCACAAAATGAAACAAGTTCACCACAAGCCACGACGACGTTTATCGTCACGGTAACCGACGCCAACGGCTGCCAAGGTACTGGCATGGCGACTGTCGTCGTCAATGTCTCTGACTCGATCGACATCACGGTGGCCGACACGTTTATCTGCAACAGTGGCATCGTTAATGTCACTGGCACATTTGGTACGTCTGGCATCGATACCTGGATTTGGACACCGGCGAGCGGCTTGAGCAATCCTACTGATCCCAATACCTCAATATTCCCGACGGTCGATACCACTTATTTTCTGTTTGGCGTGAATTCACAGACAGGATGCGGCTATATCGACTCGATCCACATCAGTGTTTACAACTTGGAAGTGGTTCATTTCAATGATACCATCATCTGCTTGGGCGATTCCGTTGGGTTCAACCTGCAGCCGACAGGCGGATCGGGCAACTATACCTATTTGTGGCTCAGCACGCTGCCGGGCACGCTCACCAATGACTCGATCGCAAATCCAGTGGCTGGCCCACCCGTCACAGCCAACTACACTGCGATTGTGCAAGACACGACGACAGGTTGCCAATTGATATTTCCCATTGCTGTGACCGTCGTACCGCTCGTGGTGCAGGCTACTCCCGGCAATGTCACCATCAACCCTGGACAACGCGTGCAGATGGAGGCTACGGGTGCAATCTATTATGTCTGGAGCCCAGACACGATGATGAATTGCAATACTTGCCCCAATCCTGTCGCTGCGCCGATCACGTCGCAGCTCTACACCGTCGTGGGAACCGATACCAATGGCTGCCAAGGCACTGCCACGGTGAACATCCAAATTGATCCGTTCACTGTGCCAAACGTGTTCACGCCCAATGGCGACGGCATCAATGACGTGCTGCTGTTCAACTACCATGCGCCTTATGGCAATGCTTTCTACCAGATCTCGGTGTTTGACCGGTGGGGCGTGAAGATCTTCACGACCACAGACAAACAGGCAATGTGGAATGGCAAGACGAGCGGCGGTGCGGATGCACCCGAAGGCGTGTACTACGTGGGTGTGCGCATCGTGGGTGACAACGACATCCCCGACACCGACAAGCAGAAGGCATTTCCGGTCACGCTGCTGCGCTAATGGAGACACTTCATCGGCACGATGCGCAATTCTGGATCGCGCAATTGGGCTTGGAGTTCCATCCGGAAGGTGGCTATTTCAAAGAATCCTACCGCAGCGGATTGAGCTTGCAGCTATCGGTTGGCGCGCGCGCCGCTGGCACAGCCATTTATTTTCTGGTCACGGCAGACCGCCCCTCGCGTTTCCATCGGTTGCAAACCGATGAAATCTGGCACTATTACCAAGGCGATGCCTTGGAAATTTGCTGCATTTCCCCCGAAGGCCAACTGGAGATCAAAGTGCTAGGAGCAGACATTTTGGCGGGAGAATCGTTGCAATTACTGGTGCCTGCAGGGACTTGGTTTGGCGCCCGTGTGCGTGCAGGTGAGACTTACACGCTCTGCGGATGCACGATGGCTCCTGGATTTGACTTTGCAGACTTTGAATTGGCGACGCGCCAATCGCTCCTCCAAACCTTTCCCGAACATGCTTTGCTGATCCAAGCATTGACCTAGCCGCAGCTTTTTTTATGCGGATGAGGTGATCCTAAACTAGCTGCAATGGCCATTCTGATACCCGATTTTGATTTTGACGCTTATGATCCGCGTGATACCTGGAATTTCCCAGCCCAGCGAGTTGTAAGGTTTGCAGCCGAAGTTTACCACATCGCCTCGGAGGCTCGGCAACAATATGCACGTCTCTACCCCCATCCGGATCAAAGATTTGTCGTGTTTCATGAACTCAGCGGCCTTGCACATGCATTGTTGCTGGGTGCGATGCAGATGCGCAGTCATGGCACAGACGAGACTTGGTGGCAATCCCAAGCAGAGATCACACATTCGGTCGACACGCGGTTGATGGCCTCCAACAACATGGCGCTGCGGCAAATGCTGCACTTGGGCTATGCGCAAGGGGTAATGCGTCAATTGGACATGGCGATGCGTCAATATGCCGTTGCGCTCACCGGCGAAGCGGCGGCCACGCAATGGTCACTGCATCGGGTGTGGGCAAGGGTGGTTGCCGATTGCAGCTGCATCGGCTATGCCCCTTTGCTACCGCTGTTGCAACTGCATCGCGATAGCCTGAGCCAACTCGGACGGTTTTGCCCAGCAGACGGCAAGCCACTGAATATGAGCTACAAAAATCGGCGGATGCATTTTTTGCCGCAAACAGAGATCACACATACCGCGCTGGGATTCATCGATGAATGGGATTTTATGCGCTTTTTGGTTGTGGAGGCAGTCGCGATGCTGCATGAAATCCACCGCGACAGCGCGATGACAGCGATCCCGATGATTGCCACCCGCTACATTTCCTAGCGGTGAGCCACAAAACAAAACTCCCCCAGAAATCAAGATTTGCCGGGGGAGTTTCAATTCTCTAAGAGAGGAAAACTAAAAGAACGATTCATCAGGGTAATCGACCCTTTCTAAAAACTATGTCTAAAGCCAATTGCCAAAAAAAGAACGTAATCGTCATAAATGACCGCAGGCGCGGTCATCATCTAATTGTAAGACAAGGATAGCCTTCTTTTCCGGCATCCGAAACAAGAATTGAACTCATTATTATAAATTTTCACGATCCATGATTGGCATAAATGAAGCCCATTGGATCATTTTGGGTATTCATTTTTATATTTCAACCTGTCAAGCCCGCTTACCCCCTAAATCAAGACTCCCTCAGCTTTTAGGCTGAGGGAGTCTTGGTTTCTCAAAAGAGAGGAAAACTAAAGAACGATTCATTAAGGGTTAATCACCCTCTAAAACTATGTCTAAAGCCAATTGCCAAAAAAAGAACGTAATCGTCAGAGTTCATGATCGATGGCTCGATCAATTCATCTAGGACAAATATACAGGCATCCGGGCCCCTGCAAAATGAGAATATTGATTATTATTACAATATTTTGAATCACGTAATTGACGATTTAACCTTCTATTAGATGTTTTTAATAGCTCAAACTTATTAAAAAGCAGGAGTGACTTTAAGGGAGGACTTGTCATAATTTTCAAGGGAAGGCCCTGAAATAAGATGGAGAATGCAGTATTCCCACATTCTCCATCCTGTTTTAAGGCAAATCCTTGCCTACAAGCCAAGGCTTGGATCAATAGATGATCAATTTGCCGACCTGCTCGGTTTTGCCGCGCAAGCTGTAGAAATACATGCCTGCATCCAGTGAGCCGCGCTCGATTTCGATGCGATTGCTGCGCAGCTGCCCGTAGTCACGCACGACGCGTCCATGCATGTCGCGTAGCTCCAATGAGTATTTTTCCTTGGATGCCATCTCAAACTGCAGGGTTGTGCTGCGGTCAAATGGATTGGGAAATACGCTCACCTGAAAGGGTCCGACAGGCTCGGCACGCGAAACGAGGGTGATGCAGCTGCCCTCAATCGTGTGCAGCACGTTTTCATAGTTTTCATTGACGATGTCTACGATCTGACTGATGCAGATTTGGGCGCCCGTGACCGCGCTGTAATGGAGCCGCGTGAGTGGGCGCCAACCCAAGGTCTTACTGATGCTGGAATCCTGCATCGTCACGGAAATTACGGTGCCGCCCGCATTCGTCTGCACGCTATTGGGGTATTCAGCTATCGGAATCAGGTTGTCGGCCTGGCTCAACACGATACCCGACACGTTAAATTGATAGGCTGCGACGCGGCAATCGGGATTGTTCACCTCGACGACGACGGTTTGCGCATTGTAGTCGATCGCGCCTAGGCGCAAGTGCACGGTGTCATTGATGTTGATGATGTTTTGTGGCAGGTCGCTGCAATAGTCATGAATGCCGCCACCTTGCACAGTATAGTTGTCGCCGCGCAATGCGCAGGCATTGATGAGCGCAGCATCTGTGACGGTGATGGCGCCATCGTTGTTGAGGTCTGTGCAGGGCGTGACCGTCGTGCTGTTGCCCAAGATATCCGAGACGTAGAGGCTGCCGTCTACGGTCTGCTGAGCTTGATTCACATCCAAGTCGCCGCGCAATGCACCGCCATCGCAAACACCAGCGCAATCGTAGACCGACGGACCAAAGGTCACGCCGTTGCAATCCACGATCGATGGGCAATTGGGATCGATTGTCATGACGTGGTTGTGTCCGCCGGGAATGGGATCTTTGGTGAGGTCAAAACAGACCTGGGCCCAGTTGTTGTTGAAATCTGTCTCGACACGACCAAGTGCGTCGTTGAGGCGATTCCAGTTCACGCGCACCACGAGGGTGTAGTGGCCGCTGGGCACATCGGTGATGTCGATCCATTGGCATTCCAAACTGCGGTCATAGATGTCGCCGCAGCCTGTGGAGATGCCCATGTTGCCACAGCCATACTGGGCAGTGCCGCCGCCGCCGCATTCCAAGTCGAGCACGCAAAATCCGTTTTTGAAACCGATCGGCAAGGGTTGCGATGCGGTATCATAGAGCACATATTCTGCATAGCCCTGGAAGTGGTAATGGTTGTGGCAAACATCGAATTGGAACATCTGCGGATTGGCGGTAGGGTCGCCGATGTAGAAGTCTTGGTTGCCGATATTTTTGATGTGGGTCGTAAACCTGATCAAGTCACGCACGCCGTAACCTGTGAGGCAACCCTCATTGACCAAGCAGGGATCGACTTGATTGAGGACATCGAGCCCCATCGAGCCCTCGACCGCAGATTGCACCACAGTGAGGTCGGGCCCATCGGGGCAGAGCGAGTCACCAGGGTAGTAGCAAGTGTCGGTCACAGTCGCCAGCGGATTGTAGTTACAAGAGAGCGAATCCGTGCAACCGACGACAGGGCCCAAGTAATTGAGCGCCCAGTTGATGGCGCCCGGGCAATTGTTGCCTGCATCGCCGATGCGTATCCAGTACTCTACCCCACCGGCAAAGTAACCAACTACGCGCGCTTGCAAACCGCAATCGTTGTCATTGTAAAAGACTGTGCCTTGGTTGGTATTGTCCCATTGCAGGCCCAAACAATGGTCGTAAATCCAGACGACGGTATTGCAATTGTTGGTATTGCAGGTCGTGATTTCATAGGTGCCCGTGGAGTCGGGCGTCCAAGAATACCAGAAATTGCGTCCTGAAGCGACGTGGTTGCCGGTTGTGATCGTGTCTGCAAATGTGCAACTCGATCCAGGCGGGCAATTGCCAAAGGTGGAAGCTTCGCTGCTGCTGAAGGCGCCACCGGCTGCGACGACGTTTCCGTTGTAGGTCACGGAATAGGATCCTTGCCCAAAAGCGCAGCAAATGCCGTCTCCATAGCTGTCAAAAATGGTGAATTCCAAACAGAGGTTGTTGGCGATGCACATCGTGTCTCCCAAGGCATTGCTGGCCGATCCCAGCAGGTTGCCTTGATTGTCCCGGAGTTCCCAGCTGGTCTCGTTGGGGTAATTGTCGGGAATGATCGTGACCGCAACGACGGCTTGCCCAGGCGCGCACTGCGCCTGCAAATTGTGTGCGAGACAGGAAATCAGTAGGCTCAAAAACAATGTGCGTACCATGTTTTTCATATTGCAATACATTAGACAGGGGATAAATGCCGATTTCGCTGCTGAGATTCAAAGGTTGAAAGTAGCAATTTCCTGCACGGTCTGCAATCGGCCACGCGACAAAACCCATCTTTGGGAGGATTTTTACCAGTTACAGCGTCAATAGACGAGTCTTGGATGGCAAATTTAGGTGGCGCTTGCATCCGCCTGAAATGCCCGCCAGCAACGGTCAACCGCCTGTAGCTGCACGGTAATAGGCTCGGCCTGATGTATCAATAAAATAGGATAGCTTGCCATTGTCAGTCGATGGCCACACGCGCGCGAGTCCACCATCGAAACACTCAACCGACGAATAAATGCAAGGAATCACAAGTGTGCCGCGGGCATTGCAAAAGCCCCACAAGCCATTCTTGCTCACGGCGATCATCTCCTGCCCTTCGCAGCGCGTACCCATCCACTCCTTTTGCAGGGCGTCGAGCGCACTTCCTGAGCAGCCAAACCGCCGGCCACGACCATCGATCAAGCATGTGCGGCCATTGGCGATGAGCGTTGCAAATCCCAGGTAAGCCAATGAGTCGCGTTTGAGCCGAGCTTCGGATTGGGCATGCAAGCCGATGGGAATGATGCTGTGACCGAGGCGATCGATCACGCCATAACGCATCTCCTTGATCATGCTTTGC
>JANPHP010000282.1:0-18747 GCA_031424495.1 Bacteroidota bacterium | reverse complement strand
TGCTTTGCATTGGGTCACGTTTTTTGGGGCAATCGCCATCACCAATGTGTCTGTGACACTGGCCATGCTCGCTAGCGGCTCATTTTTTACGGCGCTTATCGAGCCGATCATTTCGGGGCGCAAGTTCAAGGCCTACGAATTGATCTTGGGGCTCACGATGGTGCCTGGCGTCGCGCTCGTGGTCGGCAGCACCGACTTTCAGTTGCTAGGCATCTTTGTCGCATTGTTTTCATCTGCTGTCGCCGTTACATTCAGCATTCTCAACAAAGACCTCGTCGGCAAGTACAATCCCATCACGATGACGACCGTGGAGCTCGGCTCGGGGTTTCTCTTGCTCTCGCTCCTGGCGCCGATTTACTATGGCCTGCAGCCCGACATGGCCTTTTTGCCCGTCAATTGGGATTGGCTTTACCTCACGATACTCGCATTTGCCTGCACGTCATTCGCCTACGTCATCACCCTCAAGGCCCTCAAGGTTTTGCCCACATTTGTCGTGAACCTCACCATCAACTTGGAGCCGGTTTACTCGATGGTGATTGCCTATTTTTGGTTGAATGAAGGGGATGAATTGAGCTTCGGATTTTACATAGGGGCCTTTGTGATCATTGCGTCGGTGTTTCTGCATCCGATTCTTGCCAAGCGTTGGGACAAAGACCGCAGCCCTGCCTAGGCAAATGATCGTTACAAAGTATGAGCAGCGACCCAAGCCAAGAAGCAGCGCTGCACGACATGGTTGATCGACAATGCGTCTTATATTTGCGTCATGTACAGAAATACCGTTGCCATTGTGACCCTCTTGTTTTGCAGCCTTTTGATCGGGGCCTGCAAGACGAGCGATTCATCGTCGTCGCACAAGCCTGGAAAGTGGCTTCCCTACGCTGAGGAGGTAGCCCTCAAGGAGCAAAACTTGCGTCGCACCCTCCATGTCGAGAAGCGTGAAGGCACGTCCAACACCTTTGCCGACGGCACCGAGGCCTGGTTTCCCTCTGAAATCACGCTTTACAATACCTATGGGCAGCCCACGATCGTGCAATACATGGATGCAGCAGGCACGATCACCAAAGAAACCCGCACCGAATACCAAGACAGCCTGATCTTACGTGAGGTGATCACGGAGTCATCGGGTTACAGTTCGGCACTACATTACAAGTATGACAGCAAGGGCAAGAAATTGGAAGAATTGCTTTTTCAGCGGGGCGACTCGATCCTGCGCCGCAGCTATACACTTGATCCTTATGGCAATGAAACAGAGGTGGATCTCCACAAATTTAGGGATGGCGCCAAAATGAAGTTGATTTCTTCACGTGATCGCCTGGGCCGGCCCGACACCGTGCGGGAGATGCAAGACGGCAAAGCCAACTGGACCGAGGTGTATGTGATCACAGACAGCCTGTGGCGCATCAAGCGCTGGGGACCACAACATGAGCTGCAAGGCGATTATCAGATGCGGTTTGATGCGCAGGGCGCGATCACCGAGATGATCAACCGCAATGAGGAAGGGCAGGCACGCCTCACCGTCAAATACACCAACGATGCTCAAGGCCGTCAGGTCAAGGAGGAATATTTTGGGGCACAGGGCCAAGCCATGCAGTCCACCGAGTCACATTACAATGCCCAAGGCCTACTTGATGAACGCTCGTTCAGTTCGCCGACGCAGTCCCACAAGGTGGTCACCAAATTCACGTATTATTTTCGGCAGTGAGATTATTGAATATCCTCAATGAGAATTGCGGCTTTCCTTGCATAGATCATAGTTGCTGAGGGCGAAAAAATGTTTTTGATCTGGTAGTCAAGCCATCCATGGCGCTGCTACAAAATCAAACCCAATCAACAGCCCCATCTGCGACGTCTCAATCGCCATTGATGTCGATCCAGTTTTGGGCCTTCTCTGCCAGCGGACCGTCGTCGACTTTGAGGACTTGTTGCCAGTCTTTGCAGGCACCCTTGACGTCGCCGAGCACGCGGCGGGCCTCGCCACGGTTCAAAAAGGCTTCGGCGCAACGTTTGTTCAGGGCGATGCAGCGGTCGTAGGCGACCACGGCTTGCTTGTAATGCCGCTGCTTAAATTCCAAGCGGCCTACCAACAGCCAGTTTTCAGCATCATTGGGATTGAGCGCACTCGCTTTTTGGGCGCTGAGCAGCGCCTCGGGATATCTTTCAAGCTCCATGAGCAAGTAGCCACGGTTCCACCAAGCGACAGCAAACGTGCTGTCGACGACAAGTGCCGAATCCAAATCGCGCAAGGCGTCGTTGCGCAGCCCGAGGGCCAGCAGTGTTACCCCCCTGCTGAGCAGTGCCTGCTCGTCGCGCGGCCGCAGGTCGATCACCATCGAGTAGGCTTTGACAGCCTCGTAGGCATTGCCGTTCTTGAGCTCGATACCCGCTAGGTTATACCATGCATCGGCATCGTCGGCATCGTGCAGCAGTACATAATTGAAGTCTGTAGCGGCCTCAGGCAGGTTGCCGAGGGCCGCCTGCGCATTGCCACGCAACATAAAAGCGTCCTTGTCGAGCGGGTCGAGGTCGATCGCCGTGCTGTAGTAGTCGATTGCTTTTTGGTAGCCGCCGGCGGCTGCAAAAATGCCCCCGAGGCGCTTCCAAGCCATGGCGTAGCCAGGATTGATGCGGGTGGCTTGGTACAGGTACTTCACAGCCTTGCTGCCCTTGCCGAGTTCTTGGTAGGCGAGTGCCTTGTGGTAGATCACCTCGACATTGGTCGGCGTCTGTTTCAAGGCCTTGTTGTAGCACTGGATCGCCTTTTTAAATTCCTTTTGCTGCCAATGGCACTGCCCCCAGAGGTACCAAGCGTCGGGATAAAACTTTTGCTGCTTGAGCACGAGCGCCAGTTTTTCCTCTGCCTGGGTGTAACGGTTGTTGAGGTAATCGTCTTGCGCCTCGTTGTACAAGCGCACTGGCCCCTGCGCATAACCAGTGAGGAGCGTGAGGGTGAGTGCGAGGAATGTGAGGAGCGTGCGGACGTTCATGGCGCAAATATAGGGGAATCGCGTTGGAGGGAGGGGGAATTGAGCGTGAAGAATTGAGAGTGGAGCGTTCCAATTGATTGGTTTGCTTGTGAAGCATGTTGGTGCAGTTTTATAGGTTTAGTGCTTGCGATTCAACACGATGCTCGATTCTGCGAATTCTGCGAATTCTGCTCCGAAACAATCTCTATATTCGTGCGTTTTTCTGTACATGAACGCGATGCCGCAATTGGACCCTTTGACGCAACCTTTGAATTTGTCTCCTGAATCTGGAGAAGCACAACACATCATCATCGCTGGCCCTTGCAGCGCTGAGACTGAGGAGCAAGTGATGGACACTGCTCGGCAGCTTGTCGATGCGGGCATCAGCTACTTCAGAGCGGGTATTTGGAAGCCGCGCACTTCGCCAGATAGTTTTGAGGGCGTGGGACAGGATGCGCTGCAATGGCTCAAGCGTGTGCAGCAAGAGACAGGCTTGCGCACAGCCGTTGAGGTTGCCAATGCACGCCACGTAGAGGCGGTGCTCGAGGCAGGCGTGGACCTCGTGTGGATCGGAGCACGCACGACCGTGAACCCCTTCACGGTGCAAGAAATCGCCGATGCATTGCGCGGTGTGAACATCCCGGTGCTGATCAAAAACCCTGTAAACCCCGACCTGCAACTGTGGCTCGGTGCGATACAGCGCATCTCCAGGGCAAATGTAGGTCCGATCATGGCCTGCCACCGCGGATTCAATGTCTATGGCAAAAGCCTCTTTCGCAATGAGCCGCTTTGGGAAATCCCCATCGAGCTCAAGCGCCTCATGCCCGAGATACCGATCATCTGCGACCCTAGCCACATCTCCGGCCGCCGCCAATACATCTCTGAAATCTCCCGCAAAGCGCTCAACCTCGGCTATGATGGACTCATGATCGAGACCCATCCCAATCCCGATGCAGCCTGGAGCGATGCTGCGCAACAGCTGACCCCTACGGCGTTCAAGGAACTCATGAGCCACTTGCAGTGGCGCCAACACACCACCGACAATCCGAGCTACAAAGAGCAGGTGGCCCTGCTGCGCGACGCGATCGACAGCGCCGATGCCGAGCTGCTGCAACTGCTCGCAGACCGCATGGAGATGAGCAAGCGCATCGGCATGCTCAAGCAAGAAAACAACATTGCATTTTACCAGCACAACCGCTGGAATGCCATCATCGAACGTGTGCAAGACCACGCTGGCAAGCTGCAACTCAACGATGAATTTGTCTTGAAACTCTTTTCCCTCATTCACCTAGAGTCGATCGACATCCAAGGCGAGTGAGTCGTGAAGTGACCAAGCCTGCTGTATCCAGCAACGACTAGCAGATTGTCATTCGCCCAAAGCCTCGCTGGCGATCCAACCTGCGTAGGCCATTCTCACACTTTTGAGCGGACGCAACACGGGATGCAGCGTCGGCGTGCTCAATACTACGACGAAGCTCCATTTGTGTCCATTCAATTCGTTTTCAGCGAGCCTGAAGAGGGGCTGATGGGCATCGAGTTGCGCCACGACATTGCCGATCGATTCAGGCTTGCCATCTTGGTCATGATCGACGGGCGGAGCGTCAACGATGCGCGGCGTGGCCCGCAACTCGGTAGGATAATGGAGTTCATAAGCTTCAGCCTGCCGCATGATCGGCACCTCTGTCGTACTCAACATTTGCAGCTGCCAACCGGTATCGAGTTTGTGGGTGGCAAAATCTAGGTAGTATTCAGTGATCGTGTGGAGATAACCCTTGCCATGGGCATCGTCGCGCAAGATGAATTCAAGGCCATTTTTGCTGGGCGTGAGCTGATGTACGTATCCGGGAGCTTGCATGCGCACGGGAAATTGCAAATTGGTATCCGCCTGCATGAAATAAGTATAGTAGCCGCCCTTGGCTTTGGTCACGCCACTGTAAAAGGCATCTAGCCACCGATCGTTGTTCACGTCGGCAAAATGAAAATCTTGGATCCAATGCGCATTTTCCTCCTTGCTGATCAATTCGCCAAGGCTGTCTTTGCGCAAAATGTAAATGGCCATGTCATTTTGCTGAAAGACCGGTGCCTTCATCTCCTGCTTGAACCGCGTCCAATCGATCTGGCCCGTCACGATGTGTGGGATGGTGTCGCGCTGCGCCAATACCCAGAACGGGAGGATGAATAGCAGGAGAATTGGGGGGACTTTCATGATTAGAAATTAGGAATTAGCAATTGTTGCGGTGGTGATTGGTAGCAGGTAGCAGGTAGCAGTTAGAAATTAGAAATTAGAAATTAGAAATTAGCAGTTGCGGAGGGGAGGTGGGATGTTGTTGGGGAGCTGAGGAGACATTGACCAAAAGGCCTCATTTGTGGGCGGATTTCCAGCACTCGTATGAAGCAGACATTCTTGATTCCTATTTCTCATTCTCAATTTCTCATTCCTCATTTCTCATTCCTCATTTCTCATTCCTCATTCCTCATTCCTCATTCCTCATTCCTCATTCTTCATTTCTACGAATGCTTTCACGTAAAAAGCGTTCGGTTTCAGGACCCTTGTTGCACATGAGGTCGATGATGGACAAATCTGGTGCAAAAACCTCGCCAAATACTTGTAGGTAGGACTTGGGTTGAAACCAGGGCGGCATGTGGCCATCTTTGGGGTCAAATGCCTCGCGGTAATCGGCTTCGTAATGCTCGGCGTCGAGGTATTTTTCAGAAATCGTCCATTGGATGTCGAGCCGCAAGGCGTCGCGCACCATGGTGATGATGGCGAGGTTGTGGTCAAACAGGCAGCCGACCGGCTCGTCGTAGAATGCTGCGATGCGGCTCTCAAAAAATTCGAAATAGGGCGAAGACCTCAATGCGGACTCGATCGATTTCCAGTGGTCGAGGCGCCACTGATCGGCATTGGCGACGTATCGCTGACACACAGGTGTATGCTCGCCGGCCTTCTGTATGGGCATGCTCAGGCGCAAGACACGATCGGGCGTCTTGATCTCCATGCGGTTGAAATAGTGCTGCTTGCGGTAATACTGCCACTTCTCCAGCACGATCGTTTGCGCATCGAGTGCTGCGGCAAACCATGAAACTGGCGGGAAATAATAAACCGGAAAAATTTTCATATTCTCCGTAATTTTACTCTAAATGCGGCTTTGGGAAGGATTTGCCCCTAGCCAATGAGGTAAAATTAGGAAATGTAGCGGCTATTTGCGTGTTGCTTGCAAAAATTGATGCGCCCACCTTGTAGCTTAGCCTATTGTGTGACTCTATGAAAAGATATCTGCTTCATATACTGCTCTGTGTCATCGCCACCCTACCCATGGCGCGCTTGGAAGCCAAGGAATTGATGTACTATGTAGACATCTGCAATTTCTACGACAACAGCGGCAAGCCCTACAGCGAGATTTACCTGGATATCGATGCCCACACTGTGGGTTTTGCCAAGGCCGAGGATGGCGGACTGCAAGGCGCCCTCGAAATTCATTACCTCATCACCCGCAAGGGGACAGATGTCGACGATGCCATCGCCTATGACAAAAAATTTGATTTGCTGAGCCCTATCGTCTCCGACTCCACCGCTGAGCAGACCCGTTTTGGCATCATGGACATTCGCCGCATCAGCTTGGATCCCGGCAACTATGAATTCAAAGGCTATATCAAGGACAAGATCACGCCCAATGCCCACCAACACCAATTTGTGTTTGACATCACGATCAAGTCGCAGCCGACCGGGTTCATTTCCTTCAGCGACATCGAGTTTGTGCAATCGGTAAAGCCCTCTGCCGTGCAGCGTCCCAATAGCAAGCTCGGCCTCGACATCATGCCCTTGGTGACCAATGCGACCTACCAAGACATCGACAGCCTGCGGTTTTACATCGAGACCTACAACAGTCAGTTGGAGTCTGAGGGCGTCTATTTTGTAAATGCATTCATCTCACTGAGCAGTTCGACCTCCAAAATCAAAAACTGTAGCCGCACCCTGCGCCAGAACTCCAAACCACTGGATGTGATCTACTCTGGATTTGATATCAAAGACCTGCCCACCCAGACCTATTACCTCAACATCGAGGTGTACAACAAGGAGCAAAAAATGATCGCCAGCACGCTCAAAAAGTTTTTCATCGTGAACACACGCATGGAGATCGAAACTGGATTGAGCGCAAGTGCATTTGACGACGTCTTCAAACTCGACGAAGAAAAGCTCAACTATTACCTGCATACGCTCTACTACATCAGCACCAATACCGAGCGCGACTTCGCCAATGCCCTCAAGACGACCGAAGAGAAGAAAAATTTCTTTTTCAACTTCTGGGAAAACCGCAAAGGCAACTCTGGCAGCCCCATCAAGGCTTGGATCGAGTACCGCTCCCGCGTGGACTATGCCAATCAGCAGTACAAGGCATCCCACCTGGAAGGCTGGCGCACCGACCGTGGCCGTGTGATCCTCACCTACGGCACACCCAACGACATCGAGCGCTACCCAAGCGACAACTCCAAGCACCCTTACGAGATCTGGCGCTTCAATAAGATCAAGACGCAAAGCAATGTGCGCTTCATCTTCTACAACCCCAATGAGGCGACCGCCGATCTCGTTTTGCTGCACAGCGACTTGCGCGGCGAGGTGAATAACCCAAGGTGGGAATTCAACCTCTACCGCAATGCCACCGATGCCAATCTGGACAAGGACAACCTGGGAGACCGATGGAAATGAGTTGTGTTGCTGCGTCGCACAAGCAGCTGGTGATCCCCTGATCATGCCCCGATAGGCCTGAAAGCGCCCATCACATATTATCTGCTCAAGGCCCTGCTTTATGCTTGGAGCCTGTTGCCAATGCCGATCTTGCATTTGCATGCCCGCCTCTTGGCTTTTGTCGTCCATCGCATCATCGGCTACCGCCGCAAGGTGGTCCATGCCAATCTGCTCCTCGCCTTCCCTGAAAAGTCAGCTGCTGAACGACAGCAAATCGCCGGTGATTTCTACCGCAACTTGGGGGATGTGATTGTGGAAATCGTGAAGCTACTCAGCATTTCCCCCCAAAACCTGCGCCGCCGCGTGCGGCATACCAATCCCGAAGTAATCCCTGAGATGATCACCCACGGCGGAGACGGCATTGCCATTTTTGCGCACTATGCAAATTGGGAATGGCTAGGTGCTGGAATGGGTTTGCAACTGCCTTTTTCTACTGTCGGTGTGTACAAGGTGCTGAGCAACCGCGTCTTTGACCGCCTGATGCTGCACATTCGTTCCCGCCTCGGCAACGAGATGATCACCATGGAGCAAACCTACCGCGAGAGCATCAGTCGGTTGCAAAAGCCTTGCTACATTGCGTTTTTGGGCGATCAAGCGCCCAATCCGCAACCCAAACTCTATTTTTCGCGACTGCTGGGACAGCCCGCAGCCATGCAACTCGGCATCGCCACCATCTGCCTCAAGCTCAATGTGCCTTTGT
Source organism: Bacteroidota bacterium (assembly GCA_031424495.1). Taxonomy (GTDB): domain Bacteria; phylum Bacteroidota; class Bacteroidia; order J057; family JADKCL01; genus JADKCL01. The sequence continues at coordinate 10,337 of JANPHP010000282.1, read as the reverse complement.
ATTATTTCGACATGCGGCGCGAGCGGCGCGGCTACTATGCGGTGACGCTGCGCAAGGTGCCGCACGAGGATTTGCTGCCATTTTCCAAGGAAAATGTCTACACACTGACCAATCGCCATGTCGCTGTCTTGGAGCAAATCCTACGCGATCAGCCGGCAGATTGGCTGTGGTCGCATCGCCGCTGGAAGCGCAAGCCGCAGGCGGATTCGATTTTGGGCTGGGAGGGAGAGTGAGAGGGAGAGTGAGAGTGAGCGGGAGAGCTCGGGGATGGGCTGTTGATATGCCACATCATGTGGTATCGATTTTACTGGCGGGATTGGCCTTGCTGAACTTGATTTCTCTATTCTCACTACCCTCCCCAAACCCATCCTTTTCACTATCTTTGAAAATTGAAATGAAAACCAAATTACTGTAGTCTATGTTCAACCCGATGGATATGATGGGCAAGCTCAAAGAGATGCAAGCCGAAATGGAGAAGGCCCGTCAGCGACTCGATGATATCACGATCACTGCAGAATCTGGCGGCGGCATGGTGCAAGTCACGGCCAACGCCAATCGCAAAATTCTGAAAATCAACGTGGACCCTGCAATCATGGATCCAAAAGACAAGGAAATGATGGAGGACCTGATCGCTGCCGCCATCAACAAGGCCATGGATGCCGCCGAAAACGTCGCCCGCGAGGAAATAGGACGCGTATCGGGCAGTTTCATCCCCAACATTCCCGGCCTCGACATGAGCAAATTGGGCCGCTGATCCGCTACCATGCTACCTGCCGTCACGATCGTCATCCTCAACTGGAATGGCAAGAGTTTTCTCGAAAAATTCTTGCCTTCACTGCTCGCAACGACCTATCCAGATTACAAAATACTCATTGTAGACAATGGGTCTTTTGACGACAGCTTGGATTTCATGGCGGCGCAGTATCCGCAAATCGAGGTGCTCGCACTCGACAAAAATTACGGCTTCACCACTGGCAACAACATGGCGCTGCCGCACGTGAAGACGCCCTTTTATGTACTGCTCAACAACGATGTAGAGCTGAGCCCGGGTTGGTTGGAGCCGCTTGTGGAGCGCATGCTCTCAGACGATAAGATCGCAGCCGTGCAGCCCAAACTCCTCTCCTACCAACAACGCGACCATTTTGAATATGCTGGAGCCGCGGGCGGATATCTGGATGCATTGGGCTATCCATTTACGAGAGGACGCATTTTTGATGTGAATGAAGTCGACGCGGGCCAATATGAGGCAGCCCATGCGCTCATGTGGACCACAGGCGCCTGCATGCTCGTGCGCAAGAGCGTGACCGACCGTATCGGTCTGTTTGAGGACCGCTTTTTTGCCCACATGGAAGAAATCGACTTTTGCTGGCGCGCCAACAACTATGGCTACAAGGTCATGTATGAGCCGCGGTCCGTCGTGTGGCACCTCGGCGGAGGCACATTGCCCAAAAGCAGCCCCCGCAAAACCTACCTCAACGCGCACAACAGCATCGCCTGCCTGCTCAAAAATTTTCCAGCCAGTCAGGTTTGGTATAAATTCTACTTTAGGCTATGCCTTGATGGGGTCTGGGCCGCAAAGTCAATCCTCGGCGGCGATTTCCAAACGGTGATAGCCATCTTCAAGGCGCATTGGACCATTTTTTTTGCGATCGGCTTTTGGATCAAAGCCCGTCGCCGCACCTACAAGGAGCTCGGACATGTGCCCAAGCCCAAGGCGGGTTATTATCCCAAAAGCATTGTCTGGCAATATTTTATCAAGGGCAAAAAGATCTTCACGGATTTGCCCGGGATAGAATGAGGGGCGACTGCAGCCTAAAATCGCTGAATGCTCACTTTTTTCCTTAATTTCCGTATGGAAAAAAGGGAAATCTTCATCTCAGGACTATGAAAAGGATCACCATCGAGGAGTACATGGAGGACCGTGTAAACGGCCAATACGAATATCTGAGCAATGCGGCGGCAAATGCCAAACGCAAATACCACGTCCTCAAAGCCCTAGAAATCTGCTTCGCAGCGGCCATCCCCTTCCTCTCAGCGATGATGTCGCCCAACTCATCGTGGTATATGAAAGTGATCGTCGGCTTTTTTGGCGTCGCCATCACCTTTTGCAGTGGCATGCTCATGCTTTTCAAATACCATGAAAACTGGGTCAATTTCAGAGGCAGCGCCGAGGCGCTCAAATCCGAGAAATTCCTATTTCTCACCCGCAGCGGCCAATACAAATCCCGAAATGCCGAGGCAATGTTCATGGAGCGGATCGAAATCATCTTGGGCCAAGAAAATCAAAAGTGGCAAAACTATGTCGTGCAAACCGATGATTTGGAAGGCAATTCGCATTTGAACATACCGATCGCAGAAGAGAATACCCCTGCAGCATTTCCAGAGGATACCCAAATGGAAACGAAGAAAGAAGCTCCTGATGCGGGAAATTGAGCCTAGCGCAGGCGGGTGGTGAGTTTCTGGCGACTTGCCAGATAGGCTACGAGTGCATCCATGCCCTCGCAAAAATAGCCGCCATTTTCTGAGATTATTTTGCCGGTCTTGACCAGTGATTTCATCTGGTGGTGGTTGAAATGCAAGCCTTCATCCTCTGGGAGCACGCAAAATACGGTCTTGTCGGGGCGTTTGTTGCTATCATCGGCCGCCTCAGCGATGGAGTAGAATCCCGTAGCCTTGGGTGTGATGACATAGAGACAGAGGTCGCACATCTCGCGTTCCATGAGCTCGCGTTGGTAAGCCTCTTCGGTCCACTCATCGACAATGGGGTTGTAATAGTCCATTCGCAGATTGGGGATGAGTTCATCTCGCCAAGTGCTGCCATTGCATGTACCGCCTAGAAATATGCGCATCTGTTGTCTATTGAATTAAGATAGTGAAAGTTAAGCCATTCTCTCACCAAGCAACAGTCCCCCCGCCTTATTTTTTTGTTTTTGCTGCGCGGATGAGTTGGCGCCAAATGAAGATCACCGCGACCACGATCATGCCGATCAAAATCAAGGCGTAGGAATTGAAGCGATTGTCTTTTTTCACCTCGACCTTCAAGTCCACATCACCTGCGTAGCGCTTGACCTCGGCCTCGTGGGCCGCTAGCTGCGATTTGCTCTGCGCAAGCATGGCGGGCAGCTTGCCAAGGTCGCTCTCCACAAAGCCCGTCGTGATCGGCGCTTGATTCCACTTGCCGCCAAATCGTGCAAAGACATCGCCGCCTTCGCGGAGTATCTCTCCCTCTGTTTTGACCAAGCGTTGGAGGCGTGCACCGGCAGAATCTACATCCATGGCCAAGGCCTTTTTGAGCTGGGTAAATCGGTAGAGGTTGAAGCGTTGCTCGCTTTGGTGGGGAGCCTCCAAGGCAAAGAGGGCCTTGCGCTCATAAGATTCTTGATGTTTTGGGTCGAGCAAGCCGGCCCGCATATAGGCAAGAGAGGCCAAGTAATTGGCGGTGAAGCGGTTGGGTTCCTTGCTCAGGAGGTCGCCGAGCATTTCCATGAACAATTCCCCTCGGCTGCTGCGCAGCCGATAGAGCTGAGACACGACGGTGAGCGCTGTCACGTATTCTTCAGGATTGGCGGCATCTGCCTTCCAACGGAGAGAGTCTTGAAGGTAGTTGTAAAAGCCGCCGTTGAAGTAGGGCCATAGCGGCGCCTCGGTGTTATAAGCTTGCAGGTAACGGGCGACGAGCAAGGCAATGCGGCACCTGCAATAGGTGGCACCGTGGTTGAGCCGTGTCGCCATGGTCAAGACATCGACAGCCTCGGTCATGTCCATCCCCAAAATGGCACCCATGCCGGCGACCTCCAAGGTTGCGAGGTCATCGGCGGCGATGCTGTCTTGCGTGGAGTCTGCATAGATCGCCTGTAAGGCTGCGACGCGCGGCGCAAGTGCCGCCCGCGCTTCAGCCGTCTTGTATGCACGCAAAAAATGGATTGCTCGAGGCCCGATGTTTTCAGCGGGGATACCCTCAGCGAGCAAGCCCCATGCTTTAAAACTCAAATCTTCTTGATTGCCGACGATGATCGCCAGCAGGGTCGGCGTTTGCCCAGGACTGGACCACGCGGCATCTGCAGCCTTGCAGCCCTGTGCTTGGAGCAGGCCATGGCCCAGCAGCAGCATTGCCAACAGTATTCCAAATTGCTTCATGCTTTCAAAACCATAATTGAGCGGCAAAGTTCCCGAATCATTCCCCCTTACCCAAAAAATTCTGTGCAGGCAGCCCATCTTCGTACCAATCGTAGGCAAAACCCGTGATCAGCTGCTTGAGGGCCACAAAATCAGGAATGTCGCGGCGCAAATAATAGAAATGTGTACTCTCCGAAGTCCTGCCCCAGCAAGCGACGAGTTCATATTGATCGGTGGGCATGTAAGTCAGGAGCGAATCGGTCATCAAGGCCCACTTCTCTTCAGGCCTGAGCTTGGGTCTGCCTGGCGAGTAATAATCGTGGATCATCACCAACACAGGCCGCTCGGTCTCAAAACGCTTGCGGTCCACGCCTCCGGCGTGGGCGATGCGGCTATCGTTGAGGCCCCAGGTGTCGATCGCCTTCCAATCGCTGAAAAAGGGCAGGTTTCCAGCCTCTGTGATCGCCATGGTATAGCCCTGGGACTGCCAAGGCCGCAAGGCCCAACCCAGCGCAGCACGGCCATCGGGATGGATGCGGGGCCTCAGCGCATAAGTCCAACCCTGAAAACCCACGATGCCCAGCACCAAAAGCAAAGCAATCCACCTGAATTTGCTTACCAGAAAATCAGCGCCCTTGACCAGCACCGGCCACCAAGCGACCCACAAAATCGGCATCAACACATACTGAAACCGAAAACTGAAATTCATCGCATTCGACATGAGCACCCAGACCACTGCGAACAAGGCGATGGGCAGCAAAAGCGCGATGCGTTTTTTGCGTCCATCCTTGGGGAGCAGTCCCAGCGCCAGCAATGGTAGCAAGACGCTGCCCATTTTGAGCAGCGCCGTTGCAGATGCTTTGAGACTCGACAAGTAGATGAGCCCGCCACCTTTCACATAAAATGGATTAGGGAGCGGATGCCCAAAATACCACCAATGCCACCCAAAATAGGCCATGCCCGGCAAGCCAAAAAGGAATACAAAGGGCTTGAGAATCTCCAAACGCCTGCCAGCAGGCGCCATCCACATCAAGCTACCCAGCATTCCCCCGACCAAAATCACGCCCTCCGGCCTGATCAATCCGGTAAGCAGCCCTAGAAAAGCAAATTTTCCAACCGCCTGAAAAGTCGGTTCGCCATCCAGCAGCCGCAAAAAGACCGCAAACGTAGCCAGTCCGGCCAGCGCAAAGACCGTCGTTCCAAAAAGTGCCTCACAATAGTTGAGCCCCGGCCCCGTCGCAACCACGAGCGCGCTCAAGGTCGCCGCCCATGCATGTGAGCGCGCATCGCCCACGCGCCAGCGCAGGTGCATGCGGTACACCAGCGCGACCGTGCAGGCATGAGCGAGCAGCGTGAGCGCTAGCGCAGCCGCCTCCACGCGCATGCCCAACCGGGTGAGCGCTGCAACCATGACCATGAAGAGAAAATCGGTGGCTCCGTCGACGGGTGCTTCACCGACGTTCCAGACGATGCCCTTGCCATCTGCAAGATGCTGCGCGTAGCGCAAAAGCATCGCGGCATCCTCAAATGGCGGCACATTCACCCGGAAATAAAACAGGAAAGTCCACAATACACCAATCCCCAACACTCCCAACAGCGGTAGCCAAGCCCAAGGGGCAGGCTTCAGATCATCTGACCGTGTCCAGGGTTGGGCATTCAAAGCAAATCACCCCTTGAGGCATCAATCCCAAAACTTATTGGCATAGGTGTCGGGATTGAAGACGATGTTCATCTCGCCGTAGACCCAGATGGTGTCGCCGATCTCGATCTCGTGGCCAAACTCAGTGACTGGTGGAAACTCGTCGATGGCAACGGCCATGTCGATGTTGGCACGCACGAGCATGGAGTGGTCGTTCATGTCGATGACCTTGCCTTGCAAAGTATAGTGGTGCCCATCGCCCTGCTCCAAAAACCGCTCTTCCTCCTCCACGACTTGGAGGTTGTTGCCGGCGATTTCCAGCTCAAACAAGACCTCCTCGACCGATCCGGGCGGGTATTTGGCGAGCTCTTCAGGATTGAGCATATACTTTGCGGCAAGTTCCATGCGACCGATGGATCCCTGTACCATGCCTTCAAATTCGCCGTCGTCGTCCCAACGGTCGACGGTCTTGATCTTAAAAGGATAGCGCTTCATGAGTGGGCAGCGTTAATTAGCCATGCCAAAACGGCTCCGCGAAATTACGAACTGAATGCTGGAAAACGGAAGGGCACGCGATTTCTTTTCAGGATGCAGGCGGATGATGCTGCTTACAAATTCCAGCATATTGGTTTAAAAGCTGCTATTTTTGAAAGGATGAGTTTGTTGGATCCAGATCGCTTGGCGGCCTTGTATGGCAAAAAGCCCCTCAAAAGGGCTGAGCCGATCGCCGTGGACGCACCACCCGTAATCGCGGGTGCAGAACCCAAAATCTCAAAAAAGGAAAAAAAAGCCGCTAAAAAGGCCGCAAAAAAAGCCCGCAAGCAGCTCGAAAAGCTGGCCAAAAAGCAGCAGGAAGCCCCGATCAAGATCAGCACATCCAAAAAATCGAAGTGCTGCAAGAAATACAAAAAGGGCAAGCAATGCGATGATTGTCCTTTGGCGCGGATGGTTTTGTGAGCGAATGCTTGTACTGAATCAATACTCTCCGCTGCGATATCCCTCATGTACATTACTCACCACCAAGTAGTTGATGAGGAATTTCTGCACAAAAAACGGTGTCACCTTCATGAGTCCGTGCGCGACCGCCTGAAACGGCCGCATCGTGAGCAACTCAAACAAGCGGTCTTGTAGCCGCTTGCTGCGGCAGCGATGCACCCAATAGACATGGTCGAGGAGTGGCCACTTGGCCACGATGTAGCGCAGCCCGGTGGCGCCATATTCGCGCAGTTGCGGCAGGGCCTCAGCGAGTGTTTTGGGTTGGGTCGTCGTGACGACGGCCTCGGCATTGAAAATGAAACGCGGGGCAAAAGCGCTTTGCAGGCGGTAGCCGAGCTCCATGTCTTCACCACCATAGCGATTGATATTTTCATCAAAACCCTCACATTCCACCAAAAAGCGCGCAGGAAGGGCAGTATTTGGGGTGATGAAATAATGGAAAGGTACGTCACTGCCGTGGGCATATTTGGCGACGCCCCGCTCAGATGTATAGCGCACCCAAGGGTTGCCTGCACGGTTGCGGTAGTGCACCGTGCCGATCGAGACGACATTTCCCTGCTCCAAAAAACTGCGGTGACGGTCCAGCAGATCATTTTGCGCCTCCATGTCTGAATCCATGAAAAGCACATATTTGCCTTGAATGTAGGGCAATGCGAGGTTGCGTGTGGCAGATCGACCTTTGTTGATGCCACCTGCATGTTGCAATACATGGATAGGGAATGCAAATTGTTGTGCAGCAAGCCAATCCACTGTGCCATCGGTCGAACCGTCGACACCAAGCAGCACCTCAAAATCCCCTCCGACGAGCTGATCGAGTGCCGAGAGACAATTTTTCAGTTCGGGAAGGTTGTTATAGGTAGGAATGACCAAGCTGAACAACATCGCGCAAAAATACATTTCAGCCACCACGACACGAATTTTTTTTCAATAACATGCTTGCAACCCATGAAAGTAGCGGTGGTCAGTAAAAAACCGCAGAGACCCTAAAGACCGCAGAGAGAGAGAGAAGTTATCAATCAACCCAGACTCTGCGGTTTAAAAAACACAACCCCAACTAGCCACCCAGAATTCAAAACCAAGCCCGATTCAGAAAATTCTGCAAATTCTGCTCAGAATTCAACCCCATGCTCGATTCAGAAAATTCTGCAAATTCTGCTCTATCTTTGGAGCATGTCACAAAAACACCGTTTTGCGTCAGTAGCTTATGCTTTTTTGTTGGCGCTGCTGCTATTGAGCCTGCCGCAATCGGCGCAGGCCGGCGATAAACTGCGCAAACTCAAAGAAGATGCAGTGCGCATCCAAAAAGGCACCTTGCTCGTGGCGCCCATTTTGCCCGATAGCTTTGTCTTGCGCAAATTTGACCATGCCGGCGGCGAAGCCAAGCGCGCAGCCTATTTGGAATCCATCCGCATCAGCAATGTGAATTTGCAGCAGGCGCTCCAAAAGCATTACCGCTTCTCCAAAATGCAGGTCATGCCTGCCGTGGCGGACTATCCGGCCTATTTTGCCGCACTTAAGCAATACGATCCCGCAAAATTTTTCCTCCTCCAATTTGGCCAAGCCGCACAGTATGCCACGGGCCGCGCAGTGAAAGCCAGCAATTTTGACAAGGAATTCTTGGGCGTCTATGAACTCGACGGGCAGACCCGCATTTACCTGAACCAAGGCAAACTCAAGCTCTTCCCGAAACTCGCCTACGCTGAGAGCATCGCCAAAACACTGAATACCAGCCTCGATCGTTATGCTCGCCCCGCGAAGAGCAAAAAATCGAGCGCACCAGCTCTGCTCGCGCCCTCGCTCGCTGGCAAAGTCGCCCTATTGCCTCGGGAAAACCTCTTCGGCAACGACAGCCTGACCTTCCTCAACAACAAATACCAGACTGTCGTGACGACCCTACCCGTGAAAATGTACCGCGCATTTGGCGGTATCGCAATGCCGGGCGGCTCATTTGTCTCGCCCGACACGATCCGCGACACCGCCGCGACCCGCCGCGACCTCGCTATCGAGCTCGCCTGGGGCAACACCCTGGAGTTTGAGGCCGTGATCAATGTGCCCGTCGCTACCAAGATCAATATCGGCATTGCTGGCCCCCAAGCGAGTTTGCCCGGTGGTGGAGAGCAGGTGATCATGCCTTTTAGGTGGAATCTGGATTGGATCGAACGCATCTACAGCCTGCGTTCAAAGCAATCATGGTCATTGGCCGAGTTCAGAGTGGCTTATCCGCAGTATTTCCCGACAAAATGAGGGTGGTTTTGCGCGGATACCGATCGCTTGCATTTGCCCTAGGAATCCGCGTCAATTTCTTTTTTCCTAGCAAAAAAGCCCTAAATTTGGCTGCTCAATAAGTATAGGTTCAAATTAGGATATTCGCATGCCACAGATCACCATCGACGGTAAGGCATTTTCTTATGAAGGGCAGCCCATGCTCCTTCAATTTGCCCTCGACCACGGAGTCGAAATTCCCTATTTCTGCTACCATCCCGCCATGTCTATCCCCACCAATTGCCGCATGTGCTTGGTGGAGGTCGGTTATCCGATGACCGATCGCGCGACGGGTGCGCTGAAATATGACGACAATGGTCAGCTGATCGTGAACTGGGGCCGCAAGCCTGCCACGGCCTGCAACACACCACTTTCGCCTAATCTCGTGGTGAAAACCCACGCGAGCAGCACGGTGGTGAAGGGCTATCAAAAGGATGTGCTCGAGTACATGCTCGTGAACCACCCTCTGGATTGCCCGATCTGCGATCAGGCTGGCGAGTGCCCCTTGCAAATCTGGACCTACAAGTATGGGCCTGAAGGCTCCCGCTATGAATCCAGCAAGGTCCACAAGCCCAAGCGTGTGGAGCTCGGCCCCAATGTCGTGCTCGACGCCGAGCGCTGCATCAACTGCACACGTTGCGTGCGTTTCACCGAGGAAATCTCCAAGACAGATCAGCTCACGATCATCGGTCGTGGCGAGAAAAACTATCCGAGCACAGGCCCAGGCAAGATTTTTGACGACGCGTATTCAATGAATACCATCGACATCTGCCCTGTCGGCGCCCTCACAAGCAAGGACTTCAGGTTCAAGGCAAGGGTCTGGGAAATGGCGTACACACCGGGCGTCTGCACGGGCTGCGCCAAAGGTTGCAACATCGATGTATGGGTGCGCGACAACCAAGTCTTGCGCCTTACGCCCCGCGACAATGCCGAGGTAAACCAATACTGGATGTGCGACGCAGGTCGTCTCGACATCCACAAATTCAATATGGACCGCGTCTCTGGGCCACGTGTCAAGGGCGACGTGCCGGTCGAGTTTGACAAGGGCATCGAACGCGCCGCCGAGTTGATGAAAAAATGGGATGGTACGATCCATTTCATCGGCTCATCACGCGCCTCTTTGGAGAGCAACTATGCCCTCAAAGCCTTGGCAAAAAAGCTGAGCAGCAACCACAAGGTGTTTTATGTGAAGCATGAGGAAAAAGGTTGGGGCGACGGATTTTTGCGCCGCGACGACCGCAGCCCCAATGCCAAAGGTTGCGAAATGCTGGGCATGGAGCCGATGACTGTGCTGGATCTCACACGTCGTTTGCATGAAAATGAA